>JBNKOL010000062.1:0-40811 GCA_050294655.1 Sedimenticolaceae bacterium
TAACGTATAAATGGGTCAACCCCGCTTTGTACATTCCCTGCGTTTCAAGCTGGTGCTTGCCTCCCTGACGCTACTGGCAATTCCCTGGCTCGGCTACCGCTATCTGCAGGAGACCGAGGCTTCTCTGCGGCAGGCCCAGGAAGAGCTGCTGCTGAGTCGCGCGGAAGTGGTCGCAGGTCTATTGGCGAACCGCACTGCGCAACTGAACGGCGATAGAGGTTCCAACCAGAGTCTGTATGTACACCCCTTGTCACAAGCGGTCGTGGTCGACGGCTATGCCGAGGAGTGGCGGGATCTGTTGACGCAAGCGCGTCGCTATCGTGCCAGCGAGACCACAACGGGAGCGATCCGCTTCGACCTGCTGGCCGGCTATCACGGTAGCGACCTCTACCTGCTGATCCGCGTCTTCGACAACACCCTCACCTATCCGCGGGCCGATGCCGCACTTACCACGGGGGATCATCTGATCCTCGCCTTACCCGGCGATGGGAAGACCAGCCGACAGTATCTGATTGGCACCTCGGCACCCGGTTGGCTCAGTGTGCAGACGGTGAACGGCGGTACCGAACACGCGATCCGGGGCGAGTGGCAGGAGAGCCCGGAGGGATATACGGTGGAGTTGCGCCTGCCACTGGCCATGACCCGGCAGCAGCTCTCCCTGGCGGTGGTCGATCTGGCAAGCCAGCAGGGCAAAATCCAGGGCATCGCCTCCACTTCGGGTTGGCAACGCACCCGCCAGCTGGCCGCTCTGGTGATGCCCAGTCTACCGAGCGACACCCTGCTACAGGGGCTCGACAGCAAACATCATCGCTATACCATTCTCAACCGCCAACGCCAGGTGATCGGCCGCCATGGAACCCTGACCATCGCCTCCAGCGAACCCACCAGTCTCACCCAGCGCCTGCTTGCCCTGTTGCTGAGCGACCCGGGTAGCGAGGCAATCAGCATGCGGGAACATGCCGGACGCATGGACGGACCCGAGATTCGACATGCGCTCAACGGAGCGGGAGCGGTCTACCGCTATCGTTTCGCCCGTAGCCGTGCAAACACCCTCTCCGCTGCCTACCCGCTGTTCAATGCCGACGAGGTGAATGGCGTCATCCTGGTGGAACAGACCACCAGCAACATCCTGCTGCTGCAGCAACAAGCCCTGGAGCGATTGCTGAGGGTAAGCCTGATGCTGTTTCTGTTCACCGGTGGGACACTGTTTCTGCTCGCCACCTGGCTGACCCGCCGCATCTCGCGACTGAATCGCAAGTTCAACCGGGCGGTAAGTCATGATGGCCGTTTGCTGGAAGCCGTCAACGGCAGCGCCGATGCCGACGAGTTGGGTGCCCTCGACCGCAGCTTCACCAGCGTATTACAACGTCTACAGGCCTATAACAGATACCTGGAGCAGATGGCTTCGCGCCTGGCCCACGAATTCCGCACGCCGCTGGCGATGGTGCAATCCTCCCTCGAAAACCTGCAAGCGGAAGACACCCCGGAGATCAAGCAACGCTATACCGACCGCGCCCTTGAGGGAACCCATCGACTCAACCTGATCCTCAATCGCTTACGTGAGGCGACCCGGCTGGAACAGGCCCTGCAATCCGCCGAGCTGTCGCGCATCGACCTTGCCGGACTCTGCCAGTCACTCTGCGAGGGCTATCGCATCAGCCACCCGCGAATCGACTTTGCTTGCGAGTTGCCAGAATCAGCCGTCGAAGTCATCGCCGCGCCCGAACTGATCAGCCAGGCGCTCGACAAGCTGGTGGGCAATGCCATCGATTTCCACACCAAGCAGACACCGATACGTATCGCAATCACCAGGACAACCGATTCGACTGTGGAAATACAGGTCGACAACCAGGGTCCAGGCCTGCCTCCCGAGATGCAGGATGCGCTATTTCAGTCGATGGTCTCCATACGGGAACGAGGCGGCGACGAACCCCACCTGGGCTTGGGACTCTATCTGGTGAAGCTGATTCTGGAATTCCATAACGGCAGGGCCATGGCGGAGAATCTCGCCAATGGCGCCAGGTTTACTCTGCAACTGCCGATTGCCACTGAGAGCCCTGAATAAATATGCGAAAAAAAAGACACTCTGATCCCGTCAATTATTGAGTGCGGTAAAATTTTTCCGCATCCTGATCTATGATCCGTTCCGGCTTCCACTCATGTTTTTTCAGGCTTGCTCGAACTGGAAGATGGCGGAGGGAATAACATACCAGCGCGTCAATTTCGCCTGCTCAAGATCAAATCACGATAAAAATCATGTCAGTATTTTTTACAATCGACACGCTCCCCCTACGTCCACCCTCTTAGCGCGCCATACAAAATTAGTGCATTGATTTCACTAAAAAAAACCTCTATGAAGCTTTCGCCAACGAAGGTGCACTGCTTGAATGGCATAAATACGGAGTCGGTATATTTATCAAATATACGGCATCAGCATCCCGCGCGCTCAAACAGAATTGCATTTAACATTATGAATTAAATAGATAATTGATATTGTGCAGCATCATATGGCACAGCATATGCTGTTGTGAACATACGGAATTACCATAACCCCACACGCCTGAATGGAGCCAGGCATTTGCTAGAAACCGACGTTCAAAAACCTGCAGTACGAATGTCCTGATCTGACATGGATCTTGTCTTCTTGGCTATATGGAGGAGCAGTTGTGTTGTGGGAAGTACCCTACGGAATAGGCTTCAGAGTCTTGATCGGTTTTCCCGATCCGAATGTATGCTGCCCCCTACGACTCGATCTGTCGTTTTCAACCGGACTTACGAAAGCAAATCCGGCGTCTGCCGCAGTCCGTCTATTTCACTTCCCCGGCAATGCCATATTGTTGAGAAAGTTACAGGAATTAATTGTAAATCACACTTCTGATTCCAACTCAATCCCAGGGAGGATCGACAATGCCACAGGAAGTGAATGTACACGCGATGGTCGATGCGACTACCCGGTCTGATCTACTTACCAAGAAGTTCCCCCACTGCACCGGATACATTTCATCGCTGCGAGAAATACTTACGGATAAACAATTTGCGGATGACCTGATCGAATATTTGATCAGTCAATTCATCAGTCGCAACATTCCCTGCGCCGAGCAGATCATCAGGGCGGTGGATAATCTAAAAGATGAAAATTCACGCGAGGTGGAGCAAGCCATCAAGAAAGCGGCCCGGGCGATCTATAACAATCAGATCGAAATCTTTTTCAGTTACAAGATAAAAGACGAGGCGGTTGCGTCAGCCGTGGTACGACAGATACGGGCAATCGCCGGAGAGAAGCTTCGTATCACCTATGCAAAGGAATTCGAGACAGGTAAAGATTATCGTGAAAAAATCCTACGTGCCACGCGTAATGCCAATTGGTTTATTTTACTGTTACCGGATCCGGCCGATGATTGGGACTGGTGCCTCTACGAGAGCGGATTATTTCGCGCGAAGAAACTGCCTGGTGATCGTCTTATCTGCATTCACTATAAAGACAATAAAATTCCCGAACAGATCAGCAACTTCAATGCAGTAGCCGCATCCAAAGAAAAGCTTAAGGTATTCCTGCATGAGTTGTTCTGTGAGCCGAATCCGGTTCCCGGGATGAGCGCAATCAACACGGCAGCGGATGTGGCATCCATCGCGCAGAAGATAGAAAGCCTTGTCTCGCCCCCGTCTTTGCTAAAAACCCTTCCCTTTCATGAATTCGTCTCTGTCAGTATCCGTGATGACAATCCGCTGGCGACCAATGATGACCTCAATGAGATGCAGATCGTCGATGCGACTCCCGGCAAGCTCCTGCTCTTTGGCAAGAGCGAGAGACCCGCTACTTGGGGCGCACTGACGGATCAGGTTATCGACAAAAGCAATGACTATTGGCGCACGGAGTTGCGCCATGCTCTTCGTGCAGCGCGGGACAAGAATATTCCTGACGACATTCATGCCACGTTTACCGGCCATAACGGAAAACACTATCTTCCGGTGCTGCATGCCAAAATACAGGTTGAAGCCACGGGTAAGATACACTCCTATCTCATCGATTTTGTCGAAGACATCAAAGCCATCGATCACTCTTCCTTGCCTGAAGGTCTGCGCGTACTGGCCATCACCATGCGCCTTGCGTTCCGTTTCCGTTGGGAAATCCTGGAGAACAAACGTTTCCAGGACCATGTAATGTGTGAAGAGGAGGCTGATGAGATAAGGATAGCGATCGACCGTATCTTTCTAGAAGCCACCCAGGCAGGGCTGCATGATACCGAACAGCTCAAGCAGCAGTTCCAGAACGGAGACCACGTCAGCAAAATCGACACCATATTCATCAAATGGCAAACCCTGATGAATCATGAGGGAACCGGTTCTCTCGATGAGGCGTTACGCAAACGAGACGCGGCCGGCGCCGCTCGGATTCTGAAAGAACTTTCACCACTCAACAAAGAGTTCCTGAAGATAGTATCCGAACGCTTCACGGAGATGTTGACCTGACAGTTGGTCCGCGGCCGGCCATCCGCAGAAAACAGGGAGACGGAGGATATAGGGAAAATAAATCCTCCGTCCTGTTTGAAGAATACTACTGTGTAGCAAACGACAAGGCCCCTAACATTATGATTTAACTGACAGGCCGAAGTGTGCCTGCCTGCAGGCTGCGTTATCAAATCTTGCTGTAGGAATGCGACAGCGGCGTTTTGATGCGCAAGCTGTCGGCAGGCACACTTCGGCTGAAGACGACATATTTAGTTGCCGGGTTAATAACAGCATCTGAACAAGATCATATCCATACTTACATCAGCATGAATCGGCAACTATTGGCAGACCCGGTTACACGCCTTTTCAACCACTTAGATATAACCAGATGCACCAGATCCGGACGAAAAGCGACTACTGATAGTTCGCTTATTCCCGCTCTTCGATCCAGGCCGCCTGGATCGCTTCGAGGATCTTCTCGCCGGAGTGTTCGGGATCGTCGTCGAACGCATCCAGGGCAAGCACCCAGCTGCGCAGGTCGACGAAGTTGATGGAGAGAGGGTCCACATCGGGATATGCCTCATCGAGGGCGATGGCGATGTCCAGGGAATCGATCCATTTCAGTCCCATAGCGCGCTCCTGATCAGTGGTGTTCGGAAACCATGTTGATGGTGTATTTGGGGATCTCGATCACCAGGTCCTCTTCGCCGACCAGTGCCTGGCAGCTGAGGCGGGATTCGGGCTCCAGACCCCAGGCCTTGTCGAGCAGATCCTCCTCGGCCTCCTCCGCCTCGGCCAGTGAGTCGAAACCCTCGCGGATGATCACGTGGCAGGTGGTGCAGGCGCAGGATTTCTCGCAGGCGTGTTCGATCTCGATCCCATGCTGCAGTGCTGCGTCGCAGATGGTGATTCCCGGTTCCACTTCGAAGGCGGCGCCTTCTGGGCAGATCTCCTCATGGGGCAGGAAGATAAGTTGTGGCATAGCTAATTTTCTCTGAATTGCATGGCGCTTATAAGAGCCTTTACGCCGCATCGTTGAAGGCGCAGAGGGCGGTTCTCACTGGGATTCACCGCAAATAACGCAAATCATCGCGAAGTAACGATCAATTCTCTCTCAATGCGGAGACCATTTGCGCGAATTTTCGGTGAACTGCATTCATTCGCGGTTTTCTCTTCTGAAAGCACCTTCCTGCTCTGAAATTTAATCGAACTCGTCGACCTTGTGACCGGACATGGCCCGTTGAATGCTCTGGTTCATGCGCCGTTCGACGTAAAAGCCGCAGACCTGTTCCAGCTTTTCGACACCGCTCTTGATCGCCTTCTGGTCGTCGCACTGGGCCAGATCACGCAACTCCTGGAGAGCCGCCTCGACCAGCAGCCGCTCGTCGGCATTGAGCAGGCGCTCGCCGTCTGCACTCAGGGCCGCCTCCAGCGCTTCGATGGTGCGCGCCGCCTCCACCTGCTGTTCGCGCAGGCTGCGCGCCAGCTTGTCTTCGCCGGCGTGGGCCATGGATTCCTTAAGCATGGTCTCGATCTCGTTGTCGGTGAGACCATAGGATGGCTTGACCTCGATACTGGCCTGCACCCCACTCGACATCTCGCTGGCGCTGACACTCAACAGACCGTCCGCATCCACCGCGAAAGTGACCCGAATGCGGGCGGCACCCGCCACCATGGGCGGTATACCGCGCAGTTCGAAGCGGGCCAGAGAACGGCAGTCGGAGACCAGCTCGCGTTCGCCCTGCACCACGTGGATGGCAATGGCGGTCTGGCCGTCCTTGAAGGTGGTGAACTCCTGCGCCCTTGCCACCGGGATGGTGGTGTTGCGGCTGATCAGCTTTTCGCTCAGGCCGCCCATGGTCTCGATACCGAGCGAGAGCGGGATCACGTCGAGCAACAGCATCTCCCCGTCCGGCTTGTTACCGGCCAGGATATCGGCCTGGATCGCGGCTCCGACCGCCACCACCCGGTCCGGGTCGATGTCGACCAGCGGCTCGCTGTCGAACAGCTCACCCACCTTTTCACGTACCCGGGGCACCCGGGTGGAACCACCGACCATCACCACCTGTTGCACCTCCTGCGCAGAGACGCCCGCATCACGCAGGGCTCGCCGGCAGGCCATCAGGGTCTTGTTGATCAATGGGTCGATCAGCTCGTTGAACTGCTGGCGTGATAGGCCGCCCTGCCACTCGCCGCCGTCGGCCAGCGCAACGCGTAGGGTCGTCTCCTCGGCTTGGCTGAGGGCCTCCTTGGCAGCGCAGGCGGCATTCAGCAGGCGCTTGATCTGGGCATGATCGGCATCCTCGGCGATATCGGCCTGCTGCATGATCCACTCGGCCAACGCACGATCGAAGTCGTCCCCGCCCAGGGCGGAGTCGCCACCGGTTGCCATCACTTCGAAAACACCCTTGTTGAGGCGCAGGATGGAGATGTCGAAGGTGCCGCCACCCAGGTCGTAGATCGCGTGCACTCCCTCCGCCTGCTTGTCGAGCCCGTAGGCAAGGGCCGCCGCAGTGGGTTCGTTGAGCAGGCGGAAGACATGCAGCCCCGCCAGCTTGGCGGCGTCCTTGGTGGCCTGACGCTGCGCCTCGTCGAAGTAGGCCGGCACCGTAATGACCACCCCGGCAAGCTCGCCGTCGAGGCTCTCCTCGGCCCGTTGCGCCAGCACCTTTAGCACTTCGGCGGAGACCTCGATGGGACTGATATCGCCGCTCACGGTCTGGATACGCGGCACGCTGGTGTGTTCCTGGATGAAGCGATAGGGCAGCCGGCTGCCGAGGGTCTTGATCTCGCTTACCCCACGGCCGATCAGGCGCTTGGCGGAGGAGATGGTGTTGAGGGGGTCGTCCGCCTCGCCCGCCTTGGCCTCGTGGCCGACCAGCAACCCGTCTTTGGTGTAGCGCACCACGGAGGGCAACAGATGGCGTCCCGCCGCGTCCGGCAGGGTCTCGGCCTGTCCGCTACGCACACTGGCCACCAGGGAGTTGGTCGTGCCCAGGTCGATACCGGCGGCCAGTCTGTGTTGATGGGGAGCCTGTGCCTGCCCCGGTTCCGCTATCTGTAGAAGTGCCATCGTTCTCTTTGCATCATCTATTGCATTCGTTCAGAGTATCTCATCCTCGAGATCAGCCGCCATGTTCTCCGCTTCGCTGCGCAACTTCTGCAGAAAGCGCATCTTGCGCAGGATCTCGCGGGCGGCTTCCAGCTGCTCGCTGGTAGGGGTCTCGAACTGCACCGCCATCTGCCCAACCAAGCCGGTGATCTGTTTATTCACCCGGTTGCTGATGTGGAGTACAGCCTGGTATGGGTCTGGCTGGTTGCGTACGCCCTCCAACTCCTCACGCAGCTCCATCTGCTGCATGAGGAAGGCCATATCCTGGGTCGATTCGTTGTGAGCATCCATTTCGACCCCATGCAGGGTCAACAGATAACCACCCCTGGCGACCGGATCCTTGAGGGTCTCATAGGCCTCATTGATCAGCGCGGCGCCTTGTACCGAGAGGCGACGCTCCTGATCCGAGGCGGTGGCGAAGCGATCAGGGTGAACGATCCGCTGCAGCTCACGATAGCGCTCGGACAAGGCATTCGCATCCACGACATAGCCCACCGGCAGACCAAAAAGTTCAAAGTAGTTTTTCGAAAAATCCAGCATCTAGGGCCTGTTAACACTCATCCGATAGATCCTGCTGTGGCTGTTTTTTCGTCCAGCAAGGCAGAATGAGCGATGTGTAGTTGCACGACACGAGCGAATGATAACGTCGCTGAGCGGAAAAACAGCCACAGCCCTTCGGGTTGCGCCTGAAAAAACGGCCGCCGAGGGGCAGCCGTCTCTCATAGGGTGTTGGGAGTTCGAGCGACGGCTCAGACCCCGAAACTCTCACCGCAGCCGCACTCGCTCTTGGCATTGGGGTTGTTGAATTTAAAGCCCTCGTTAAGCCCCTCCCGGGCATAGTCGACTTCGGTGCCATCCAGATAGACCAGGCTTTTGCTGTCGATCACGACCTTGACACCATGATCCTCGAACACCTGATCGTTATCCTGCAGTTCGTCGACGAACTCCATTTCGTAGGCCATGCCGGAGCAACCCGAGGTGCGCACAGCCAGACGTATGCCCAAACCCTTGCCCCGGTTGTTGAGGAAGGTCAGCACATGTTGCGCGGCTGCTTCGGTGATGGTGATAGTCATGGCGATACTCTATGTCCGTTGCTGTTCCAATAAGACCAGTTTAGCTATTTGGCCTTCTTTTCGGAATAGTCCTTGATCGCCGCCTTGATGGCATCCTCCGCCAATACCGAACAGTGCACCTTGACCGGAGGTAGCGCCAGCTCTTCGGCAATCTCGGAGTTCTTGATCTGCTGGGCCTCTTCCAGGGTCTTGCCCTTGACCCACTCGGTGAGCAGACTGCTGGAGGCGATGGCGGAGCCGCAGCCGTAGGTTTTGAAACGGGCATCCTCGATCACTCCCCGCTCATCGACCTTGATCTGCAGACGCATCACGTCGCCACAGGCGGGGGCTCCGACCATGCCGGTTCCGACAGACTGATCCTCTTTGTCGAAGGCGCCGACGTTGCGAGGATTCTCATAGTGGTCCAGGACCTTGTCACTGTATGCCATAACTAAACCTCAAGTATGAAGCGCTCAGTGCGCTGCCCATTGGATCGACTTCAGGTCGATACCGTCTTTGAACATTTCCCACAGGGGAGACAGCTCGCGCAACCGTTCCACCTCGGTACGAATCTTGGCGATGGCGTAATCGACCTCTTCGGTGGTGGAGAAGCGCCCCAGGGTGAAACGGATGGAACTGTGCGCCAGTTCGTCCTCGCGACCAAGAGCACGCAGCACATAGCTAGGCTCCAAGCTGGCGGAGGTGCAGGCGGAACCTGAAGAGACCGCCAGGTCCTTCAGCGCCATGATCAGCGACTCGCCCTCGACAAAGGCAAAACTGACATTCAGGTTGCCGGCCACCCGCTGCTGCTCATCGCCATTGAGATAGACCTCTTCCATCTCCTTGATGCCATCCCACAGCCGCTTGCGCAGGCCGAGCACTCGCTCGGTTTCCGCCGCCATCTCTTCGGAGGCGATACGGAAGGCCTCGCCCATGCCGACGATTTGATGGGTCGGCAGGGTGCCGGAGCGCATACCCCGCTCATGGCCGCCACCATGCATCTGCGCCTCCAGGCGCACCCGTGGTTTGCGTCGTACATAGAGGGCGCCGATACCTTTAGGACCGTAAATCTTATGCGCAGAGAAAGACATCAGATCGACCTTCAGTTTCTCCAGGTCGATCGGCACCTTGCCGGCACTCTGTGCCGCATCCACATGCAACAGGATCTTGCGGGCGCGGGTCATCTCGCCGATCGCCTCGATGTCCTGAATCACACCCACCTCGTTGTTGACGTGCATGATAGTGACCAGGATAGTGTCCTCACGCAGCGCCGCTTCCAGTTTCTTCAGATCGATCAGGCCGCTGGGTTCAGGGTCAAGGTAGGTGATCTCGTAGCCCTGGCGCTCAAGCTGGCGACAGGTATCGAGAACCGCTTTGTGCTCGGTCTTGCAGGTGACGATGTGCTTACCTTTCTTGACGTAGAACTCAGCCACGCCTTTGATCGCCAGATTGTCTGACTCGGTGGCGCCGGAGGTCCAGACAATCTCCTTGGGATCGGCATTAACCAGCGTGGCGACCTGCCTGCGGGCCAGGGTAATGGCTTCTTCCGCTTCCCAGCCAAAGGCATGGGAACGGGATGCAGGGTTTCCGAAAACACCGTCCGGGGTTAGATAGCTGCACATCAACTCAGCCACTCGCGGATCGACCGGCGTGGTGGCTGAGTAGTCCATGTAAATGGGTAACTTCATCTGAAACTCTCGCAGTACATTATGTCAGATGCCGAGGTGAGACCCGGTCTGTCCCAGCAGGTTCTCTTCCATATCCCCCTGCTCCTGTCGATCCGCCACATCACGCACGGCCTTACGATCCATCAGATCCTGCAGACTGATATTGTTGAGGTAGCTGTAGATCTGGTTGCTCAAGTCGGACCAGAGATCGTGCGTCAAACAGCGCTCGTTATTCTGACAATTGTTCGCACCATGGCAACGGGTGGTGTCCACACTCTCATCAACGGCGGAAATGACCTCGCCGACATGGATCTCCCTAGCCTCTCTGCCCAGGCTGTAGCCGCCGCCCGGTCCACGCACACTGGACACAAGGGAACGTTTGCGCAGACGGGAGAAGAGTTGTTCGAGATAGGAAAGCGAGATCCCCTGCCGTTGAGCGATATCTGCCAGTGTGATTGGACCTTCTCCGTAATGGATCGCCAAATCGAGCATGGCAGTTACTGCATATCTACCTTTTGTGGTGAGCTTCACGTTATGGGCTCCAAGAATATATCCAGTCGCTAATATACGATCCCAACTAAAATAGTCAAGATTTCGACACCCCTTTTATTCCGAGGTATTGTCTTTTTCAGTCATCTCCTGGTCGAGTTTCTGTAACTCCTCGGCGGTGGAGATGATTTCGCAGGAATCGAGTGTCGGCAGCTCCTCATCCGTCTCCTCAATCCCCATTTGCTTCATCGCTTCGCACATCGACTGCATCTTCTTGTCCATCACATGCATGTGATCCAGCATGCAGTTGATTGCCTGGGCGACCGGATCCGGGGCGTCCTTGGTGGCGCCGTAGGCATCGAAACCGATCTTCCTGGCGATCGCCTCCCGATGACCGCCCTGCTCCGGCTGCCGGGGCGTGATCAGCTTTCCCGGGACGCCGACCACTGTGGCGCCTGGCGGTACGTCTTTCACCACCACGGCATTGGAGCCGATACGTCCCCCCTCGCCGATCAGAATCGGCCCCAGCACCTTGGCACCGGCACCAACCACCACATTGTTGGAAAGGGTGGGATGCCGCTTCCCCTTCTCCCAGCTGGTACCACCCAGGGTAACACCGTGGTAGAGCGTGCAGTCATCGCCGATGACAGCAGTCTCGCCGATCACTACGCCCATGCCGTGATCGATGAAAAAACGTCTGCCGATAACCGCGCCGGGATGGATCTCAATGCCGGTGAACCAGCGGGAAATGTTGGAGATGATGCGTGCCAACCACTTGAGGCCCATGTTCCATAAGCGGTGGGAGATCCGGTGAAACATGAGCGCATGGATGCCGGGGTAGGCGGTCAGGATCTCGAATGTGTTGCGTGCTGCCGGATCCCGCTCGAAGACACTTTGGATGTCCTCTTTCCAGTGGGAGACCTTTTTCTCTGATGATGTTTCCAAAGACATATCTGACTCGGGCTATAAGCCGACTTGTTCGATATACAATCGTGACATGGGGGGTGCAAATTATCCACAATCCCTCATGAATTACTAGGGTATTTTGGAGATTGCGTCTCCCCACTCAACGACGGGCGGTTTTGCGGCCCTGCATGGAGCTTAGTATGCCGCGAAGTATATTGATCTCATCTTTGTCGGGACGGGCCCGCTGGAACAGCCGGCGCAAGCGGCGCAACAGCTTCTCCGACTGCACCGGATCGGTGAATCCCACGTCACCCAACGCCTGGGTCAAATGCTCATGGAAACCCTGCATCATCTCCGCTGTCGCCAGCTCACGCTGTGGCTCCCGGGACGCCTGGCGACCGCCCAATGCAGCCAGTTGGATCTCGTAACTCAATACCTGCACCGCGGCCCCCAGGTTGAGGGAGCTGTAGGCCGGATTGGTGGGGATGTGGACAAGAAAATTGCATCGCTCCAACTCGCTGTTACTGAGGCCCGACTGTTCGCGACCGAAGACCAGCGCCACATCCCCCTGCCGGGACTCCTCAACCAGCTGAGCTGCCGCCTCGTGGGGCGACAACACCGGCCAGGAGACGGTTCTGGGACGGGCGCTGGTGCCAACCACCAGGTGACATCCTCGCAGCGCCTCATCCAGCGAGGCGTGGACCCGCGCCCCGCACAGCAGGTCATCGGCACCGGATGCCCTGGAGGTGGCCTCTTCACTGGGAAAGCGTTGAGGCGCAACCAGCTCAAGCCGGCTTAGACACATGTTTTTCATGGCCCGGGCAGCGGCACCGATATTACCTGGGTGGCTGGTCTCGACCAGTACGATATGGATGTTGCTCAGCATGGTGCGCAAGCCTACCGTAAATACCCCGGCTTGTTGAGCTCTATCATCCCGCAGCCAACAATCCGGCGTATGAGTTGAGAGATACACCCAAGAGGTTGGGCTGGCTACCGGGTGGGGCCCTGCCTCACCATACCCTGCCGCATGTCCGATAACCCAACAGGCAGGAAAAGAGTTTATCGTGACTGCCACATGCTGTATCCTCGCCGCCCATGAATCCGATGGTAACCATTGCAGTGCGGGCCGCCCGCGAAGCGGGTCGCGTGATCACGCGAAACTTCAACCGCATCGACCGCCTCACCGTTGCGGACAAGGGACGCAATGACTTCGTCACCGAAGTGGATCGAAACGCCGAGGCCGCGATTATCGAGGTGCTGCGCGAGAAATATCCACACCACGCCATCCTCGCCGAGGAGAGTGGCGCCCAGGCAGGCAACGAGTTCGAATGGGTCATCGATCCCCTCGACGGCACCACCAACTTCCTGCACGGTCTGCCACAATTTGCCGTCTCCATCGCACTCAAGGTCAAGGGCCGTCTCGACATTGGCGTGGTCTACGATCCGATCAGTGAAGAGATGTTCACCGCCAGCCGTGGCGAGGGCGCCCTGCTGAATGACCACAAGATCCGCGTCAGTAACCGCAAAAGCCTGGATGGCGCCTTGCTCGGTACCGGCCTGCCCTACCGGGACTTCAGCTTCATGGATAACTACATGGGGATGCTGAAGGACCTGGCCCAGGATACAGCAGGCATTCGCCGACCCGGGTCAGCCGCTCTCGACTTCGCTTATGTGGCCTGTGGCCGCACTGACGGCTTCTGGGAACTCGGTCTCAAGGAGTGGGATTTTGCAGCCGGTGCGCTGCTGGTACGCGAAGCCGGCGGGCTGGTGACGGATATTGCCGGCGGGGAACGCTTTCTCGAAACCGGCAATGTCATCACCGGTAATATCAAAGTGCATAATGCCATGCTACGGCGCATTCGCCCCCACCTGGACGACAAACTTACCGCTTAATTCCCATCCCGGCGAATAGGGTTCACAGAATCCTTTGAAGCTGCAGAAAGTCGCTCAAGAAACGCCATGGACAACCGTTATCGAAGATAACTGTATCGGGTTATCTTTGAATGGCAGGCACCCAGTGAACGAAAACAACAAGCCTTCGAGCACACTTAGCGATCTCGCCCTTGAGCGTGTCATGCAAGACGTACTCAGCGGTATATGGGAAATTTCACCGCAACGAGCGCAGCAAGAGATAACCAAGACTGACTCACCGCAAAGCAATGGCAGTGAGGAATCGGAAGCTTAGCTTAGCCCAAGCGAACCCGAAGCAACACGCCTGCAGCACCTTGCCGAAGCTGCATCGCACAGATGCTTAGGGCATCTCGTCCTGCGCTTCATCCTCTTTCTTCACCGGCATCAAGTCGGCCTTGCTGACACCCATCGAAAGAACAGCGCTGCCCGCGACATAGATTGATGAGTAGGTACCCACCACCACACCGATGATAAGCGCAAACGCGAAGCCATGGATGATTTCACCACCGAAGAAAAACAGCGCCAGCAGCACCAACAAGGTCGTCAAAGATGTGACCAATGTGCGTGACAGGGTCTGATTCAATGAACTGTTGATGATCTCGATCGACTCACCCTTGCGCATTTTGCGGAAGTTCTCGCGGATACGGTCGAACACCACGATAGTGTCATTGAGTGAATAGCCGATCACCGCCAACACCGCCGCCAGCACAGGCAGGTCGAACTCCACCTGCAGCAGGGAGAAAAGGCCGATGGTGATGATCACGTCATGGACCAGGGCGATCACCGCACCGAGCGCGAAGCGGTACTCGAAGCGGAGCCCGACATAGATCAGGATACCGAACAGCGCATAGAGCATGGCCAGACCGCCATCCTCGGTTAACTCATCACCGACCTGGGGACCGACGAACTCCTGGCGTCTCAGTTTCACGCCCTCGTCCAGGGCCTGCAGCGCACGAAATGCGCGATCACTCAGTTCAGCACTCTCCAGATCCTCGCGGGGCGCCAGCCGAATCAACACATCCTTCGAACTACCGAAGTGCTGTGCCATGGCATCAGCAAAACCCGCCTGTGACAGCTTTTCGCGCACCGCGGGAAGCTCCACCGCCTGCGGAAAACCGATCTCTACGAGGGTGCCGCCAGTGAAGTCGATACCCAGGCTCAAGCCGCGGACGAGCAGAGAGACCAGAGCGATGACGATCAGCAAGCCGGAAAAAAACATGGCAAGCTTGCGCTTGCCCATGAAATCGATATGCAGGTCGCGTTTGAACATTTGCATTTTTTGTTTGCTCCCTTAGACCTGCAGCGCCTTGACCCGCCTACGACCGTAGATCAGGTTGATCACTGCACGGGTACCGATGATGGCGGTAAACATGGAGGTGAGGATACCCAGCGCCAGGGTGACGGCGAAACCCTTGATCGGACCGGTACCGAAACTGAACAGCACCACCGCGGCAATCAGGGTGGTGATATTGGCGTCGATAATGGTCGAAAAGGCCTTCTCATAGCCAGCCTGGATACTCGCCTGGGGGGTACTGCCGTTCTTCAACTCCTCGCGAATGCGCTCGAAGATGAGTACATTGGCATCCACCGCCATACCCACGGTGAGTACGATGCCGGCGATACCCGGCAGTGTCAGGGTGGCCTGCAACAGGGAGAGCAGCGCTACGATCAGCACCAGGTTCATCAGCAGAGCCAGGTCCGCCACCAGACCGAACACCCGGTAGTAGACGGCCATGAAGAGCATCACCAGGGCCATGCCTATCACTACCGAGAGAAATCCCTGATCGATGTTGTCCTGACCGAGGCTGGGACCGATGGTGCGTTCCTCGACAATCTCGATAGGTGCCGCCAGGGCGCCGGCACGCAGCAGCAGGGCCAGATCGTGGGCCTCTTCGGAACTGTCCAGGCCGGTGGTTTGAAAACGCTTGCCGAAGGGCTCGAGGATATTGGCGATGGAGATCACCTTCTCGTCCTTGACCCTGACCTTCTGCGACTCTCCATCGACCTTACGGGTGACGGTACGGCTTTCGATGAAGACCACCGCCATCGGCTTGCCGACGTTTTCGTTGGTCATGCGGCGCATGCGCTTGGCGCCGATGCCGTCGAGGCTGACGATGACCGCGGGCTGACCGGAAGTAGAATCGAATCCGGAAGAGGCGTCGACGATCTGATCGCCGGTAACGATGACCTGTTTCTTCAACAACACCGGCTGACCATTGCGTTCATGGTAGAGCCGGGAACCTGGCGGCACACGCCCGTTGACTGCATCGGCGACACTATGTTCGGTGTCGACGAGGCGATACTCGAGAGTCGCGGTGGCACCGAGGATATCCTTCAGCTTGGCCGGGTCCTGTGCCCCTGGCAACTGCACCACGATGCGCCGATTGCCCTGCTGCTGGATCAGCGGTTCCGACACGCCGAGGGCGTTGACGCGATTGCGCAGGGTGGTGATGTTCTGCTGCAGGGCGAATTTCTGCACCTCCTGGTTCTCTCTGGGTGAGAGTTTGGCGGTAACCAGGAAGTCACCCTCCTGGTCCACATTTTCCATTACCAGAGAGCGGAATTCGTCGTAGATGATTTCGTATGCCTGGTCGCGCTTTTCGGCACTGTTGAACTTGACCTCCACCGCGTCGCCTTCGCGACCGATACGTACATAGCGCACCTTTTTCTCCCGCAGCAGGGTGCGAATGTCGGTGCTGTAGCGCTCCAACGCCTGCTCGGTAGCTGACTCCATATCCACATCGATCAACACATGGATGCCGCCCCGCAAATCGAGACCGAGATACATGGGTTCGGCACCCAGGAAACGTAGCCAGTCCGGCAGATCGGGCGCCAGGGTCAACGCTTCGGTGTGGTTCTCTCCGAGGGCGGCGGCGATGGTGTCCATGGATTTCAGCTGGTCTTCCGAACTCGCGAAGCGTACCAGCAGTTTTCCATCGCGCAGCTCCATGCCCTTGGCGCTCACCCCCGATGCCTGCAGTGCCTGTTCGATCTGCGACTGGGTGGTTTGGTCAACCACCACCCCGCGTTGAGCTAACACTTCCACCGAGGGATCCTGATCGAAGATGTTGGGTAGCGCATAGAGCCCGCCCAGCAGTACCATCGCCAGCACCAGCAGGTTTTTCCAAAGCGGATATTGGTTCATTTCCTAGTTCAACTGTATAAAACTTTAACGAATGCCGGTGGCACCAGGGCAAGCCGGCAGCGACCGGCAACATGGGACGATAGCTTCAGGCATTCTGGTTATATTTGTCCTGCGTCGCTGCTTTTCAAGTAGCCCGCAGATCCGCATACACCGGCGTGATGGCGTATACCGGGTCAGAGTTCCGTCAGTGACCCTTTCGGCAATACCGAATCGACGGCCTGACGACGGATCTTCACCTTGGTCCCTTCGGCAACCTCAACCAGGACAAAATTCTCGCCCATGTCGGTGATCTTGCCGGCAATGCCGCCGGTGGTTACCACTTCGTCACCCTTGGCCAGGGCACCTACCATCTTCGCGTGCTCCTTTTGACGCTTCACCTGGGGGCGGATCATCAGGAAGTAGAGCACCACACCAAAGACCACCAGGGGCCACATATTTATGATGTCGGCGGCCTGTCCCGCCGCCGCAGGCGCCTCTGCCAGTGCGTCAGAAATAAAGAAACTCATATCTGCAACCTCTGATTGGATAATAAGTGACCAAAACGGCGCGACGCCAGGGAACCTCTGAATAAGTCTGAGCCGAACAGATTGTCGATCAAAATGTGCCGGTTCAAGGCGCACCCCAAGGGTACTTCCTGCGGGGCGCGGATCACACGAAATAGCCCGCTATTGTGCAGATCCGCAACGCCGAAGCGGTGCAATTTGGCCACAAGATGTCGGTCCATGACATGTTCAGAGGTTCCCTAACGGCCACGCGGAAAAATTCAGCGGCCGATTATGACACAGAAGACGGCAAGATACAGGGCTTGAGGCCAATCATGGAACCATTCCCATCGAGTAACCAAGCGCTTTGCACAATCAATATTCGCCCCAGGAGGATCCATTCCGACCCTGAGCCCATGCCTAACCCGGCAAGACTTGGTTAATAAAAGCAGCAACCCGGGTGGTTGTTATCCGTCAATACCAAATGGAAACGTAGGCCTTGATGGCGTTGGCTGTAAAGCTGTAGAGCGGCTCCTCACCCGGGGCCAGCGATCCGCCAACCGTCAGATTGCGAAAATCCTCATAGTCGAAACGGAGGTAGTCGACCTCGAAGTTGAAGCTGCCGTGGTCGACAAACTGCCACTTCTCGGGCTTGAACTCGTAGCTGA
The DNA here is from genome assembly GCA_050294655.1 of Sedimenticolaceae bacterium. Lineage (GTDB taxonomy): Bacteria > Pseudomonadota > Gammaproteobacteria > Chromatiales > Chromatiaceae > Thiodiazotropha. The sequence continues at coordinate 17,882 of JBNKOL010000062.1, forward strand.
CGCCGAAACCGATGGTGTGGTCCTGGAAAGTGCTCAGCTCCTTGTCCCGCGCCATGTAATTCTGCTCGTCGGCACGCACGAAGAGATCGCTGTAAAAATCAGCCGCATTCTGGTTGTAGAAGCGGTAGTGAACATCAAAGGTCCAATCCCTCTCCAAGGGATGGGTGTAACCAATCTCAATATGTTTGGCGGTGATCCCCCAGGTATCGTCGTAGTAGCGATATTCACCACTCAACGCCGCCCGATAGGGAAGAAAGTACTTCAGTCGCAAGGCAATGGCGTTACTGGTGCGCGTGGTGGGGTAGATTTCAGGTGCCGTGCCCCCGGTTCCGGTTGCGCTGTTCCAATAGCGATAGGAGCGATAAGGGCTGCGCAGAAAACCCTCGTCGGTAATGGTCTCCAGATTGATCCCGAGCAGACTGTTCTTGGTCAGAATCTGTGTCACGCCGAGACGGAAATTCTGCCGCTTCGCCCTCTCCTTGAAGGTGGCGTCGGTGTTGTTACCAATGTCATCATTTCCCACCGAGTAACCGAGAGTAACCGTGGTCAGATCGCCAAACATGTCGTGACTGACAGAAAAGCTGCTGGTTTCCGACAGGTAGTCGCTCTCGTCACTCTTGGTATAGGCGAGGGTCATCAGGGTCTTATCGTAGAGATAATCCATCGACAGGCTGGTCTCGGTCCGTTCCTCCGTATAGGGAGAGGCACTGGTGATGACATCCACCGAGGCGCAGGAGATGGAGTCGACATAGTAGTTGGCGTTGACCGAGACGCTCTGTCCGAAAGACTTGCGCACCATGATGGAAGGCCCGTCCACTTCAACCCCACCGCCGTCGTAACGGTGAAACATCACATCCGCCCGATCCTCGGGCAGCAACGCCGCCAGCAGCGTTGAACTGGCAGTCAACAGCAGTATCAGACCCAGTAGACGTTCAGTTACAGCCACAACCGCCTCCACCGCCGCCACCCGCGCCGCGTGCCCCTTCGCGCACTTCATAGATATGGTCCCGGTACCGGCTGGCCACCGGGTCACGTGAAAAACTCATGATCGGATCGGCCAGATTCGCCCGTTCATAAGGCTTGACCCAGGGTTCCACACTGCAGGCGGCCAATCCCCACGCCAGCAACAGAGCCGTGACTGCACGAAATAGACGCATCGTCATCGGTCTATTCCTTCACCAGTTCCCGGATCTGCTGCTGGTACTCCTCTTCATAACCCGGTTGGTAGCCCTTGTGCAGATATCTCACTTTGCCGTCCCGATCGATCAGGAAGGTGCTCGGCATGGCGCGCACCTGGTAGCTCTCGCTCACTTGATTCTTTTTGTCGTAGAGAACGGGGAAGCTGACCGGTATCTCCTTCAGAATCTTGTCCGCGGCCCTACTGTCCTCCTCTACATTGACACCCAGCAGGGTGAAGCCCATGGGCTGATAGCGCTGATAGAGCTGATCAAGCAAGGGCATCTCCTGCCTGCAGGGACCGCACCAGGAAGCCCAGAAGTTGATCATCACCACTTGACCGCGCAGCTCGCTCAGCTTGATATTCGCCCCGTTGTTGCTCTTCAGAGTGAAATCGGGCGCCGGACCGGAGAGGGTGGCCGCGTTCAGCTGGGTGACACAAAGCAGCGCCGCGATGGCGCACAGTACCTGTTTAATCCAGTGTGCAGGATGGATGGATTTCAACATTGCTAAATCCTCAAAAGAAGAAAGTCAGGCCACCGTGGACCTCGATATTGTGAGTGGTCTTGGTTTCGCCCAAAAGGTCGGACTCGAACATATGGTCCCGGGCGTCCAGATGCAGTGCCAGCCAGTCGTTGATCAGTAACCGGTAGCCGGCACCGACGTTGACGGTGAACTCGTCATTGCCGGCGAAGCGGGTCGTGCCGACGCCCGCGATGAGATAGAAATGGCTGTTATAGGCATAGCGACCGAAAAAGAAGGCCTCACCCGGCAGCACATTGTAGCCGGCGGAAAGGTTGTAGTAGGTGAAGTCACGCTCATCATCGGTCAACAGCTGCACATTGCCGCTGAGCAGCTCGTAGCTGGTCTTGTCCGCGGTGCTGGTACCGATCGCCGCCTCGAGGAAGATATCCTCGGTGACATGGTAAGCCAGTCTGGCGCCGTAGACCGGGCTGGTGCCGAAATCCTCGATGCTGAGAAAGCCGATATAACCGCCGACCTCAAAATCCTCCTCATCGATATCGGGTTCGATGATTTCGCGTCGGGCGATCTCCGGTTGCACCACCGGCTCAGAGCGCAGGCTACCGCCGATCGCATCTTCCTCGGCCAGCAAGGGAGTGCTCATCATCACGATGGCGACTAGAAAAAGAAACCGAATCCGATTTTCCACTGATCAAAGTCCTCATTGTCTTCGCGACTGGTAAATACGGTGTAGTGTCTGAACTCAGCCCGCAAAAAGAAACGTCGGGTGATATAGGCGTGCAGACCTAAACCTACATGGGCGGTGCTGTCGGTGCGATCCTCGGTCTGCACCAGCGTGGTATCCGGGTTGGTATTGACCATGCCGGCGCCAAGGGTAAAAAAGGGGCTGTAGCGCCACTCCGGAAAGGGGTGGGACAGTAGGTTCACGTCAACCATATACACGCTGGAGTAGGTCCCCAGGGCCTGCGACAGACTCAGTTCAGCAGAGAGATTTTTGTTGAAGGCATAGCCGCCATAGAGACTCAATACCGCGGCGCCATCCATGTCGCCACCGAGAAAACCGAATTCCCAGTCCCGTTGTATGAAATCATCCTGACCGTAGTGCTTCACATCCAGTGGTACGCCTTCGGCGATCTGAGTCATGCGCATCTGTTCCACATGCACCCAGCCGCTACGATCATGATGGGCATGAACCTGAAACCAATCGGTGCGCCGTTTGATGACCTCCACCCACTCGCCCCGCTCCACCACCTGATGAATGGGATACGACTCACCGGGTCCGGTGTGCATTTCGATGTAGGGCGCAGTCACCTCCACACGCAATGGTGGCTCATCCGCATGGCCGCTCGCCGGTATCAGCCAGAGCCATACACAGCTAAGCCGAACAAACTTCAATAACAAATTTTGGCTCAAACGTCAGTCCAATGGCACTTCATAATGGCACGTCAAAGGGATTATTGTAGTATTGCCCCCCCATGTCGAGCCACTCGGCTATTAATCGCTTCTCCGCATCGGTCAGATAACCTGCGTGGGTGCCGCCCGTATCGAATTTGCCGAGGAAACGTCCCCCGGCGGCCGATCCCGCTATCATGGAAGGACCTCCTGCCACGGGTACGGTATCCATCTCCGGTATGGGATTTCCGTTCCCGTCGAGTAACAGGTTGCCATTTGCATCTGTCTGGTAAACCGGATCACCGTTCGCGTCGACACGCGGTACCTGCATTTCAACTAACACGCCATTGCCGTCCAGCTCCTGGACATCGTCCTGATAGAGCAGTTCGTGATAGGCGGCGAAGTGATCGGCTTCATCCTGCGCCGGACCGTCAGTCAGATCGAGCTGTGCGTCCGGCACCCTAGCGGTACCGGCATTATCGCTGGCATGGCAGACGATACAGGTGTGATCGTCAACAACATTACCCATCCCGTCCAATACCTGACGGGAGACACTCCAGAGGGGGTGAATATGCTGCTCATAGTGGATGATCGAGCGACACAGGCTGTGCCAGTTGCTATCGCAAGTGGCATCGCTCATGGGTTGGGTGGTGGTCAAATCATCGTAAAGGTAGCTGATGTCCGGGTCGGGAGTGCGCACCGCACTGTCGGTCCAGACATCGGTGAACAGCACATCCATGGTGGGTTCGCAGGCGCCACTGCAGTTAAGCCGGTTGCGGGTCTGCGCCATCGACTCTCCCGGATCGGTCCACATGGCCGAATCGGTATTCGGAAAGGGCAGCCCGGAACCCGGCGCGCCAGCATAGACACTCGGCGGCGCGGCGCTCAAGCGGCCGTGGGGCAGAGGGCTGGCCGGATCGTGACAACCACTGCACTCGATCTCTTCACCGGGCCTGAATTGCAACCAGAATGAGTGATTCTGGTCAATCTTTCTGCCATCGGCATCGAGGACCTCGAAACTCACCGGCACATTGGCCGGCACCCGCACCTGGACCGAACCGTCCGGTTCGATCGGCGCATAGCCGACGACCTCCCGCATGCCGTATCTCCGGGTGACGCCATAGGCTGAGGCGGGGAAATCGAGAACGTCCCTGTCGGGGATGGTGACCTGCTTGATCAGGCGCAGGAAGCGTGGCAGGCGAGCGGATGCCAACGTCTGCGCGGGATCGGCCACGCTGGCAATATCCGGCACTGCGGTATCCAGCCCATCCATGTCATAGACGCTACGGATATGCAGCAGACCCGCCTGCTCGGAAACCAGGGTCGGATTGAGCACGCCCGTGTCTTCCTTGTCGTAGCGAATCGTGGGTAAAGTCCGTGTATCCGCGGCCACCACATCGGTATAGATCACGCCCTCCTGGGGTGCGACGATCGGCAATTGTGTCTGCTGGGCAATGTCGTAGATGAAGATGCCGTACAGAGGGGGCGCCTCCACGGCGGCCGGATCGGCGAGAGCGGCTTCCGAACAGGGGACGATGGTGGTGCCCTCCATCAGCCGGCACTGACTCCAGCTGATGAGCAGACGGTCGGTGCCGTCGAAAAGGGGAAAGGCGCTGCTCAGGCGGCCGCCGATCGATGCCGTGCCATCCGTGGTAACTTCGTGCACGGTCGCCAGTTGCTGCGCCGGCCCGGTCAGGCCTGTGTTATCCCAGGTCGGTTGCGTATTGTCCACGTAGTTTGGCGTATCGATCAGGAACATCGCGCCGCCCCCGTCGGTACCGTCGAAGGGTAACAACAGGCTCAACAGGCGGCCGTCCGGCATCTCGATGGGCCGCATGAACTGCACGATGCTGCCGGCCGTCCCTGTGTCATGGCTGTTGAGGCCGTAGAGCAACTCCATTTCGGTGCCATCGGGGTTCATGCGATAGAGCTGGATGGCGTTGTTGCCATCCGCGTTATCCCAGCGACTGAAGACGATCTGACCGCTATCCAGCACACTGGGAGCAAAGTCGTGAGCGCGATTGAACGAGATCTGTTTGATGTCGCTGCCATCGTCATTCATGACATGCAGCACCATCGCCGGCTCATCCACCGAGAGTTCCATCGCCAGGTATTGGGGTTTGCTCTCATCCAGCAAGCGGGCCTTGGCCTGGCGCTGTCGCGTGGAGGAGAAGACGATGCGTCCATCGGGGAGAAAATGGGCAAACCGGTCGTGACCGTCTTCGGCCGTGATATCCGATGCGATGATACGCCGGAGACGCCCCTCCGCGATGTTGTACTCCCAGATGTTCCAGGTGGGCTGATCCTCCGGATCGGCGCCTTCGATCAGCGGCATGCGAAGGGAGAAGAGCAATCTCGTACCGTCGAAGGAGACGGAGACATCCCGCACATCCCCCTGCCCCCCCGTCACAGTGCCGGTAATGTTGTATTCGCCGGCGCTGGGTGAGGCACGATCGCGGAGATAGAGATCGCCTCCCGCCTCGAAGGCCTGGCTTATACGAATGTCGGTAGCGGCGGTTTCCGTAACAGGTCGCTTCACATAAGCGATCGGTTTGTCGACAACAACCGGATCGGGTTCCTGACTGCCGGTGCCGCACCCCGCCAACAGAAGCAGCGCGAAAACGAATCCGAAACACTTCGACAGAGTTCGACGATGGGCGCTTTTCATGGTCTGCTGGTTCCTTCAAGTGACGTCCACACCATCGCATAGTGCAGCACCAGGACAAGAATTTAATTCATACTAACATCAAGTAAATCATAGAGTTGTAAAGTCTACGCTAAGAAAGCACTAATTCAGTGCGATATGTCACAAGAAAAGAAAACGTCCGTCACCTTTCCGGCACGAGCTGTTGACTTTGCCGGTCGGTTCTATAGAAAGAAGTAGTAATTCGAGCGATCCGGCCAGCGTTGTCATTGTCGACAGTTTGGTCGTGAAAAGACACTCATCATGGAGCAGAGGCAATCTGGCATGTCAGGATTGAAGTACAACATACGAAGCTCAATCAAGAGTACCGCCATCGGCCTGGTTTTACCGATAACACTAATCGCTTGCAGCGTCGCCTTCGCCGGCCCCCGCGAGCAGGCCAAGCGTATGCATGACCGATTGACGGGGGTACCGCCGACAGCCGCCACGCTGCAGCTGATGGTAGATGAGATCGTAAACAACAGCGATCCGCTGGCCGCCGCCATGCTGGCCATCGAACACCCCGACTTCTATAACGTCACGATCAAGAACTGGGCCACCCCATGGACCAATAGAGAGATGAGCGTTTTTGCTCCACTGAACGACTACTCCGCTACCGTGATCGGCATGGTGCGCGATGAGGTCCCCTTCAACCAGTTGCTCTCCGCCGACATTCTCTATGTCGGTCCGGGTTCTCTGCCCGCCTACTCCAACAGCAACAATGCGCACTATGAAGCGATGGAGAACCAGGGGTTGAACCTGAAAGACGTGCTGGTGCAGACGACCCAATCCAGCGTCACAGGCCTGCCGCCTGAGGGTACTGCCGGCGTCGTCACCACCCGCGCCTCGGCCCGCGCCTTTTTCATCGACGGCACCAACCGGAGGATGTTCAGCTTCACTGTGCTGAACCACCTCTGCCGTGAGCTGGAGATGATCAAGGACCCCACCCGTTCCGCCGATCGGGTACGCCAGGATGCCTCTCGCAGTCCGGGCGGCGACAGCCGGGTCTGGTTCAACAACTGTCTCGGTTGCCATGCCGGCATGGAGCCCCTGGCCGAAGCCTATGCCTATTATGACTACCAATATCCTGAGGGCGATGAAGATGGCGGACAGCTGGTCTATACGCCTGGCGTCGTCCAGCCCAAATACCTGATCAACAGCAGCAACTTCACGGATGGCTACGCCACCTGGGACGACAGCTGGATCAACTATTGGCGTGATGGTCCCAACTCCGTCCTGGGTTGGGATACCAGCCTGCCGGATTCCGGCAATGGCGCCAAGTCGATGGGACAGGAGCTGGCCAACAGCCAGGCCTTTGCCGAATGTCAGGTCACCAAAGCTTTCGAAGCCGTCTGTCTGCGCGCCCCCGAGGATAGTGCGGACCGGGCCCAGATAGCCACGATGACGACCAGTTTCAAGAGCGGCTACAACATGAAACGCGTGTTTGCCGAATCGGCTGTCTACTGCGCGGGGAATTGAGCTGTCACCAGCCAAGAGAGTGATCATGCAGAAACGGAAGAATACCACTCGCGGATGGGCAAGCAGGCTCACCGCATTCAGCATCACCGCCGCCATCGTCCTGGGCCTCCAGGGTTGCCAGGACGGCGTCAGCACAGAGAGTCAGCCACAAACCAGCGTTACCGCCAGCACCTATAGCGGCCCCGCTGCGCGCACCAGCGATATCCAGAATTTCCGTATCAGTCTTTGGGAACCGCTACGTGCGGAAAACCGCTGCGGCGCCTGCCATGGCACAGGGGGACAGGCCCCATTGTTCGTGCGGAGTGACGATGTCAACCAGGCCTACGACGCGGTCAATCCCTACATCAACCGGGCACAGCCGGATGAATCAGCGCTGGTGACCAAGGTCGGCAACGGCCACAACTGCTGGGAAGCGAGCAATAGCGCCTGCGCCTCCATCATCACCAACTATATCCAGGCCTGGGTCGGCAGCGGAACGAGCACCGGGCGTGAGATCGAGCTTGAGGCCCCGGTCGACCATGTGGTCGGCGAGAGTAAGCAGTTCCCCGCCGACTCGACCCTGTTCGCAACCTATGTACACCCCCTGCTGACCCAATACTGCGTCGGGTGTCACATCGAGACCTCCACCTCGCCCCAATCACCCTACTTCGCCGATGGCGACGCCGACACGGCCTATGCCGCGGTGAGAAACTCCATCGACCTCGATACCCCATCCAACTCCCGCCTGGTGCTGCGCCTGTTGGAACTGCACAACTGCTGGGACAACTGCCCCAGCAACGCCAATGCAATGGAAACCGCGATCACCCAGATGGCCAATGGCATCACGCCTACACCCATCGATCCGGCACTGGTGGTCAGCCGGGCGCTTTCACTACCGGAAGGTATTGTCGCCAGCGGCGGCAGCCGTCACGAAACCGACGCCATTGCCCTCTATGAGTTCAAGACCGGCAGCGGCAACATCGCCTATGACACCAGCGGCGTCGATCCGGCAATCAACCTAAACCTCACGGGCAGCGTCGCATGGGTCGAGGGTTGGGGTATCGAGTTCAGCGGCAACGGCAAGGCCCAGGGCACCACGGGCGACAGCAGCAAACTGGCCCAGCTGATCCAGTCTACCGGTGAATACTCGATCGAGGCCTGGCTGGTGCCGGGCAACGTCACCCAGGAAGGACCCGCTCGGATTATCAGCTACTCCGCTGGCGTCGACGTGCGTAACTTCACCCTTGGCCAGACGATGTACAACTACGACTTCATGCATCGTTCCAGTACCACTGACGCCAATGGCGAGCCTGTCCACTCTACATTGGATGGAGACAGGGATGTGCAGGCCTCGGAGCAACATGTGGTCATCACCTTCGATCCCACCAACGGCCGGCGCATCTATGTCAACGGCGTCTTCACCGACGATCTCGACGAAACCGCATCCGGCACCCTCAACGACTGGGACGACAGCTATGCCCTGGTCTTGGGTAGCGAGGCCTCCGGCGCCTACCCCTGGGCGGGCAAGGTGCGTCTGTTGGCGATTCACAACCGGGCGTTGACGGCTAGCCAGATTCAGCAGAATTTTGACGCCGGCGTCGGCGAGAAATTCTTCCTCCTGTTCAACGTCACCGATCTTGTCGGACTGCCGCAGAGTTATGTGATGTTCGAGGTAAGCCAGTTCGATAACTACAGCTACATGTTCCGGGATCCCCGTTTCATCAGTCTGGACACATCGGTCACCCCCGGCTCCATTCCTCTCGAAGGGATGCGTATCGGCATCAACGGTAAGGAGGCCGCCATGGGGCAGTCCTACACCAAGCTGGTAACCACCATCAACGATACCGACTACACCCCCAACGGGCAGTCCCTGTCACCAATCGGCACCACCATTCCGCTGGAGAAAGGCGCTGACAGCGATCAGTTCTTCCTCACCTTCGAACGCCTCGGTAGCCACGTCAATGTCTACACCGAGCCGGCCATTCCCGTGCCCGCCGTTCCGGCCGACACCGGACCTTCTTCACGCGTCGGCCTGCGCACCTTCGAGGAGATCGATGCCAGCATGTCGGCCCTGACCGGGGTACCGCGCACCAACAGTGCGGTGGCCGCCACCTATGCCAACATCAAGCAACAGCTGCCATCGTCGGCGAACATAACCGGTTTTCTCTCCTCGCATCAGGTAGCCGTCTCCCAGCTCGCCATCGATTACTGCAGTGAACTGGTGGATGACGCGACGCTGCGCAGCAGCTTCTTCCCCGGTCTTAACTTCTCGACCAATGCCAACGACATTCCGGACCTGACCTGGCAGGATGAAGTGGTGAATCCGATCATCGACCGCTTCCTGGGCCAGAACATCGCTACCCAGCCACAGCCGGCGGACGTCAGGGCGGAACTGATGCTGTTGTTAACCGACACCGCCGACAACAAACCCTATGGTGGTTCGGGTACAGATGGGATACCCGATGGCTTGGCCCGTTGCGGTGGTCCTTGCGCCTCGGATCGCACCTACATTGCCACCAAGGCGGCCTGCGCCTCGGCACTGGGCAGCGCGGCACTCCTGCTGCAGTAAGCGCCTCGTATAGTATTTAACGGAAGACAGAACATGCGCAGAAAAGTGAAAGATCTCTCCCCGGACGCTCCGCTTCTCCACCCGGATCACCCAAAACCGGTAACTCGGCGCGATTTCCTTCGACAGGGACTGATCAAAGGGACGGCCGTCGTCACAGCCCCCTCTCTGTTTGGTCTGTTTGCCAATCCCCGGGAGGCCTTTGCTCAACTGTCGCCCGACCTGGAAGCATTGAAAGCGGCCGATCGCTGTGACATCACTACCCTCGGCGGCGGCAAGGTTCCCTTTATCTGCTTCGATCTGGCGGGCGGTTCCAATATCGCCGGTTCCAATGTCCTGGTGGGCACGGCCGGTCAGCTCGACTTTCTGACCACCGCAGGCTATAGCCGTTTGGGACTGCCGGGTGACATGATCCCCTCCATCGTCAATCCCTCCACCGGTTTGAGCGACTTTATCGACATGGATCTGGGGCTCGCCTTCCACTCCGACAGCGCCATACTCAGAGGGATCAAGGAGAGATTCAATCCCGCCGCCTGGGCCTTGACCAACGGCGCGGTGATTCCGGCCCGCTCGGAAAACGACACCGCCAACAACCCCCACAACCCCATGTACGCCATCAACCGCTGCGGCGCCGACGGCGAACTGCTGACCCTGATCGGCTCTCGCAACTCCGACTCCGGCGGCAACTCCCTGGCACCAGCCGACATGATCGATCCCAGCGTGCGCCCCACCAAGATCGACCGGCCCAGCGATGTCTCCGGTCTGGTCGACACCGGCAAACTGGTAGGCCTACTCAACCAGTCTGATGCCGTGGCGGTGATGGAGGCGATCCAGCGCATCTCCGACATGAAACTGGCCAGTGTGGATACCGGCATCACCACCGATGCGGTTATCAAAGAGCTGGTTCGCTGCGGTTATGTGAAGAGCGCCGATCTGGTTGATCGCTACGGCAACCCGGCTGAACTCGACGTCACCCAGGACGCGGACATCATCGGCCCCATTTTCAGCCAGGCGGAATTCGACGGTGACGCCGAGTTCCGCAAGACCGCCTCGGTGATGAAGCTGGTAGTCAACGGCTACGCCGGCGCCGGCACGATCGCAATGGGCGGTTACGACTACCACACCGGCGACCGCGCCGTGGGCGAACTGCGCGACCTGCGCGCCGGCCGCTGCATGGGTGCCTGCCTGGAATATGCCGCACGCAAAGGGGTGCCGCTGATGCTTTATGTCTTCAGCGACGGATCGGTCTCCAGTAATGGCAACGTGGACAACTCGGTGGATGGCCGTGGCAAGGGGGTGTGGACCGGAGACAACCAGTCGACCGCCGCCGCCTTCTTCCTGGTTTACAATCCGGGCGGTGTCCCGACCTTGATCAACGACGACGTCTTGCGCCAGCAGATCGGTAGTTACAGCGCCGACGGTTCGGTCAACAATGCCTCCAGCCCGGCAGCCAACAACGTCAACCTGCTGGTGCAGACCATCGCGCTCAACTACCTCGCACTGCATGGCGAACAGGGCCAGTTCTCCAGTCTATTCGGCACCAGCCTTGGTAATAGCGCCATGCTCGATAGCCTGACGGTCTTCAACCAGCTCACCTAAGGAACCTCTGATTCATTCTGGATCGAGTGTGTCGTGAGATGAAAGGCTTCGGATCAAGGTGAAAAGCTGCGCCATAGCCGGCTATGGCGCAGCTTTTCAACGCAGAGCAAAAACCTCTCAGCCACACTACGCCGATTCATGCATTGATCAGAGTTTCCCTAGGCCCGTTAACACGAATCAATGGGCTCTAGTGTAGTGTCCTACACTAGAGGAAGCGTATAACCTAGGGCGGCATCGTTGCCCAGGCAGTCCTAGAAACGACGGTGATAGGCGAGATTGATCATGAAATCCGGCACCGTATCGGTAGCCAGATTCTCACCAATCGCCAGATCGAGAGCGCCAGCACCCTGGTCCAGCGCGATAGTGCCACCCACAGTCAACATCAGCGAACGCTTGCCCAGTTGATCGAGCTGGCTGTCATAGAACGAACTGTGTAGGTCGAGCTGCGCTTTCAACATCAACTCTGGCCAGGCAAGCCAATGCATGCCGGCACTCCCGAACCAGACACTGTCGCGCTGCTGTTCCGATAACAGATCCCCGTCACCCAGCAACAGCACACCCGCTTGCATATAACCGCCCATGCGCCAAGCCTCAAGCAGAGTCGGCGCTGCGCCACTGAGCCACACAGCCAAATCGACGGCACCGCTGCCCTGAAATCGGTCGACATCTCCCGAAGGCAGTTTGAGATTGGCATTCAGTGACAGCCAATTTCCCTCGCCTGACACTTTCAAGCGCCGCGAAAGCTGCAGTCGCAGATCGCCCAGCCCAGAAGAACCATCACTCATCTCAGCCATAACGATTCCATTGCGGGTATAGCTGAACAGCATGCGATTTTTTGGCCAACGATCACGGTCTTTATTGGAAAGACCGAAGATGTCGTGCCAACCCTCAATAAAATTATCCATGATCCCATGGCGATGGCTAATCAGCGGCAGTTCCAATCCAAGCTGCCAGCCATCGCCAAAACCTCGCTTGTAGATCAACGCAGTGCGATAGGTTTCACCGTCCAGGATGATGCTTTCCTGGGGTGTCTGGGAGCCTTTTGAATGGTTAGTGATATCGAATTGCAGCTGCAGGCTGGACTCGCCCCGCGGCAACAGTTCAGCCGCAGTGGCATTGGGCAATCCATGCACCAGAATGAATGGGTTCTGATTCCTGACGGCGAATGGCTCAGTCAGCGGATTCTGTTGTGCGACCGCCATGTTGGAGAAAGCCAGAGCCAACATGCCTATCCAGCAAGCCAGCCCGTAGCCGACACCCGGTAGAGAGGACGATTCGCCTTGAACAACGGCTGATTTTTTACACCTTAACGGCAGGAAACCGGTGTGGTCGCTCATGAAATGTTACTGGCCCAGTTTTACAACCTGTAATCCGTAAGTCCTCCAGGACAGATCCCGCAAGCCTTTGATCCGACTGGCACTAAATAAACCTACCAAAACTGGGGTTATGCCTGCGAGTTCTTTATTGCGCTAACCGAATCAATCGCTTACAAGCTGTACTCTGTCTAAACTCACGGATTCAGGTATTAGTTGATTATTCTGTCTGTATTGTGTTTTTCTTGCTTCGTTTGAAACCGTAGGATCGCACGGCGACCGCTATGAGTCAGGCTAGCATAGTTACCCATGCAAGCAATCTCCACTAATCGTAGGTTTATTGCCGCACCACAGGAGAAACCTGTAACAAAATCCTCAGCTCTCGAGAAATTACACCTGATTCGTAGCGATAGGAATTCACTTCCGCTATGATTTGCATTTTGGGAAAATTGAACCAATTTTCAAATCCAAGCTGTGACTACCATCGCAAACGCAAGACACTAATTCATATAGATTTATGGGCTCACCGTAGGGTATTATCAACCGAGACCACGACCTTGAAGATTTTCATGCGCACCCTCCTCTCCCTCGCTCTCTGTCTCGGCATCTCCTTGGCCGCCGCCGAGCCCCTGGACGATCAGGACAAGGCTCTCGATCAGCAGGTCCAAACCCTGAAAAAGGCAGTCCTCGATCTCAATCGGGAACTCTTCATCCTGGAAGAGGAGATGCTCTTCCCCGGCAACACTCAGGTCTCGGTTTTCTTGTCGATGGACATCGGCAACTATTTCAAACTCGATTCAGTGCAGCTGCAGATCGACGGCAAGGATCTCACCAACTACCTCTACACCGAACGTGAACTCAAGGCGCTGCTACGCGGTGGCGTACAACGGCTCTATCTCGGCAACCTCAAATCGGGCGATCATGAGCTAGTCGCCTTCTTCACCGGCGTGGGTCCTAAAGGCAGGGACTACAAGCGAGGCGCCACGGTCAGCTTCAACAAGGGTATTGGACCGAAATACCTGGAACTCAAGATCGTCGACAGCGTCGCCATGCAGCAGCCGGACTTCGAGGTCCGGGAGTGGGAGTGATCCCTTGCGATCCAGCCCGCTCAGCCGCCTTCTCCTGACTGCCTCGCTCTGTTTCACCCTCACCGCTCATGCGGAGGAGACCAAACCAGGCGAGCCCCAGGAACTGAAGGATCTTCACTATGGTGAAGCTCTCTACCAGCTCTACCAGGATAACTATTTCAAGGCCATTGTGCGCCTGCTGGCGGCCCGCAAGCAGGGATTAATGCAGGCCTATGAGGACGAACCCGAGCTTCTGCTCGGCGGACTCTACCTCGCCTACGGCATGCCCGACACCGCAGAATCACTGTTCGAGCGAGTGCTGGAGCGTTCCGCCACGCCTGAGCTGCAGAGCCGGGCCTGGCTGCAATTGGCGAAATCCCGTCACAGACGCAACGATGAAAAAGCGGCCATGCAAGCCCTGTCCAAGACCGGAGAGGCCCTCGAGCCTCAGGCGCGGGATGAAAGCATCAACCTGACAGGGCTGCTGCAGATGCTGGTGAACGAAAACGCAAGCGCCGCAGAGACCCTTGCAGGCCTTTCGAAAAAGAGCGACTGGTCCCAGTACGGACAATTCAACCAAGGCATTGCCCTGCTTCGAACCGGCGATCAGACACAGGGCATTGAGATGCTCGAAGAGATCGGCACCCGCAAAGTCGACTCAAATGAGATGAAATCGATCCGCGATCGCGCCAACCTGGTGCTCGGCTATCTGTTCCTTGAGTCGGAACAGCCCGAAGCCGCACTCGAAGCACTGCAGCGTGTGAGGCTAAAAGGGCCCGCCAGCAGCCAGGCCCTGCTGGGCGCAGGCTGGGCCTCTCTGAATTTGAACCAGCCGGCCCAAGCGCTCGTTCCCTGGCAGATGCTCGCCGAACGAAACTCCAGCGAACCGGCGGTGCTCGAGGTGCAACTGGCCATCCCCTACGCCTTGGCCCAACTTAAGGCGGAACAACAGTCGCTGCAAGGCTACCGGGATGCCATCGCCCGCTACAACGCCTCGATCCAGTCACTCGATGCGGTCATTGGCCAGGTTCAGCTGAGCAACTTCCCCAACAACCTGCTGGAACAATCCAAAACCGACGCCGAGTCGTCCGATCTGCTGGCACTCAAGGCTCAGCTTCCGGTGCTGTTGAGCAAGAACGAATTCATCGAGCGCCTGCAGGACTACCGCGATTTGCGCCAGCTGGAGCGAAACCTCCACCAATGGCAGGAAAAGATCACCTCTTATCGGGGCATGCTGGCGGTTCAGCTGGAAGCCTATGCGGAGAATACCCCTCAGGTTGATGCCTATCTGGCGGGAAACACGCTGCAAACAATGGAGCAGGAGCGCGACGCGCTGCAGAGCCAGTACGAACGCGCCGCCTCGCCTGAGGAGCCTGCTTTTATCCTCACCACCAGTGATGAAAAGGCCTGGTTGGCCCGGCTCGACCGGGTGGATGCGCTGATCGAACAGCACGCTGGAGGCAATCGTCTTGAGGCCCAGCGTGAAGTTGCCCGTTTGATGCGGGGTATCCTGGTCTGGCGCAGTGTGAGCGAACATCCCCAGCGGATCTGGGCCCTGAAGAAGCAGATGGCCGATCTCGATACAAGTCTTGAGAAGACCCGCAAACTGGAGGCCGACCTGGCCCAGGCCAGGCGCGAAACCAAAGGGCGGTTCGTAGACTACTCCCGTCGTATCCAGGCGCTCGAAGGCGAAATTCCAGCCCTCCTCCAACTGACGGCCACATTGCGCAGTGAGGAGGGGGCGCAGTTGCAGCAGATGGCCATAGAGACCCTTGAACAACGAAAAACCCTGCTCCACGACTACCTGATTCAGGCCCGCTTCGGTGTCGCCAGCCTGCTCGACAGCAGCAGCGCAAATGCGGCGGAGGGTGTCGCGCAATGAAGCGGCAACTCGCTATCGCCCTTGTCGTCAGTCAGCTGACGGGGTGCGCCGGTTTTCTGGGTCGTGGCGATGACGAACCCACTCTGGCCAACCTGGAAAAACAGGAGATCCAGATCGACAAGCGTGCCCTATCCGCCGCCGACCGGGCTGAAGTCATCGAAAACTACCGGGCACTGCTGCAACTCAACCCGGACCGCCGACTGAGCAGCGAGGCCACCCGTCGACTGGCCGATCTCGAGTTGGAACAGAGCGAAACCCGCCTCATGGAGTCCGAGACGGCAGCCGTCGAAAATGTGGACATAGAAAAGTCGATCCGGCTCTATGAGCAACTGCTAGAGAAAGAGCCCAACTATCCCGCCCGGGACCTGGTTCTCTATCAACTGTCCCGTGCCTATGAACTGAATGGCCAGTTGGACAAGATGATGGACAGTCTGCGTGAACTGGTGAAGAACTACCCCGACAGCCCACACTGGCAGGAGGCCCAATTCCGGCGTGGCGAACGTCTCTTCGTCATGCAGCGATTCGACCAGGCCGAGCAAGCCTATGGCGCCATTCTCAAGCAGCCAAGCGACTCTCCATTCTATGATCGGGCCCTGCTGAAGCACGGCTGGTCGCGCTTCAAGCAAGGCCATATCGAGCGCGGTCTCGACTCTTTCACCGAACTGCTCGATCGCAAGCTGGGGCAGGGCCAACGAGTCGATCTGGCGCAACTTTCAGAGGCCGACCAGGCACTGATGAAAGAGACTCTGCGGGTGATCAGCCTGACCTTCTCCGAACTGGGCGGCACCCAGCGCATCAGCCGCTACTTCGGGGACAAGGGACACCGTAATTATGAATTCATGGTCTATCAGGGCCTGGGCGATCTCTACCTCAAACAGGAGCGTATTCAAGACGCCGCCGATGCCTACCTGGCCTTCGTCGACCTCAATCCAGCCCATCCCCACTCTCCCCGGCTCGCCGTCAAGGTGGTACAGATCTACACCGACAACAACTTCCCCAGCCAGGCACTGGAAAGCAAAAAGGCATTTACCCAGCGCTATGCCGTTCATAGCGAGTTCTGGCAGCAGCTCGACGAGACTGACCGGGCATGGCTCAACAGCCAACTGCGCAGTTACCTCAAAGAGTTGGCCGAGTATCACCATGCATTGGCGCAACAGAGCGCCAAGCTCAACACGCCAAAAGCCGCTGCCGCACAAGTGCGGGAGGGACGCGAAGCTGCCCATTGGTACCGACTCTACCTCGACTCCTTCCCACAGGATCCCACGGCCGGCAGCATCAGCTTCCTGTTGGCGGAGTTGCTTTATGAACTCAAGCGTTACCCCGAGTCGGTGGTGGCCTACGAACAGAGCGCCTATGATCTACCACCCCATGACAAGCGGGCCGAGGCCGGTTATGCCGCCCTGCTCGCCTATGCCGAGGAAGAGAAACGCCTGAAGCCGGAGGAACAGCCCGCCTGGCGCAAACGAGGGGTAGAGAGCGCTTTGCGTTTCAGCGCGGTCTTCCCCCAGGACCCTCGCATGCCGACCGTCCTGACCAAGGCCACCGAACAGCTGCTGGAGATGAACGACCTGGGCCGGGCCCGGGGCGCCGCCCTGCAGGTGGTCAACCTGCAACCGCCGGCACCCCCCGAACTGCAGCGCACTGCCTGGACCGTGGCAGCCCATGCCGCCTTCGAACAGAAAGACTACGCAGCCGCCGAAGTGGGCTACCAGCAGGCACTCGCCAACCTGCCGAAGCGTGACGAAAAGCGGGCGCCGCTGGAGGAGCGCCTCGCCGCCAGCATCTATCAGCAGGGCTCGACCCTGCGTGAACAGGGTGACCAGAAGGCCGCCGCAGACCAGTTTCTACGAGTCGCCAGTCTGGTGCCCGGCGCCTCGATCCGAGCCACTGCGGAATACGACGCCGCCGCCAGCCTGATCGCCAGCGGCGACTGGGCCCACTCGGCTCAGATCCTAGAGGCCTTCCGTAAGCGCTATCCCGACAGTGAGTTGCTCCCCGACGTCAACAACAAACTGGCCACTGCCTATCTGGAGACCGACCAACCGCTGAAAGCGGCCGCTGAGCTGACCACCATCGCTGACCAGGGCGCCACCCCCGAGCTGCGTCAGGCCGCCGGCTGGCAAGCGGCGGAGCTGTATGAGAAGGCAGGACGCAGGCCCCAGGCGATCAGGGCCTACGCTGACTACGTCAAACATTTCCCGATGCCGCTCGAACCCGCCATGGAGGCACGACACAAACTGGTGGGGCTGAACGAAAAGAGCGGCAACGCCAAACAGCGTGACTACTGGCTGGAACAGCTGATCGAGACCGACGCCAAGGCTGGCAAGCTGCGCACTGATCGAACCCGTTACCTGGCCGCGCAGGCCGCGTTGCGATTGGCCGCGCCGGATCAAGAGCTATTCAGGCGCATCGCACTCAAGGCGCCGTTGGAGAAAACCCTCAAGCGCAAGAAGACGCAGATGCAGAGCGCTATCGCCGGTTACAAACGGGCCGCTGAATACGGAATCGCTGAAGTGACTACCGCGGCCACCTTCCATATCGGCGAGATCTATCAGCACTTCGGCACCGCGCTGATGAAATCGGAACGTCCCAAGGGACTCAACGCCGAGGAGCTGGAACAGTACGATATCCTGCTGGAAGAGCAGGCCTATCCTTTCGAGGACAAGGCGATCGCTGTTTACGAATCGAACATCAAACTGACGACGAAAGGAATCTACGACGAGTGGGTGAAAAAGAGTTTCGCCGCCCTGGCCAAACTGCTGCCGGCCCGTTACGCCAAACAGGAACAGAGCGAGGAGGGTGTCGATGCGATCAACTAAAGCATTCTGGCTTGGTCTCTGTGCCGCACTCATGATCAGCGGCTGCAGCACCCTGCAATCCCCTTCCACACGGAGCGCCTCCGCGGGAGATGCCAAAAAGGGCGTCGACAGCGCTCTGCAGCGTAGCTACGATGCGGCGCTGCAATCCCTGAGGCAGGGTGATCTGGAGCGCGCCCAAACACAGTTCCAGCAGCTGGCGGAGGAGAACCCCCAGCTAGCGGGACCGATGACCAACCTCGGTATCATCCAGTTGAAACAAAACAATTCCAGCGCCGCAGAGCAGGCCTTCCGCGAAGCCCTGGCGCGCAATCCGGATAGCGCGCCGGCACACAACCAACTCGGTGTCGCACTGCGCATGCAGGGGCGCTTCCAGGAGGCTGAGGCGGCTTATCAGGAGGCGCTGAAACTCGAACCCGTCTATCTAATGGCGCATCGAAACCTGGGTATCCTCTACGATCTCTATCTGGCAAGGCCACAGCAGGCATTGGAGCAGTATCGCCTCTGCCAGAAACTGGCCGAGGCCCCTAACCAGGAGATCGAGGGTTGGATTCTGGACCTGGAACGCCGCGTGGGCAAAGCGAAATAGACTATGAGCGAAAGAAGCATGCGAAATCCGATCATACCGGCCCTCAGCCTACTGCTGATGCTGGCATTCGCCGGCCAATGCCGCTCCGAGCAGCGACTGGATATGGAGGGCGCGGCCATCTTCGGCAACAAGGAGTCACCCAATGTGCTCTACGTGGTGCCCTGGCGCCAGGCCAAGCGACTCACCGGCATGATGCCGCCGGAAATGACGACCATGGAGGAACTTTTAGTTCCCCTCGACCGTGATGTATTTCGCAGACGTGTGGATTGGTACCAGACATTTGGTGAAAAACCGTAAAGAATTCGGGCACGTATGCCGCTCCGACACGAGTACGGCCGGGTCCATTTTTTGTAACTCAAGAGACAAGCAACGGAGAACCTCATGGAGCTTTTCGAATCCATCATCCGATTTTTTCAGGAAGGCGGTATGTTTATGTACCCCATCCTGTTGATCTTTGCCGGCGGAGTGGCCATCGCGATCGAGCGTTGGGTCTACCTCACCCTGGTAACCGGTACCAACAAACGAACCTGGAAGAAGGTTCTGCCACTGCTCAACAACGGTGATTTCAAGCAGGCCATGGATGCCGCCAGCAGATCGAAGACCGCCATGGGCACCATGTTGACCTACGGTCTTGCGCGGGCTCGTACCGCACGCCGCCGTGACGATGTGGAAGTGGCAATGGAAGAGGGGCTGATGGAGGCCATCCCCCGCATGGAGAAACGCACCCACTACCTCAGCACCCTGGCCAATATCGCCACCCTGCTGGGCCTGCTCGGCACCATCATCGGCCTGATCCAGGCCTTTACCGCGGTCTCCAACGCCGACCCCGCGGAAAAAGCCGACCTGCTCTCCGCCAGTATCTCCGTGGCCATGAACACCACCGCATTCGGCCTCATGGCGGCGATTCCACTGCTGCTGGTCTACGCCCTGCTGCAGAGCAAGACCACCTCCCTGGTCGACAGCCTGGAGATGGCCTCGGTCAAGTTTCTCAACATCTTCAATGAGAAAGCCTATTCCGCACGGAGCAACGCATGAGAAAACGTCTGCGTCACCACCATGCCGAGGAGGGACTCAATATCACCGCCTTCCTGAACCTGATGGTGATTCTGATCCCCTTTCTACTGATCACGGCGGCCTTCAACCGCTTCTCCATCCTCGAGCTCTATCTGCCGCCGGCCAGTGAAGGCGCCCTGAAGGCGATCAAGGAGCTCCAGCTCGAGGTGATCATCCGCAAGGAGAGCCTCGAAGTGGCGGATCTGCAGGGCGGTCTGATCAAACGCATCAACAACAATGCCGAGGGCTATGATCTCAAGGCATTGAACGAGCTGCTGGTGCAGATCAAGGTCCGTTTTCCGGATAAACGCAACGTCTTTATCCTCTCCGAACCGCAGACCAACTATGAAACCATGGTGCATGTGATGGATGCGGTACGCATGACCGAACAGGTCGAGGCTGGCTCATTGGTGCAGGCCGAACTGTTTCCCGAGATCTCATTGGGCGATGCGCCACCCCAAGCCAAGGCAAAAGGTAACGCCTCATGAAGATGTCTCGCCGGGCGAAGCGTATGGATCGCCACCACAAACGAAACAAGAGTGGTGCGCTGCTCAACCTGGTCTCATTGATGGATATCTTCACCATTCTGGTCTTCTTTCTGCTGGTCAACTCCGGCGAGGTGCAGGTGCTGCCCAACGCCAAGGCACTCAGTCTG
This sequence comes from Sedimenticolaceae bacterium, assembly GCA_050294655.1. GTDB lineage: Bacteria > Pseudomonadota > Gammaproteobacteria > Chromatiales > Chromatiaceae > Thiodiazotropha. The sequence continues at coordinate 38,614 of JBNKOL010000062.1, forward strand.
CCCGAGGCCAAGGCCGAGCAGAAGCCGAAGGAGACGCTGGTGGTGATGGTCAACCGCAACGAGATCCTGGTCCAGGGTCGCCATGTCCTCGACCTCAACCAACCCCTGCCCGCCGGCATCCTGCTACCGTCCTTGCAAGAGGAACTGCAGCGCCATGCTGATCACGCCAAGACAAGCACCCTGGAGCCCTTCTCCGGCAACATCACTATCATGGGTGATAAAGGGATACCCTACGATTTGTTGAAACGCGTGATGGCAACCTGCGCCGAATCCGAATACCCCCATGTCTCTCTGGCGGTCTTACAGCAAGCGCAGATGAAGCAAGGAGGGCAGCCCCTGTGAGCCTATCCTATCGCCACTCCGGCCAGTTGCCCTGGAGCACCCTGGATGCGGACGAACGCCGCTTCTATCTGATTACCACCACGGTCCTGCTGATCGCCCTGCTACTGGGCCTACTGGTGCCGGTGATCGATCTACCGGAAAAAGAACGCTTCAAGAAGCAGTCACTGCCGCCGCGTCTGGCGCGACTGATCCTGGAGCAGAAAAAGACCCCTCCGCCCAAACCCAAGCCGAAGAAAAAGATCGTGGAGGAGAAGAAACCAGAACCTAAGAAGGAAAAACCGAAAGAGGCAAAGAAGCCTGAGCCGGAGAAGAAACCGCTTAAACAGGTGGTGAAAAAGGAACCACCACCCTCCACCGAGCAGGCGCGCAAAAAGGCCGCCAATTCCGGTCTGTTGGCCTTTGCCGACCAGTTAGCTGATCTGCGCGATGAGCCAGCCATTCCCTCTACCGCCGGGATCCAGAAGCTGTCCTCGACGGGGGAGCGCGCGACCACTTCCCAGCGCTCCATCATCACCTCAGGTGCAGGCAGGGGCAGTGGCGGTATCAACACCGCCGCATTGAGTCGGGATACCGGTGGCCAGGGACTCGGTGGCCGCAGCACCACCCAGGTGACCAGCAGTGCCGCCGAGGCCAAGCGGGCGGCCAACGCCGCCAGCAGAAGTAAGGGCAAAGGCAAGAACCACAAGGGCAACCGGACCCGGGAGGAGATCCAGACTGTCTTCGACCAGAACAAGGGGTCGGTCTATGCCCTCTACAACCGGGCCTTGCGCAAGGATCCGACCCTGCGTGGCAAGGTAGTGCTGGAGTTGACCATAGCGCCCAACGGTAGCGTCACCAAATGCCGCATCGTCTCCTCAGAGCTGAACGACAAGGCGCTGGAGCGCAAGCTGGTCTCGCGCATCAAGCTTTTCAAGTTCGCCAACAAGGATGTGGATACCGCTATTGTCTCCTATCCGATCGACTTCCTGCCCTCCTAATGTCGTGTTCATAGTGCCTTGGCGATTGATCGCTTTCGCCTCGCTGCTGATGGCGGTGTTGCTTCCGACTCCGTCATCAGCCGCCTGGTTCAGCCGCCAGGCCGCCATCATGGGCACGCGGATCGGAGTTGAAGTCTGGCATCAGGACGAAACGCAAGCGCAACAGGCCATCGACGCCGTGCTGGACGAGTTTCATCGACTCGACCAGGCCCTGAGTCCCTACATCGAAAGCAGCGAACTCTTTAAAGTGAACCGGGATGCGGCACAGCAGCCTGTGGTGATTTCAAAAGAGTTCTTCAATCTCTTGAACATCTCCCTGGACTATTCGCAACTGACCGATGGCGCCTTCGATATCACCTTCGCCTCGATCGGCTATCAGTACGACTATCGAAAAGGGGTAAAACCCAGCGATCAGGCCATAGCCAGGGCGCTGCCCCTGATCAACTACCGGTTGATAAAACTCGACCCAACCTCACTCAGCGTCCATTTCGAACGCCCGGGTGTCCGTATCGACCTGGGGGGTATCGCCAAGGGTTATGCGGTCGATCGCGGCATTCAGGTACTACAGGATCATGGCATCGAACACGCCCTGGTCAGCGCCGGAGGGGACAGTCGCCTGTTGGGAGATCATCGCGGCAGACCCTGGCATATCGGCATCCAGGCACCGCGTAAAAAGCAGGCATTGGCCGCTGTGCTGCCCCTTTCCGAAACAGCCATCTCCACCTCGGGCGACTATGAGCGCTATTTCGAACGGGACGGTGTTCGCTATCACCATATCATCAGTCCCAAGACCGGCCGTTCAGCCGGAGAGTTGCGAAGCGTCACCGTTCTCGGCCCTAACGCCACCCGCACCGACGCCCTTTCGACCAGCGTCTTCGT
>JBNKOL010000063.1:0-2434 GCA_050294655.1 Sedimenticolaceae bacterium
TGAAAATGCTCATGTACTGCCCTGTACACCGCGCACTTCCGCCTTGCCTGGTATCCACCGGAGAGTTTTTCAACCGCCTGTCAAGCTGATCCAAACCGCCGATATGAAGATTTACGGCGCTATGGGGGCAAGCTAGTGTAGGACGCTACACTAGGGTGGGAGCCCTGTCTCACCAAACCCATCAGAATAGCGACTTGTTCGGAGATTACTTAAAATCCCATGTTCCTCACAAGGCAATGGTACTCGATCTGTCGTGACCACTTAACGCCAAGTATGCCGGCAAGCCGCCCCTTGCCAATCCGGAATATGGGCGGGATCAGAGAGTAGTCATCGCATGCACAGGAGAATCCTTAAGAGGAGGCAGTGTGAGCTCGATCACATTTTTTTATGTGCCCATTCACGGCTCGAAAAAAAATCCCGAAATAAGAAGAAATCAGTAAGTAAATTAATAAGATAAAGCTAATTATTCGCTTGGTGTATTGGATTGATATTGCGGTTTCTGCTCGCTGCTATTAAGGAAAACCACAATACCGAATCCGTATCCCTTCACTAACATCCCCTCTACCATGGCCGGTGCCAGGACAGGCGCACTTCGAACAGATACATCAGGCCCAGGGACGGCAGCCAGCTTATATATCGAGGTGATCTGATGAAAAGATTTCTATCCTTCACAATTCTGTTGTTCGCACTCATTTTCCCCCTGACTTCCCTGGCAGTCACCCTCAACTGGGCTGGCTGCGGCATTACCAAAAAGGCTTTCATGGCCGAACTCGCCATCGCTTACGAAAAGAAGACAGGGATCCATGTGGAGCTGGAGGGGGGTGGCGCCACCAAGGGCATCCGCAAGATTGCAGAGCGTCAGGTCGACTTTGCCGGCTCCTGTCGCTTTCGGGTCGATCAGGATGGCATCTCCAGTTCGCTGATTCAATTCAACCCGGTCGCTTGGGATGCCCTGACCGTGGTGGTTCACAAATCCAATCCCGTGGAGTCGATTACCATCGATCAGCTGCGTGATGTGTTTCTGGGCAAGATCAGCAACTGGTCAGACTTGGGTGGCCCCAATCAGCCGCTGGAACTGTTGATTCGCAACGGTAAGATCTCCGGTGTCGGGCATACGGTGAGAAAACTGCTGTTTGGTGATGATGACATCAACTTCAAGGGAAGTGCGAGCTACAAGTCTTCGGGACCGCTGGAGAAGGCGGTGGTTGAGAATCCCAACGCCATCGCCGTCAGTGGTATCAGTAGCGCGCGCAAACGGGATTTCAAGATCCTTAAACTTGAGGGCAAGGATCCGAATTACGCCAATATCAAGGATGGAAAATATCTCCTTTACCGGCCCCTCTATATCGTCACCAACCGGAAGAGTGAGAACCTGAGGGAGGTCAAGTCTTTCCTCAATTTCGCCCACAGCCGAGAGGGCCGCGACATCATCCGCAAGAATGGGGTAGTACCCTATCTGGAGGCGGTCTGGCTCAACAACAATCTGCAACAGCAGTGGCAACAATCACGTCAGCTGAAGAATTGACCGAAGCTTCATTGGGGCCTGTTTGATTCGTGTTATCAGGCCCTAAGCCGCTGGGTTAATAGTCAAATAGGCTATCAGCGGCATCGCAATGAACGCCAGTAGGGTCTGGAGAGTGATGATCGAGGCCATGCTCTCGCTGTCGCCGCCGAGTTGTCGTGCCAGGATGTAGGCCGAGGGTGCGGTCGGTGTCATGAAGGCGATTGTCAGGACACCAGCGGCAACACCACCCAGACCGGTCAGCAGGAGCAGCCCGGCGGTGGCTAGCGGCTTCAGCCCGAACTGCACCAGCGATGAAACCAGGATGGGTCCCAGGTGACCATGCAGTGATTTTGGCCTTAGCGCCGCGCCTACCGCCAGCAGGCCGAAGGGGAGGGCGGCACGGCCGATGATCTCCAGGATCTGCTCAGTGGGGCCGGGCAGGCCGATATCACTGAGACTGAGTCCCCAGCCGATCAGACAGGCGAGGATTAGCGGATTGCCAAGGATATGGCCAAACAATTCCCCCGCTTTCCGTCGCTTGCCTTGCCCCCAGATCGACAGCGCCGAAATGCAGAGCAGATTGATCAGAATGATCATCAAACCCGCCATCACCGCTCCCATGGCCAGACCCTCCGCGCCGAAGAATGCCTGTGACAGGGCCAGCGCGATGTAGGTGTTGAAGCGCACGCCGCCCTGAAAGATCGAGCTGAAAGCGGCCCCCGGCACCGCTGGGAAAATCCGATAGCCGATCACCAGCAGCAGGTTCGCCAGCAACAGTACCCCGATTACCACGCCCAGGATATCGGGCCAGGGAACGTTGTCGAGCCGCTGTCGGCCAAGGGAGTGAATCAGCAGCGCGGGAAAGAGCAGGAAATAGGTCAGCCGTTCCATGCCGGCCCAAGCCTCGTCTGGGATGAAACGTATCTGTTT
>JBNKOL010000064.1:0-6326 GCA_050294655.1 Sedimenticolaceae bacterium
GACCGACAGCTTGCCGCCAAAATGCACCGCTTCGGCGTTGCGAATCTTCGCAATAGCGGGCTATTACGCGCGATCCGCGCCTTGAATCGGTACATTTTGATCAACAATCTGTTCGGCCCAGACTTGTTCAGAGGTTCCTTAAGATATAGCTCTGCCTCCTCTATTCCGAAATCTATTACCCTTTTTTCTTAATACGTCATAGCAAAGAGTAATGATTAACCTTGCCGCAAATCGTTTCCCTTCCGTGCATTGCGTATTTCGTTCGCTGACTATTGGATGCGAGAAAATTTCCTCGGATTAAAGCTGGCAGGTGATACCGTTTGTGGCCTGGTCGATCACCGTCTGCCCAGCTCCCGGATCTCGCTCTTAACGGTTATGTAGTGTATCCCCTGATGTTTAATAATCTGCGATACTATTTTATTAGGCCGTCGCCTATTCGTTTTCAATACCAGGCATGTCCTCATCGGTGAGTGTTCTGAGTTCTTCCTTGCTTGGAGTATAGATTATGATCACCCTGTTTGAATGTGGCTGCAAAAGCTGTTCGAACAGTGTTCGCATGGATCGAGCATTGCCGAAGTGTGTCCCTCTGGACGCATAAATATGCTGAACAACTTTTTTAACCTTTGCATCTGCAGTTTTAGACATATGGTAACCATTCATGGTTACATGCATTTTTTAGTATTTGGTACAACTCATCCGCATTGTAATCTTCAAACTGGAGGTGCTTAGTAAATCTCGACTCCAATCCGGGATTAGCGGTAATGAACTCGGCTATCTCTCGCGGATATCCTGCGGCAATCACGATAAGATCATCCAGTTCATCTTCCATTGCCTTCAGTAAAGTCTCAATCGCTTCACTTGCAAAATCCGTTTCCGATTGCTTTCTGGCTAATGAATAAGCCTCATCTATGAACAATATCCTCCCCATCGCCTTATTGATAACCTCTTGTGTCTTCGGTGCTGTCTGGCGGGCAAACCCGATGGTATCCAACAGGCTGGCGAATCCCGGGGACAATGTTTGGCTCATGGTATTGGTGCATCAAGACGTCTATTCACCTGACCATTTACCGTACTAATTAATCGTCATGACATTATGTTGATACGTTCAGCAGTATGACCTGTGCGTCCCGCAACGCATTTCCTTATCTGACGATCGCAATGAAAGTTAATTAATCCTTCGGATGACAGTAACAGCCATTTATGTTTGATTTCGATTCTGACTCGCAGGAGTAGCGATGACTGAATGGGCAATTTTCAATCTTTGGGTGTCTATGATTTCGTTTTGTTTCCCAGGTCCAGTGACGGGTTGTCGAATATGACCCGCCAGGTAAAGTCGGATGTCCCCGAGTGGGGTACGAAACCACGCAAATAAAAAAGAGCCTGAACCAAAGGGGGGCAGGATCAGGCTCATGGAGGGAATAAGTATGCGACTGCTTACAGCGACGTTCCCAGCGTCAGCCTAGCCATCGGCTTCGCATGCCTTATTCCTGACAGGACACGGTCGGATTCACTTCTCCCAAAGACGGGCCTTGAATTTATAGACAATGCCGATAGAGATCGCGTTGGGGTCCTCCCCCGTCGCCGGCGTGAGTGCGTCGCCGTGACCGTAATTGTTCGCTGTGAATGAGGTATTGGCGCCGTTGTCGGTTGTCGCATAGGCAACATAGAGCGTGGTCTGGTCGTCTAGCACATGGTCATAGCCGACCGCCCACTGCGTCGCATCCGTTTCATTGCCGGTACCGTCGCTTGTGGTGTATTGCAGCTTTGCGGTACCGCGATCGGTGACTTTGTATGTGGCACCCAAGGTAAAACTGTCGCGATCGTTGCCGGCGGTGCCACCCGCGTCGGATTCATCCTGATAGCCGCCGCCGAGCGTGAATTGTCCCAAGTTATAGCTGCCCGTTACGGCGAACACCTTATGCTCCGGATTGCCGCTTCCAGTGCCTACCCTGGCGAACGCACCGCCGAGTTTCAAGGCGTCGCGCGCATAATTGGCCTTGACGATGTAGGCATCGCCGCCGTTGACACCCTCTTCCGGTACATAAGAGACCGCCACCTCCGCGTCGCCGAAAGCGGGCGCCTTGTAATAGAGCGCATTGTCAACGCGCCCCGGCAGACCGCTGCCGCCCCAAATATTGCCAAGGTCGCCCACTTGGTCGGCAAACAGGTTGAAGTCGTAGAGCCATTGATTCAGGCCGCCCAAGCGACCAAACAACACGCTGCCGAAATCACCCGATACACCCACGAAGGCGTCACGGGTTCGGGTAAACAGTTGTCCACTCGAAGAGGCGCCTCCGTTACCGTCGTTGCTACCTTCACCGGTCAGATCTACACCGGACTCATATTGAAAGAGTAGTCTCATTCGATCGTTGATTGCGTGGTCTCCACTGAATCCCAATCGTGAGGAATTGCTTGCGAGATAGGTGCTCGCGTCAGTTCCATCGTCGGCGTTGTCGACCGATAGATGTCCTACGCCCCACACATCGAAGTTGAATGCATGTGCGGAAATGGATGCCGCGGCCAAACAGATCGTTGAACTCACAACGAACAATTTATTCATTGTCTTTCTCCCGGGTACTTAAACTTTCTTAAGATTCGCGCTTGTGTCACATAGGTGACCTCACTGCCAAGGCAAGCGGTGTGCCACTTCGATGAAAAACCGAGAATAGGTACAATAGCCGGGGTTTTTTTCTAGATGGATAAACTGCTGGCGGGGTAATCCGGCGCCGCTGCGTTACTCGTGCGTAACACGTTTTGATGCAGATGTTTCCGGGTGGTAACTGTTTTAAGGAAACTCTGAACAAGTGCACCGTCGTCGTTCCGGCCTTCGCCGGAATGAAGACTTGTTCAGAGGTACCTTAGGTTTAAATATGTTTCGATGGCGGTTTGATTGGAGATCGGCAGCGACGAGTTGCTTGGTGTTACGGCAAGCCGCACCCTACGGGTGATTCGGGACAAAATGACGGTGCGCTGCGCGATCAGCTGCCGCTCACCGGACCCGGCTGTTCATACCAACTTTTAGTGGCATTCACGATCTTGACCACGGAGAGCATCACCGGCACCTCGACGAGGACGCCGACCACGGTGGCGAGAGCCGCCCCCGAATCGAACCCGAACAGCGCGATCGCCGCCGCCACTGCCAGTTCAAAGAAATTGCTCGCTCCGATCAGCGCCGAAGGCGCCGCCACGCTGTGCGCCACCCCAAGCTTTCTGTTCAGCAGATAGGCCAGCCCCGAGTTGAAATAGACCTGGATCAGAATCGGCGCCGCGAGCATTGCGATCACCAGGGGCTGATCCATGATCTGCTCGCCCTGGAATCCGAACAGAAGCACCAAGGTAGCCAGCAGCGCGATCAGCGATACCGGATGCAGCCTGGCCAGGGTCTGTTGCAAACGCTCTTCCCCGCCGTTGCCCAACAAGTAGCGCCGCCAGACCTGGGCAAAGACCACCGGTAGTACGATGTAGAGCGCCACGGAGAGGAAAAGGGTTTCCCAGGGCACCCGGATAGAGGAGAGGCCGAGCAGCAGACCGACGATCGGCGCGAAGGCGAAGATCATGATGGTATCGTTTAGCGCAACCTGGGTCAGGGTAAAGTTGGGCTCACCGTCGCAGAGCCGGCTCCAGACGAAGACCATGGCCGTACACGGCGCGGCCGCCAGCAGAATCAAGCCGGCGATGTAGGCATCGAGCTGTTCCGCGGGCAGAAAGGGGGCGAAAAGGCCGCGTATGAACACCCAGCCGAGCAACGCCATCGAGAATGGCTTGACCATCCAGTTGATGAACAGGGTGACGCCGATACCTCGCCAGTGGTCGAGCACCTGGTGCAGGGCGCCGAAATCCACTTTGAGCAGCATCGGGATGATCATCAGCCAGATCAGCACCGCCACCGGCAGATTGACCTGGGCGACCTCGAGCCGTCCGACCGTTTGAAAAACGCCCGGCATCCAGTGTCCCAATACGACCCCGGCGACAATGCACAACGCCACCCACAGGCTCAGATAACGCTCGAAAAGACCCATGCTCGCACCAGCGGCCCGCTTGGCGGTGACTTCGCACTGCGTGCTCATGTCGACTCTCCCGTCTTCTCCTCGCGGCCAATGCGGCCGATGCGATTGAGCTCCTGCTGCAGCTGCGACCGGTCCAGGGATGCGACCGGCAAGTCGACGAAGATTGCAATGCGGTTGTGAAGCTCGCGAAAAGTCTGCGCAAAGGCCCGCTGCTTGGCGAGCTCGTCACCACTCTCGGCCGCCGGGTCCGCGACTCCCCAATGGGCCGTGGTCGGCCGGCCCGGCCACACGGGACAGACCTCGGCGGCGGCGTTATCGCAGACGGTAAAGACGAAATCGATCACGGGCGAGCCGGGCGCTTCGAATTCGCACCAGCTCTTGCTCCTGAGTTCGCGGGTATCGTAGCCGTTGTTCTCGAGTTCGGCCAAGGCGTATGGATTGACTTTGCCCAGCGGATGGCTGCCGGCGCTGTAAGCGCGGTACTTGCCCCGGCCGATGCGGTTGAGAATGCACTCGGCAAGGATGCTGCGGGCGGAATTGCCGGTACACAGAAACAGCACGTTGAAGGGTTTGTCGGACATGCGTGTGATTACCTTGTGGGGTTGAATGCAAGTGCCTTGTCGATGTTCAAGCGCAGCATGGGGCGTCAGGCCGATTCGGCATGCTCCGCAACTGCCGGGCATCGTCGCGGTAGGGCGAACGCTTAGCGACGCCAACGAAGATCTCACGCAGGACATTGATCTGCCAGGCCGGCAACTTGGGGTTGATCCGGTAGTAAATCCACTGCCCCGCCCGCCGATCCGCCACCAGGCCGCTCTCGCGCAACAGCGCCAAGTGACGCGAGGCATGAGGTTGGGAGATGCCGAGTGCGTAGGTCAGTTCGCAGACACAGAGCTCGTCGTGCCTCATCAGCAGCATGAGGCAGCGCAGGCGGGTGTCATTCGCGAGGCTTGGGAACAGGCTGTCCGACGGGAGATTCATGGCGACAATATATATGAATAATCATATATATGGCAAATGACATATTTATGACAGGTAGCCGGGTCAGGGAATCCTGACGACTCCGTTATTTGGCCTGTCGGCATACCCCGTCGATTTTGCTTTTCCGAAAGAAAGGCCGTACAGGCGGCTGATTATTTTTCGCCTCCATCCCATAGCGCCGCATCTTCTCCCACAGGCTCTTGCGGCTGATGCCGAGGCTTTGCGCGCTTTCGGCGATGCGCCTGCGATGCAGTTGCAGCGTCTTCAGCAACAGCGTGCGCTTATAGCGTTTGATCGCTTCCTTGAGGTGGAGCTCCTCATTCGACTCGGCAAAGGACGTGTCCTGGGTATTGAACTCGCGCGGACCGATCACCTCTTGCGCGGACATGATGCATGCCCGCTCGACGGCGTTTGCCAGCACCCGCAGATTGCCGTTCCACGGTTGCTGTTCCAGGTGGTGTTCGGTCAGCGGCAGCAGCAAGCGGCGCTACCGACGATTGGGTTTCAGGAGTTGCTCCGTGTCTTTGATAACTCAAGCAAGAGTCATATACGCCTGTTCTGGCTAAAAGGGAATCCTCAAGCGTGAATTATGCTTGCGATAATCCACTACCTGCAGGAGTGGGAGTGCATACACCTGGAAGGCAAAGCTCCCGCGTGTCGGGCTGATCGATCCTTGTGGCCTCGTGGTTGTTGTTGGTCGGTTTGGGGATGAAGATCAGGCGGGGATTACGATCGCTTCGCGCTGATTCAATTCTTATGGCCCGTAGACTAGTATAGGACACTACACTAGTGACATAGAGAACACTATGAAAGTATCTCGCACTTCAAGGAATGGAGAGTGAGGTGCCTTAGGCAATGATCACGGACCGGTGGCTATACAGTCCATTCTATAAACGCCATCGACCGGAACAGACCCTTCTATACCAGACTATCGACCGATACTACCCCGAGTTCATGGATGTGAAGGCCACGCAAGACGAGCCCTGGTCTCTGCGTGTACAGCAGGAATTTGCCGATTACCTTAAATGTAGCCGGTTGAGTACGGTTTCCTTCGGGTGTAATGAATGCAGCCACTGCCGCCATGAGCGGCTGGTCGCATTCAGATGCAAGTGTCGTGGTATCTGCCCCAGCTGTGGTAAGAGACGCATGGCGAAGCGTCGCGCTGCCGGTCGATGAAGTATTACCCGAACACCCCACCCATCAATGGGTACTGAGTTTTCCCTTTGTCTGCAGATAGAGCCAGCATCACGAGACTCCCGATAGAGACTAACCAACACTAACCGCTGGTGAATTTCTCTGATTGTGACACCAAATGAGAGTGAAAGGGTGTCTATGAAT
>JBNKOL010000065.1:0-41469 GCA_050294655.1 Sedimenticolaceae bacterium
CGAGCTTCGCTGAACGCGCCCTCGCACCGGTCTCGTCGTCCAGCTGCGGTATTTGCTCAATCATCAATAGCTTGTGCTATTGATTCAATCGCAAATCCGCATCTGAACAACGATCCCGGCGCGATCATCGCGTTCCCGGATGAAACATGCGGGCTAGCGGGAATAGAGGCGAAGGGTACGGCTTGGCGCGCCGTGATCTGACGTGTACTCGGCACACTGTTTCGACGTCCAAATGGCGCCATTTCACATAAGATTACTTTCGGATCAGTAAGTGCAATTCGGCCATGCGCTCTCTTTTCGGCTGGATCTACCGGTGGGGCAGGGCCCCTTGCTACCTTTCTTTCATGGTGTTGGTTGAGCCCCTTAACCCCTGTCTATCGCCCTGGATTGCGGTTATCCCGTGGTTTTATCAAAGCAAATGGAACTTGTGTGGATAAACGACTGCTTTAACTCTCTTACTTTCGGGTTAAAATCATTCGGTTACTGCCGCTACCCGAGTTAGATGAAACCCATACGCATCTTCCGCCATCTCGTTTGTCAGCCCCCCGGCTATTTGGGGGAGTATCTGCAAGCGAGAAGCATTCCCTGGGAGATGGTCTGTGTCGACGAGGATCATCCGGTGCCTGAGCGTTTCGATGATGTCTCGGCGCTGGTCTTCATGGGGGCAGGGGTCAGTGTCAACGACCAACTGCCCTGGGTTGAGGGGGAACTGCGGCTGATCCGCCAGGCACTGGAAGTCGGGGTGCCGGTGATGGGAGTCTGCTTCGGTGCCCAACTGATCAGCAAGGCGCTGGGTGGCACAATCAGCCGGGGTGAGGGGATGGAGATCGGCTGGCATCCGCTGGAACGGATTGACAGGCAACCGCTGGGTTGGTTTGATGCCCTGCCGCAGCGTTTCGATGCATTCCATTGGCACGCCGACACCTTCTCGATGCCTGCGGGCGCGCAGCACATCCTGCGTAGCGACTGCTTTTCCCACCAGGGTTTCATCCTCGACGATCTGCATCTCGGCCTGCAGTTTCATCTGGAGATGACTCGCGACATGGTGGAACACTGGGTTGAACGTTACGGCAGCGATCTGCTGCTAGAGTCTGCCTGCGGTCAGTGCGCGGAGGCGATTATGACCGATCTGGACTATCGGCTCGCGCGTCTGCATGAGATCTCCGATCTAATCTATGGTGAGTGGCTGCAGCGGGTGCTGACACGGGAGGGTTGGCAGTGAGCGGGGTTTTCCGGCTCGCCGCTACCCATCCGGCACAGCGACGTTGGTGTCGAGTTATTCCGTTTTATGGCGTCTTATTGCTGATGCTCGTACTCTCGCCCGACCGTGTGCAGGCCATGCCCGATGAGGTCGATGCGACCCTGCAACACCTGTCCGAGCGGATGGAGGAGAGGCTGAGAGACAGGTTCGAACTCGCCGGTGTTGAGTATCCCCCGCAGCGGATCCAACTGATCGCCCTCAAACAGAGCCGGCGACTTGAACTCTGGGCCTATCGGGGGGGGCGCTGGCGTTATGTGCATGATTATCCGGTGTTTGCCGCCAGCGGCGAGGCGGGGCCGAAACTGCTGGAGGGCGATAAGCAGGTGCCGGAGGGTTTCTACCGGATCGTCGAGCTCAACCCCAACAGCCACTTCCACCTGTCGCTGAAGCTCAATTATCCCAATCCCTTCGACTGGGCGCAGGCCACCCGGGAGGGGCGGGATCAGCCCGGTTCGAACATCTTTATCCACGGCAGCGCCTGGTCTTCGGGATGTTTGGCTGTGGGAAACCGTTATGTGGAAGAGCTCTTCTACCTGGTGGGCAAGGTCGGGTTGGAGCAGGCGGGCGTTATGATCCTGCCCTACGACTTCCGTCGGCGGGCGATTGCGTTGACAGACGGGGAGCCCGATTGGGTTGCAGGACTCTATGCCCGGCTCAAGTTGCGATTGGCAGATTTTCCCCTCTCCGAGAAGGCTTCAGCCTGCGGCTACGGCTGTCAGGAGGCGCGCACGTCAGGACCAGCTATTCACTGAGGCTTTCGCAATACCGGCTCCAGGAGGGGTCGTCAGGGGGGTAATCCCCAAGCGCTATTTCAGGTTGGCCAGATAAGTCGCGACAGCTTCGATGTCTTGATCGCTGAGGCGAATCGCCACGCCGGTCATCCAGACATTGATGCGTTTTCCGGTACGGTCGCGAAACTCCTTCAGCATCTTCACCACATAGTCGTAGCGCTGGCCCGCCAGCCGTGCATAGCCCTCCTGACCTCGTCCGTCCTGGCCATGGCAACCGACGCAAATCTCTTTGAACAGCTGCTCACCCTGAGATATCAGGGCCTTGCGGCCGCCGCCGGAAGGCTGCATCTCCATCTCGGAGAAGTAGAGGGCGATCTTGATCTTGTCCTCCACGCTGATAGTCTGGGCCAGACTGCTCATCCAGTAGTCGTTACGCCGGCCGTCGCCGTAACGCTGGAACTGATCGACGATATAGACCGGATTCTGCCCCGCCAGATTGGGTGTCGCCGGCTTGACCGCCATGCCGTCCTCGCCGTGACAGGTATTGCAGAGCACGGTTCTGTCACGCCCATCACGGAGCATCTGTTTGTGCAGTTTCTTGTCCTTTTTGATTTCCGCAACGCGTGCTTCCAGCTGGTTACGCAGTGCCAGATCCTCTTCCATGGTAGTTGCGGGTGCCGTTGAGACGACCCCGATGCCTAGCCAAGTGATGATGAGTAGTCTGGTGAGCCATAAAATGGGTGCTGCTTGTTTTCGCATTTTTGATTCAATCCATTCAAAAAGGGTCCACAGGATTTTTTATCGGCAGATGCCGATGAGACTTGATTCACATTTTGCGATTTAGGCATTTTGTGCCTGATTAGTCGGCTTGGGTCAAGGTCGAGTGCCTTGGCAGGCTCTGTCATTGACGGATGAATCCGGTAAGCTATCGCCTTTGGTGCAACAGCGGTAGTGGAGTAATGGCAGCAAAGGCAAAACGTGGGAGATCCTGGATGAGACGTCAAGCGTGGCGTCGTTGGTTGATGCTTGGCGGGGTGGCGCTGCTGTTGGCCACCATTCTCTACGCCCTCTATCTCGACCGTATTGTACAGGCCCGTTTCGAGGGGCAGCGCTGGGCCATTCCAGCCAAAGTCTATGGCCGTCCCCTGGCGCTCTACCCTGGCGCCCGGGTGACTGAGGAGCAGCTGCGGGAGATGCTCGATGGCCTTGGCTACCGTCGGCTCAAACACCCGGATCAGCCGGGCAACTACTCCGCCTATCAAGGACGTATCCTGCTGCGCACCCGTCCCTTCCAGTTTCCCGACATCGCCCGCGGCTCCGACTATCTCGAAGTTGTGCTCGACAAGCAGGGCATCAAGACGCTGAGGCGAGCCGGCAACGGCGATCCCATTGGCCACTACCGGCTGGAACCGCGCCTGATCGGCAGTCTGGCCTCCCCCCATGGGGAAGATCGCATCCTGTTGCGGCGGACCGATCTGCCCGATTCACTGGTGGCTGGGCTGATCGCGGTGGAGGATCGCAACTTCGAGCACCATTTCGGTATCGATCTCATGGCCATCGGCCGCGCTCTGGTGGCTAATATCCGCGCCACACGGGTGGTGCAGGGTGGCAGTACACTTACCCAGCAGCTGGTGAAGAACTTCTTTCTCACCAACGAACGTACCCTCTGGCGCAAGTTCAATGAGGTGCTGATGGCGTTGGTCCTGGAGTGGCGCTACAGCAAGGACGAGATCCTCGAGGCCTACGCCAACGAGATCTATCTCGGTCAAGCGGGGGGCAAGGCGGTACACGGCTTCGCCCTGGCCAGCCGCTTCTACTTCAATCGTCCGCTACAGGAGCTCGATCTCTCCCGAACCGCGCTGCTGATCGCCCTGGTGAGAGGACCCTCGGCCTATGATCCACGCCATCATCCCGAACTGGCGCTGAAACGTCGCAATCTGGTGCTCGATCTGATGCGCGAGCAGGGGGTGATCGATGCGGATGCGGCACAATGGGCGCAATCCCTCGGTCTGGGTACCGAAGCGGGCAGCTTGCAGGCCTCGGGCACACCGGCCTTCATGGATCTGGTGCGCCGACAGTTGCGGCGCGACTACCGGGAGGAGGATCTGAACGCAGAGGGGCTGCGCATCTTCTCCACCCTGGAGCCCTGGGCGCAGCGACAGGCGGAGACAGTCCTGACCCGGCAGCTGGCGCTGCTGGAGGCGTCACGCAAGCTGCCCAAGGGCGCCCTGCAGGGCGCCCTGACCCTGGTCGAAGTGGAGACCGGCGAGGTGACCGCATTGGTGGGGGACCGCAATCCCCGCTTCGCCGGCTTCAATCGTGCACTGGATGCGGTGCGCCCGGTGGGTTCCCTGATCAAGCCGGCGGTCTATCTTTCCGCTCTCTCCCAGCCGGAGCGTTTCAACCTGATGAGCCAGCTGGAGGACAAGTCGATCCGTCTGCAGGGGGCCAACGGAGAGATCTGGGCTCCCAGCAACTATGACAATCAGGAACACGGTACGGTGAGCCTGGAGCAGGGGTTGGTCGAGTCGCTCAATCTGGCCAGCGTACGGCTCGGTCTTGAGGTGGGATTGGAGCCGGTGATCGGCAACCTGCGTGCGCTTGGCATCCATCGGCCGTTGGACGCCTACCCCTCGATGCTGCTGGGAGCCGTTTCCCTCTCCCCGCTGGAGATGACCCAGATGTACCAGACACTGGCCAATGGGGGTTACCAGGCAACCCTGAAGGCGATTCGCGATGTTACCGACGCCAGCGGCAAGCCTCTCTCTCGCTATCCGTTGGCGATCAAGCCGGCGGTGGATACTCGCGCGGTCTATCTACTGCGCCATGCACTGGAAGAGGTAACCCGAACGGGAACGGCTCAGGCCCTGCGATGGCTGCTGCCGTCAGCTGCCCAGGTGGCCGGCAAGACGGGAACCACCGACAAACTGCGTGATAGCTGGTTTGCGGGTTTCGACCGGCGGCGTGTGGGCGTGGTCTGGGTCGGTCGAGACGACAATGGTCCCATGGGATTAACGGGCTCGGCCGGTGCCATGCGGATCTGGGCGGACCTGATGGGCCGTATCGGTGTGACACCGCTTGAGGAACGTCCTCCCGTCGGCATCGAACTGGTGGCAATCGATCCGAAGACCGGCCTGCTGGGCGAGGGGTGTGAGGATGCCCGCTCCACCCCCTTTTTCAAGGGTAGCGAGCCCGATCGATCGGCACCCTGTGCCCGCGGCAGGGGCCTGATGGATGAGGGTCTCCAGTGGCTGCAACGTCTGATGAGACGATGATGATTAACCCGACGACAAAATAGGCCAGGATCAGCCGTCGGGTCAATATGATCGGACGCTCCGGCCTGCTTCGTGACTTCGTCTGCGCGCAACCCTGGTTAAAGGGTAGCTGCAACCGGTCGATAACTTTCTCGATCTGTATATATACTAAAGCTTCGTGCAAGACGTCCGTTGATAAGGGATTGCAGGATCCAGTGGGATATCCGGATTGAAGAATTATATGAATCGCAGACGGCATCCTCGGCTGGATATCGATATTCCCGCGGTCATCGAGTATGGCGGCAACGCTTATGCGGACTGCCGTCTGCTCAATTTCTCCCGTGGCGGCGCCTACCTGCAGTGTAGTGACGAAGGTCTGAAGGCCTATCTCCCCGATGGTTATTTTGCCGAGTATGAGCGCCAGGAGGCGCTACTGTCGGTGCCTTCGGAATCGCTGCAGGTGAAGGTCAAAGTGGTCTATTTTCGCAACCATGGCTTGGGGCTCGCCTTCTGCAATGCCGCCGGCGCCCACCTCTTCGAAACCCTCTTTTCCCAGCTGCAGGCACGCAGTGACGGTTCGCAGCGCAAATCCGAGGGCCAGACGATCGAGCCGGCGCGCACCCGGAAATTGCTGCAACAGCTCAAGCAGCCCACGAAGCGGTTTCTTGAGATCAATCTGGGCGCATTCTTCAGCAAAGCACAGCTGGATTTGCAGCATCAGATCGAAACGACCAGTGATCCGCAGGAGGAGTCGGCACTGTTTTTCGCTCTTAACAGTCTGGAGCAGGATCGGGTGTCCCTGACGCAGCGCTTCCTTGAGCGAACCGCCCGTGGCTTTGACGACCTTTTGGGGGAGCCGCGAGAAACGCAGGAGACAGACGAACCTGTCGAGCTGGCGCTGGTTGAGAAGCAGGAGATCGATACCTGGATTCTGGTCAACGATACGGCGCGACAGGCTGAATCATCGGTCGCGCGCAGGCTTTACCAGCTTGAGGTCGCTCTCTCCTATCTCTGCCAGGATAATATTCACAACGAACTCAATCCCCTCTCTCCGATCAGTTTGCTGACCACATTGAAGTCGGTATTGGACGACTATGAACTGGATGTGGAAATTCTCAGCGTGCTACTGAGCTCTTTTAGCAATAGTGTGTTGAACGATCTCGATTATCTCTATACCGAGCTGGTGCAAATGTTGCGCAAGCAGGGGATCGATTATCTGGCGCAACAGCTGCACGATGACTGGACGATTGTACCGTCCGCGCAACAGTCAGATCACGCCGGTAGCTCGATCGGTCATCTTGCGGCATTGGCCAATTTGCATGCGTCACAGGATGAGCAGGCTGCGCAGCAGGGGATGCCGGTGGCCGGGCAGGAAGCGGTGCTGGACACGCTGGAATCCCTCTCCCATCAGCATGGAGCCTCCCTGCAGCATCAGATTGAAAAACTGTTGCAGCAGGAGACAGCGGAACCGGTGAGGCTTTCACCCGAGGCGCGTTCAGCGATCGGGGCCGGCGAGGAGCTGGTGGCGGAACTCAGCAAGGATCCGCTGATCACCAACGAACTGCGCGCCCTGCTGGCCAGTCTCAAGTTCCTCATTATCGAGGCGGTGTTGCAGGACAACCGTCTGTTGGACTATCCCGAACATCCGGTACGCAAGCTGCTCGATACCATCGAGTCGTTGAAACCCTATGTCAACACAGGATCGCACGCCTCCTTGATGCGTGACCGGGAGGCCGACCGGCTGGCAGCGATCACCGATGCGGTGGCGTCCGGTAGCATCAAGCATGTCGATCAGGTTACACATGAGGTTCAGTCCCTGATGAGGGAGCAGCGCGAGCGGTTTGAGAAGAATCGCAAACTGGCCATCTCGCGCTGTCTCAAGGATGAAAAACTGAGGCGAGCGCAAATTCAGACCTATGAGGCGTTGTCGAATCTACTGTTGAATCGAAGTGTGTCCATTGCCGTGGATAAATTGTTGCGCTTCGGCTGGTTCAATCTGTTGGTGCAGTGTGCCACCCTCAACGGTGCGCACAGCCAGGATTGGAAAAACTATCTGCAAGTCGTGGAACTTCTCGTCAACCTGTTCGAAAAAGAGTCATCGGCCGATGCATTGACAAAAGACCAGCGGCAGGACTTGCTGTCAACGATCCGCAAGGGTTTGAATGCCTATCCGGTCCATCCGCAAGGCGCAAAAGAGTTCGTGGATTCTCTGACAAACAGCTTGATCGATGGTGACCGGGAAGAGAGTGACTTCGCATGGCAGCATCTAAAGGTCGATGCGGCCTATCTGCAGCCCTTTTTTCGCCATATGCACCTCCGGCAAGAGCAAACGGCGTTGCAGACACCGGATTCCGAATGGCTGAAAAGAGTCGATAACATCGCCTTGGATACCTGGCTGATCGAGCAGACCGAGAAGGGAGGGCTGCGGGTGCTCAGCCTGGCCTGGAAAAACCCGGACAACCACCGCTATTTGCTGGTGGACGGGAACGGTTTCAAGGCGCTGGATGAGGATCAGCGACAGCTTGCCTCGCGCTTTGCCGCCTCTCGCATCACACCGATGGAGCTGCCGGGGCAGCCGATAGTCGAGCGGACCATTGAATCGATCCTCTCGAACTCCTATGAAGGTTTCAAACAGGAGTCCTCAATTGATCAGCTCACTGGTCTTTCCAACCGCCGCACCTTCGAAGCGGAGTTGAGAGAGCGGTTGAGGAGACAGAGCGTGGGTGAGGTTCCCCATGCGATGCTGCTGTTCGATCTGGACAGATTCCAGGCGGTCAACGACCTGTGCGGCTTCGAGGGGGGCGATCGATTGTTGCAGACGGTGGCCGATATCCTGCTCAGCAATCTGACAGACGAGGCCTTTGTGGCACGCACCGGAGATGATGAGTTTTGTCTGTTGCTTCAGGGATATGATCTTGAGCAGGGTTATCAGACAGCGGAGACCCTTCGCCTGGCCATCGACGAATTTGCCTTCGAGTGGGCGGGGCGGATGATCCCCTCGTCGGTCAGTGTCGGTATCGTACAGTCCGAATCTTCTGGACAGACGTCTGATCAACTGATGCAGGCCGCTCTGGCCGCCTGCAACATGGCCAAGGAGGGAGGCGGAAACTGCACTCGGATCTACCTGGCGAGTGATTCCGTCTATCAGGAACAACAACAGCTGGTAGAGTCGTTACCGGCGATCAAGGAGGCGCTAACCAAGGGCCGGATGGAACTATTCGTGCAGCCGATCGTGCCGTTGCGTGAATCGGAAACGTTATTCCTTCATCATGAGATCCTGCTGCGTGTCCGCAATGCGGAGGGTAAGCTGGAGACGCCGCAGGAGTTCGTGCTTGCCGCTGAGCGGTACGACATGATGCGCGAGGTCGATCATTGGGTGGTGGAGAGCTTTTTTGACCTAGTGGAACCCTATGCAGACAAGCTGCCGATGGGGCACAGTTTCGCTATCAACCTCTCCGGTAAGTCGGTTGGTGACAGTACATTCCAAAATTTTCTCAAGGAGCGCATCAACACTACGAACCTACAGCCTGGTCGTCTCGGTTTCGAGATTACCGAGACGGCGTTGGTGGGCGATATCAGCGATACTGCCGCTTTCATCCAGACGATTCGTGAGCTGGGCTGTTCCTTCTCCCTGGACGATTTCGGTTCGGGCTATGCTTCCTTCTCCTACCTGAAGGATTTTCCAGTCGACTTCGTCAAGATAGACGGTATTTTCGTGCGTGAGATTCTCAATAAGCCGGCCGATTATGCCATGATCAAATCGATCACAGAGATCGCCCATTTCATGGATAAACTGGTGATTGCGGAGTTTGTTTCGAACGCGGAAATCGGCCAGGCCCTGCAGACTGTAGGGGTCGACTACGGTCAGGGGTACCATTTCAGCAAGCCGAGACCGCTGAAGCAGGTACTGGCCGAAATTGTCGAGGAAAAAGCCTAAACCCCGTCGGCATTTCCTGACACCTAAGCGGTTAGCTGGCGCCTCACCATGCGAAAGTGAGGCAATATAGGCTACAATCCGGGCTGAAAAATAGTTCCTACGCCTCGGAGCCCCGGATTGACTCTCTATGCAGCCGATAAACTGATCGCACAAGCCCGTGTCTTAGCGGCAGAGTACCGGCGTACCATGGGCAAGCCCCTGCCTGGCATCAGCAATGAAATCGCCGAGTATGACGCGGTCAAGCTGTTGCAGTTGAAACCGAGGCCGGAGGGCGAGGGCGGCTATGACGCTATCGATCCGGCACACGGCGATAAACGCATCCAGATCAAATCGCGCACCATATTCGACGAGAGCAAATCGGGCCAGCGAGTGGGCCAGCTCAAGCTGGATAAGGAGTGGGACAGTGTGGTGCTGGTGCTCATGGACGAGAACTATGAGCCTTATGAGATCTACGAGGCCGAACGGGAGGAGATCCTCGAATATCTCGACCAGTCGAGCAGTAGCCGAGCCAAGCGCGGTGCCATGTCGATCGCCCGTTTCAAGATCATCGGCCGTCTGGCCTGGACCCGGGAGAATGGCTTGGAGCCTGAGGTCTGGGACAACCGGGCCGGCTGACGCTACTCCGTGACAGACTACGCTGAGATCTTCGGGCCAGAGGGGTGGCTTGCGACCCGCATCGAGGGCTTTTCCCATCGTCCGCAACAACAGGAGATGGCGGCCGCCGTCGGCCGAGTCCTGGAGCAGCGTGGTGTGCTGATCTGCGAGGCGGGCACCGGCACCGGCAAGACGTTCGCCTACCTGGTGCCTGCCCTGATGTCGGGGCTCAAAGTCATCATCTCCACCGGTACCAAGAACCTACAGGACCAGTTGTTCCACCGCGACCTGCCGATGGTGCGCCAGTCTCTGGCGAGCCCCGTCTCCACCGCCCTGCTCAAGGGTCGGGCCAACTACCTCTGCATCCACCGCCTCGATAACACCCTGGTGGAAGAGATCCGGCTGACCCGCGAACAGGTGGGCCAGCTGCAGGCGATCCGGGATTGGTCCGCTTCGACCCGCAGCGGCGATATCGGTGAGATGACTTCGATCCCGGAGGACGCGGCCATCTGGCCTGTGGTCACCTCAAACACCGACAACTGTCTGGGGCAGGAGTGTCCCGCCTACAGCAAATGCTATCTGGTGGAGGCGCGCAAGCGGGCTCAGGAGGCCGATCTGGTGGTGATCAATCACCATCTGCTGTGTGCCGATCTGGCTTTGAAAGAGGAGGGCTTTGGCGAACTGCTGCCCGGTGCCGACTGCTTCATCCTCGATGAGGCACACCAGCTGCCGGAGGTGGCGAGTAACTTTTTCGGCGCCACCCTCAGTGGCCGACAGCTGCAGGAGCTGGCCAAAGACACCATCATCGAAACCCACAAAGAGGCCAAGGATACTCCCGCTCTGATAGAGCGGGCCGAGGCGTTGAAGAAGAGCGCCGGCGATCTGCGTCTCGCCTTCGGCCTGGAATCCCGGCGCGGCGCCTGGTCGGAGGTGGCGGAAAATCCCTCGGTCAAGCTCCAGCTCGAACGGGTGATGGAATGTCTCGATGAGTTGGCCGAAGGGCTGCGCGCAGTCGAGGGCAGGGGCAAGGGGCTCGACAGCTGCAAGGAGCGCAGCGAACAACTCAAGTTGCAATTGCAGGCCCTCCTGGGGGAGGCGGAGGAGGGGGCCGATGATGCCTCGATCCGTTGGTATGAGACCACCCGCCAGGGATTCCGGCTCAACCGTACCCCGCTGGAGATAGCAGGCATTTTTCGTGGTGTCATGCAGCAGCACCCTGCCGCCTGGGTTTTCACTTCTGCAACCCTGGCGGTGGGTGGCAGCTTCGACCACTTCGCTCACCAGCTGGGACTGGATGAGGCGGAGACCCACTGCTGGGACAGTCCCTTCGACTATCCTCGTCAGGCCCTCTGGTATGTGCCGAAAGGCGTGCCCGAGCCGAATCACCCCGATTTCAATCGCAGCGTGTCCGATCTTTCGATCCCCATACTGCAAGCGAGTAAAGGACGCGCCTTCCTGCTCTACACCAGCCACCGGGCGCTGCAAGAGGCGGCGGACTACCTGGCCGACAAGCTGGAATTCCCCCTGCTGGTACAGGGCACCGCGCCACGCACCGAACTGGTCGATCGCTTTCGCGAACTGGGTAACGCGGTGCTGTTGGGAACCTCCAGCTTTTGGGAGGGTGTTGACGTACGTGGCGAGGCCCTCTCCTGTGTGATCATCGACAAGCTGCCCTTTGCCTCACCCGGCGATCCGGTGCTGCAGGCGCGCATCGACGCCCTGCGTAAACGGGGGGGCAATCCTTTCATGGAGTTTCAACTACCGCAGGCTGCCATCGCGCTGAAACAGGGGGCCGGGCGCTTGATTCGCGACGAACGGGACACCGGCCTGCTGGTGGTGTGCGATCCGCGCCTGATCAACAAGCCCTATGGCAAGATCTTCATCCGCAGCCTGCCACCCATGACCAAGAGTCAGGATGCGGAGGTGGTAAAGCGTTTTTTCACCCATGTCGCCACCAGAGCGTGACAGGGGAGTGAAAAACGCGCTCTGAAACCTGCTGGATTCCCTCCGCGGCGTGATTGTCCCCAATGGCCACATCGAGCGCTTGTCTCGAAATCCCCGTGTTGATCGAGAAGATTCCATCCTTTAGGCCCACACATGGTGAATACCTGTGCCACTGCACTCATCCGCCTGCAGGAAAGAGGTGTTTGTTTTTTCCGATGTACTTAGACTACTGATGGCTTCCTTCTGTCGGCAGTTTTTTAAATCGTTTTCAAAAATCCAATTCAATGCGATATGTTCATCTCTTGCTTTAACAGCACATTTAGCGCTTCGGGTAGTACGGGAGGGCTTAGCAGATAGCCCTGCACCATATCACACTGTTGTTTGCAAAGTTGTTCAAGTTGCGCTTGGGATTCCACGCCTTCACCCACCACCTCCAGGCCCAAGCCGTGGGCCATGGCAATGATACTGTTGACCAATAGGCGATCCGCAGGATCTATTGTGATGTCCCGGATGAAACTACGGTCAATTTTAAGTACATCGAAGTGGTACCTGCGCAGTTGGCTGAGGGAGGAATAGCCTGTACCGAAGTCATCCATGGCAATACTTATGCCCATTGAGCAGATGTCTGCCAAGGCTTCGTCGACGTAGGCTCGCCCCTGCATCAACAATCCCTCGGTTATCTCCAGCTCAAGTTGGTTGCTTGAGACGTGATTTTGCTGCAGCGTCTGCTTGATAAAAGGGACAAACTCCAGATCCCGAAACTGGCGAGGAGAGAGGTTGACGGCGATTTTGAAATTGTGACTCAACGATCTTGCTTTTTGTGCGGTCCACTCCAATGCTTTGCTGATGACGTATCGTCCTAGCTCAATAATCAAACCTGATTGCTCGGCGATAGGGATAAATTCATCGGGTGAAACCACGCCGAGTTCCTTATTGTTCCAGCGCAACAGGGCCTCGGCTTTGATTATTTTTCTGGTTTTTGTATCTATCAAGGGTTGATAGCAGACATGTATCTCACCGCGCGCAAGGGCGCCATGGAGTTGTTCTTCGATTAATAATCGCCGAGTGACATCCTGATTCATTTCGTTCGTGTAGTAACAATAGGTGCTTCGGCCCTGTTCTTTGGCATGGTACATGGCGGCATCGGCATTACGCAGTAAATCGGTTCCGGTTTGGCCGTCTTCCGGAAAAACAGCTATGCCAATACTCGCTGTTATCATAAAGTCCCTGCCATTGAGGTGGAAGATATCATGTAAGCAGTTGAGCAGATTGTTCGCCACATGATGGGTATCGTTTAAGTTGTTGGTACTTGCCAATAGCACGACGAACTCATCCCCTCCCAAACGTCCAACTGTATCGCCTTCACGTAGGGTTTCGCGTAGTCGCTTGGCAACTTGTACCAACAGGTTGTCACCCTCTATGTGCCCTACGGAGTCATTGACCTTCTTGAAGTTGTCGAGATCCAGAAAAAGAACGGCTAAGTGTTTATCACGGCGTTTCGCGTCGATAAGGAACCTGTTAAGCCTGTCTAGCACCAGGGCGCGATTGGGGAGGTTGGTCAGGAGATCATAAAATGCTTGGTGCTGAATCTGTTCCGCCTGCTTTTTTTGCTTGGTAATGTCTTCTTGCATTGCCAGGAAGCTAATGATGTTGCCATTTTGATCGAGTACCGGCCCGATGTGTGAATGTACCCAGTAGAGTTCACCGTTTTTTCGGCGGTTTTCCAGTTCTCCCTCCCAGGTGCGCAGTGAGGTGATTGTATTCCATAGATCTTTATAGAGACTGACTGGTGTATTGTCGGATTTGAACAGCTGAGGAGTTTTTCCCAATACCTCTTCTGCTTTATAGCCCGATACCTCTTCGAATGCGCTGTTTACATACTCTATGTTTGCATTGGTATCGGTTATCATGACGGAAACCGGACTTTGTTCGACTACCTGGGAGAGAGATCTCAACTGCTCTTTACTACGCTGCACTTCCAGTGTTTTTTGGTGGTTATGATAGACTGAGTCGATACTCAATTGAATACTGTCTCGGAAGCGCTGGATCAGCCGGCGATAGATCTCCATATAGACATTTGTCTTATTGTCCAGTACGCAGAAGGTGCCAAAGATCTCACCGGTCGGCCAGGTTAATGGTAGCCCGTAGTACGAGATCATCCCCAGTTTAATGTCAGGGTTATTCGCCCAAAGGGGATCTTCCAGAGCATTCGGTACGCATAGAGGCCGTTGTGTGTCTATCACTGTTTCGCAATAGAGGCCGGTGTCCAACTGGGCACGCTCGCCCGCTGCGTAGACATTACCCCTGCTATGGCTGGTGACAAAGACCTCGATCTCCCGGGAATGAACCCGCATGATCAGCGCCGCAGGCACTCGAGTGAGTTCCGCAATAAGGTCAACCGTTACCTGCCAGTTCTTGAGCATTGTCCCCGGGATAGATAGATTATTCAGAATCGGGTACTTTGAGGCCTCTGCTTTTTGTGCATTATGGAATGGCGGAAATCTTCTCTCCTGCATCAGTATCCTCCCTGATACTCCTTATCAATGTGTTTATGACATTCAGCAGGTCCACTTCAGATATTCAAGGTGCCGGGTTAATCGTGGAAAATCGTCAACGCTGGTCGGTTGCAATGGAAAGTATAGAGTATAGGAAGAATAAAACGGCTTTTTTTGCAATTCCACGGGTAGCTCATGCGTAACCGGCCGATCTGTCAATCTGCTATCTGCGCCGGTTCCTGCCGAATTCCAACACGGTTGAAAAATAGCACCTTCATCGCCGCTATCCTTCCCGGCAATTTCCCGTGATCAGGCAAGCCGATACTTGCTGATTATTTTTACACGCACGGATTGAATAAACGCTGTTTGGACGCCAGTCGCACAGGTCGACTTGCCCGCCAGAAGGGTATTGGATAGTGAGCGAGAAAAAGAGGACACCCGGTTATCAATTATAGTTCGGGGGAGAAAAGACGGGTGTCCTCGATCTTACTAAACCACCCTTGAGCTTCGGTAGATTTGATTATAAGAGTTAGGGTTAGTAAGGAATTGTCGGCAGATCCGGCTGGTAGGCATAGAGCTGTTGATGCTCAGCTGGTTCCAGCCTGTGCCTGCGCAGCCGAAGAACCTGTTCGAGTGCCGGATTCCACTCACACACGAGTACCTCCTCAGGGTAATCTTCAAACAGATCCACCTCTAATTCGGGTGTAAGAGTGGGGATCGAGTCGTGCTTCAACATGGTCGTTACCTCATCTCAGTTTAGCAATATAATCGGGCGCCGCAGACTCTATTCAAACTGATCGCAGACGTTTATTTCATGCCTCTAGCGACATCCCGATTCTCTAACTCTTTATGTGCAAAAATGACGCCACTCAATGACTTTATATATTTATCAAATGGTTGGGTGATTCCATCAGAATCGAGGATGGCAAGAATGTAAAGCCTCTCGACACATGGGGCGGTTGAATTTGCGGTAGCCATCGAAAATCATTGCGAAGCGTACCCAAAGGGTATGTCTCATCCGCCCGGCGCTCGTTGAACCCGATTGTCATGGGCTGCAAACCGGGCGGCTGATCAAGCAACTTCTCACCATGAGGAGATGCGCTTTGCGATCGCGTTGGCATAGGCATTCATAAAGAAGAAATGGAAAAAGGACGTCTGACATCCGGTTATCGTTTTCGTTATCGATCGTAAAGAGGGGAGTTGATTCGAGAGAGGTAATGGTGGGGCAGGGCCAACCCTGCCTAACTTGCATCGTGGGTAAGGTGGGGCTCGCGCAGCGTGAGAATAACCCTGTTCTGTGAGGTGGTTGAATAAAGCCCATTTTGCAGCAATGGTGTAATCTTAGCTGCGAACGATTCCCTCTCTAGCGGTTCAAAATCAACATATGAGCGAACAGCACCAACAGCACCAACAGCACCAGACACAGGCCGAAACCCCCGACCCACTGGAGTGCTACCGCCTGGCCGTCACCGGTATGAGCTGTGGCCATTGTGTGGCAGCTGTCGAGAAGGCGGTGTCCGCGGTTCCGGGTGTCGAGTCGGTCGAAGTGAGTCTCGAGACCAACTGCGCCGAGGTGGTCGGTGGTCTGCCGCATGAGGCGATCGAAGCGATCAAGCAGGCGGGGTACGAGGCGAGGCCGATGGCGGAGATGTCGGAGAGCTGTCCGATTCCCGATCCGGCTCCCCAGGTGGAGGTGGAGCTGCCGTCGGTAGAGCCAGGCAACGGCGGCTACCAGCTGGCGGTGGAGGATATGACCTGCGCCAGCTGTGTGTCGGCGGTGGAACGGGCGATCCGCTCGGTGAGCGGGGTCGAGGCGGCGGCGGTCAATCTGGTGGAGAAACGGGCGCAGGTGATGGGGGGTGATCCCCGAGCGGTAGTCAATGCGGTGATCGATCAGGGCTACGCTGCCCGCCTGATCGAGACCCATGCTGCCAGCGACAACCTGCTGCTGCATATCGATGAACCGGCCGGCGAGGCCCAGGAGCCTCTGCTGAAGGATCTCCTCGCCTGCTTCGATACTGGGGCGGAAATGACCCGCAAGGGGGATCTTTGGCAAGTCACCACCCAGCGGCATCCCGCCGATCTGTTACTCGCCCTCGAAGCAGGTGGCGCCAGGGCCAGTCTGCGAGAGGCCTTTGTCGATCCCTATGCGGAAGAGGCGGCCAAGGCTGCCGCCGAAGTGCGTCGTTCCTGGCAACGTGCTCTGCTGGCCGGCGTGGTCGGTGGCGGTCTGATGATGCTGGAGATGGGGGGGCATACCCCTTCACCGGCGGCTCCGGGCGGTCAGAGCTTCTGGCTCGCAGTGGCCATCATCTGTCTTATTGTGATGCGCTTCAGCGGTGGTCACTACTATCTTGGCGCGCTGAAACAGGCCAGACACCTCTCCGCCAACATGGACAGTCTGGTCGCCCTGGGCACCGGCGCGGCCTGGTTCGCTTCCCTGCTGATCACGCTGCAGCCCGACGGCTCCCTGCTGCGGGGCGAGAAGCTCTATTTCGATGCCTCGGTGCTGATCCTCGCCTTCCTGCAATTCGGCCATGTGCTGGAGACCCGGGCCAAGCGTACCACCAGCGAGGCGGTGGGTAGCCTGGTCGGGCTGGCGCCCAAGATCGCCCGTGTGGTGCGACAGGGCAGAGAGCTGATGGTGCCGGTCTCCCTGCTGTGGGTCGATGACCGGATACGGGTTCGTCCCGGCGAGCGCATCGCCATCGACGGCGAGGTGGTCGAGGGCGAGGCGAGTCTCGACGAATCGATGCTGACCGGCGAGTCGATGCCGGTGGCCAAGCAGGCTGGCGATGCGGTGACCGGCGGCACCATCAACCGCAGCGGGAC
Source organism: Sedimenticolaceae bacterium (assembly GCA_050294655.1). Lineage (GTDB taxonomy): Bacteria > Pseudomonadota > Gammaproteobacteria > Chromatiales > Chromatiaceae > Thiodiazotropha. Next base: position 17,049 of record JBNKOL010000065.1, read on the forward strand.
CTTGTTGTTCCGTGTCACCCGGCTGGGCGAGGAGACCACCCTGGCCCACATCATCGCCATGGTGCGCCAAGCGCAGATGAGCAAGCCGCCCATCGGCCGGTTGGTGGATCGGGTCTCGGCGGTCTTCGTGCCGGTGGTGATTCTGGTTGCGCTGATCACCTTCGGGGTCTGGCTGCTGGTCGGCCCCATGCCGCAGATGCCCTACGCCCTGACCGCCGGCATCGCCGTGTTGGTAATCGCCTGTCCCTGCGCCCTGGGGCTGGCCACACCCATCGCCATCATGGTCGGTACCAGCCGCGCCGCTCAGCTGAAGGTACTGATCCGCAACAGCGAGGGGCTGCAGAGCGCCAGCCGGTTGACTCATCTGGTGGTCGACAAGACCGGTACCCTGACCCTCGGACGCCCGACGCTGACGGGTATTTACCCCATGCCGGGCGTGGCGAGCGCTGACATGATTCGCTTTGCCGCCGGCGTGGAATCGGTCTCGTCCCACCCGCTGGCCGAAGCCATTGTCGCTCATGCCCGGGCACAGGGACTGGAGCCCGCGGCTGTCAGCGACTTCCGCTCCCACCACGGTCGGGGGGTCGAGGGGGTGGTGGAGGGACACCGGGTGCAGCTGGGCGGCAGGCACTACCTGGACACGCTGGAGATCCAGCCGCCGGAAGCGCTGCTGCGTATCGCCGAGAGCGAGGCCCAGGCCGTTGGCACCCCGGTATGGCTGATGCTCGACGGTGGGCTGCAGGGGCTGTTGGTGCTCAAGGATCCGCTGCGCCACGACAGCCGGGAGGCGGTGCGCGCGCTGGCGGAGCAGGGGGTCAAGGTGGTGATCTGCACTGGCGACAACCGGGTCACCGCGGAGGCGGTCGCCCGCAGCCTGGCGGTAACGGAGGTCCACAGCGAGGTGTTGCCCGCCGACAAGCTGGCGATCGTCAAGGCGCTACAGCAGCAGGGGCACCGGGTCGGCATGGTGGGGGATGGGGTCAACGACGCCCCGGCCCTGGCCCAGGCCGACACCGGCTTCGCCATCGGCAGCGGCACCGACGTGGCGATCCACAACGCCGATATCACCCTGGTCGGCGACTCCCTGACCAACGTGAGTACCGCCATCGCGCTATCGCGGGCCACTTTGAGAAACATCCGGCAGAACCTTTTCGGCGCATTTATCTATAATGTGATTGGTATTCCGCTGGCGGCGGGGGTGCTCTATCCCCTCACGGGCTGGCTGCTACCGCCCATGTTCGCCAGCGCGGCCATGGCCTTGTCCTCGGTAACCGTGGTGACCAATGCCAATCGCTTGCGCTTGTTCAAACCAACCCAACAGGAGAAACCTTTGTCCACGACCCTCAAAGTTACCGGGATGACCTGTCAACACTGCGTCATGAATGTCGCCAAGGCATTGCAGGCAATGCCTGGTGTGGATAGCGCCGATGTCTCTCTGGAGAAGGCTGAGGCGGTGGTGACCGGTTGCGCTGACAGGAATGACCTGATTCAGGCCGTCAAGACGGCGGGATACGAAGCACAGTAGGTCGTCGCCGATCCGACGACCTGAGGCATTCAACCCCGTACCCTCACCATGCAGATCTCCCGTACACAGCCCTTTGTTTCGCTCCCGGTGGTGCAGGAACCCCAGCGGGAACGTGCTGCCTCGGAGAACGCGACACAGCTGGTCCAGTCCCAGGGCGTGGTGGAACGGCGGGCGACACGGGCCATTGAGGACATTCAATCCGCGGAACGCATGCTGAACCGTCAGCGCTCACAAAACCCCTACGCCTCCTCGGCGCAGGAAGAGCGCCAACAGCGGGCGGTCGCCGCTTACCAGTCGTTGCAGCAGAGCGACGAGCGGTCCTATGTCAGCCAAGTGTTGGGGATCGACGTCTACGCCTGACAGCTGTCAGGCCTCTAATGGGTGTCACGAAACCGGATTCGATACTGACCGAAAAGTACGCAGAGAAGCGCAAAGAACACTAAATATTTCTAGGGCCTATCGGATTAGTGTTAACAGGCCCTAGGGAACCTCTGATCATTTCATGAATCAGTGTGTGGCGGCTGAAATGCTCCGGCTCTGCGTTGAAAAGCTTCGCAATAGCTAGCTATTACGTGCGCTTTTCGCCTTGATCCGGCGTATTTCATCTCACCACACCCTCGATCCAGAATTAATCAGAGGTTCCCCTAGCCCGAATGAAGCATTCGGGCTAGGTTTTGGGCTATGCCGATTTGCGTTTGAAGAGTTTTCCAAACAGCGCGCCTAATCCGATGACGATGAAGACACCAAACTTCTTCAGCAGAATGAGTGCGGTAGCAAACAGACCGGCTTTGGCGGCGAGTTTTCCCGCCACCAAAGCGCCGATACCGTAAGCGGCGACTTTGTCGAGCTCCGGGTTGAAGTCCTCATAGCGGGAGCCCTGGTTGAATTCCGCCAATGCCAGCACACCGTCGAGGTTGCTATCGATCACGGCTTTCTGCTCCATGCCGGCGATGAAGTTGAGCACCAGCACCCCCTCCCGGCCGAGTACACGGATGTTGTAGTTGAGGGTGTGGTTGGCATCGTCGCCGAATTTCAGCTCTTTGGCCCAATGGAGTTTATGCGAGACCTTGTCGTAGTAGGGCTCGGCGGCCCAGCCGATGAGTTCGATCGCTTCGTAGCCCTGGGCAATTCGCTGTTTGCTGGCCTCCCGGGTACTCTCCTGCATATCGGCGAGGAGGTCGGCATAGTCGATCGAATCGGCATCTTCATCGGAGACATTGCCGTCTCCCTCATACTCGATGGTCACTCCCCATGAGCCGTCATCGAAAGGCGTGGAGCCTTCGGGAAACAACATGCCCAGCGTATCCGCGCCCGCACCGGGTGGATTTCCCCATACTTCTGTGAGGATGGTTTCCGAGTCGTTGGGGTCCAGGTAGTAGAAGTTCTCGGGCACGCGCAGTGTGACTAGGCCGTTGAGCAGATCGATGTCGCCCTTGCGCCGGTTCAGCGAATCCCAGATCTTTTTGGCTGCGACCAGATATTGCGCCTCCTCAGGGGTCATCTCCTGTTCGGCGGTTGGTTCCTGAGCTTCGGCATAGACGAGTGAGCTGAGACTAAACAGGGCTAGCGACAGGGCGCATAAGATACTTTTCATTTCAGTCTCCTGAGTCGAGAAATGGGTGAGTCCTTCGTCATGAGGCATAGTCACATTGAGAGAAAGGGGTGAGAGCCAAGGGCGCTACTTCAGCCTTCGTGATGACAATTCTGAGTGGAAGGAAATCGGAGAGGATGAGTGGGAGGGACGCTGGGGATATAAACCGGATCAGGAACCTGCTGCTGGCAAATTCATTGTTTCCTTTGGCTGCATTCAAAGTGGCGATCCATCAAAAACTCATTCAAGTGCTCTTTTTATGAGATTTTTTCACCGGCTGCAACAATTGAGGGGTTTTTCTGGATTTCATTTCCCATTAAGCGCATCTAGGGCCTGTTAACACTAATCCAATACACCCTGTTGTGTCTGAAAAAGCGCCAATCAAGGCGCGAGGAGTGAAGTTTGGTCATTCCAAATGAACGACGAGCAACGCCGAGTGGCGCTTTTCAGACGCAACCCGGAGGGCTGGGGCTGTTTTTACGCCCAGCGGCGTTATCATTCGCTCATGTAGCCGGGCTACACCACGCTCATTCTGCCTTGCTGGGCGTAAAAACAGCCCCAGCAGGGCGTATTGGATTAGTGTTAACAGGCTCTAGGGGGGCAGCTTATGGCGCCACGCCAGGGAGTGGCATCATTGCCGGATACCGGCTTGGCTGCAGTCGCTAAAAATAGCGCGCCAGACTGAACTCCACATAGTCATCCTGGCGGTAGCCGGAGAGCGGGTCATGGTCCGGTACCGCGAACCAGAGACGTGCCTGCAGACTTGCCTTCCAGCTGTTGCCGAGACGTCGGCTCGCCTCCAGATTGAACAGGGAGGCGCTGCTGTCCAGATCCCGGATCACCCCGGCCAGCAGTTCGCTGCCGGCGGTGTCGTTGGCGGTCAGACGAAGGCCGAGGAAGAGGTCGTTGTCGAATGGGGTGGTGGGAACGTCCCGGTTGTCGTAGAGATATTCGACCAGCAGACCCAGGTCCATGACGCTGTCGCGGATGCCGACCAGGGTGTACTCGAAACCACCGGTGGCGGCGTTGTAGCTGCCGCTGTCGATGCTGCGGTGGATCGCCTCCAGCTTCCAGAGCCAGTCTCCTTTGGTGGCTTGCAGTTCGAGAGCGGTCTGGCGCATCAGCTCATAGTAGGGTGTGAGCACCGGTTCGCCGGCGCCATTCAGCCCGGGAATGAAGAGCGGATCGCGGTTGGTGCCGCTGAAGTGGGAGAGGCCGAAGTCCCAATCGCCGATATAGTGGGACCAGCGCAGAGCCAGGTCGATATGCCGCTGCTCCCGCTCCGATTCGTAACTTGCCAGGTCGGTCTCGACCCGCGGGTGGGTGCGCAGGCGGCCCTCTTCACCAGGGAAGGTACGCTCACGGAACCCCGGCAGCAGATAGAGATCCAGAAAGCCCCACTCCCGCTCCAGGGAGAGTTTGACCATCGGCTGACCCAGCTTCTGTTCAGCGTCCGGATTCTCCACCAGATCGGTCTGGTTGATCACGTCCACCAGATGCAGCGCCTCGGTGACCCCCCAGAAGACTTTGCCGATGCCGGCTCGGGCCTCAAAGCCATCGCCGGCATAGGTCCAGATCAGCTCGCGAATGTCGGCATGACTGCGCTCCTCATCCTGGCTGTCGAGGCGGGCGAAGGGGACGAATAGCAGGCTCTGTTTTTTCTCGTCCCAACGGCGGTAGTACTCCGGCTGAGCCGCCAGCGAGAAGGTGCTGTCGGACTGGTCGCTATCGAGAGCGCTTTGGGGAAAGTAGCGCAGCTGGCCTTCCAGATAGCCGCTCCACTCACCGGCCGGGAGCAGACCCGGCGGCAGTAGCAGGAGTAACAGGCAGGCTCGCAACAGTGGAGAGCGGCTAAATAGGGTATGGCCGCACCCTGCATAGATTCCGAAGAAAGGTTTCAGACTGTACCGCATGTAATTAACTCAAAACGCTTTTTTCATCAGCGTGCGCGCTTGAGACTGTTCTTGTTGAAATCCCCCTCGTCGAGGCCGGTGTGGAAACTGTACTTCTCCCAGCTCAACAGGGTGGTCTTCCCGGTCTGGTGATTCTCCATGTACATCTGATCGGCACGCCAATACTTTCCCAGATACTGCTGATAGCCGCGGAACACCAGGGTTTTCAGTAGGGTGTTCTTGCGGTCGTAGTAGTCGATCTTGAGCGGGATATAGCGTTCCTGGTCGACCCAGAGCTGCTGACGGGTATAGCCCGAGTTGGGATCTACCGGGTAGCGTTCGATGAGATACGCCGTCTTGCCCTCGAAGTCCTCTTCGCCGATATATTTGTAGGTGTACTTCTCCACCTCCTGGGAGGCGATGTCCTCGTAGGCGAACTCGCTGCCCATGAAGGGCCCCGATTTGTTGCGCGAAGCGATGCGTTTGACCCGCTTCAGGGCAGGCAGGTAGAGCCACTGGTCGTCGTCGCCCACCTTGTGGGAGAAGCTGAGCAGGGCAGTGCCTTTGACGTCCAGGGGTTCGTCGAAGATGACCAGGGTCTTATCGCCGTCTTTCTCCATCTCCAGGGTCTTGTTACGCATATTGCGCAGGCTCTCTTCGCCCTGACGGTTGCGTAGCAGCATCGTCATGCTGGCCTCGAAGTCGTGAAAGCCGGTATCCCGGTGTTCGATCTCCCGCGCGATCTCCAGGCCGCGCTGCTCCGGTGTCATCGCCTGGGCGGCGAGAGGCAGTAGCAGTGACAGCAGCAATAAGTGTCTCATGGTTTGTTTCCTCCGAAGGCAATCAGCAGCGGGGGCAGAAAGAGAAAATCGGCCGCCAGAGCCAAAGCCAGGGTGATGGCGGTCAACAGCCCCATGCCCGCATTGAGCTGGAAATGAGAGAAGGTGAGGATGCCGAAACCGACGATCAGCACCAGCGAGGTGACCCATAGCGCGGTGCCGACGGTGGAGAAGGCATAGCGCACCGCATCTTCCGATGTCATCCCCTGCTCCCGTCGTGCACGCAGATATTTACTCAAAAAGTGGACCGTGTCATCGACCACGATGCCAAGTGTCATGCCGCTGACCACCGACAGGGCCAGTCCCACCTCACCGACCAGCAGTCCCCAAAGGCCGAAGGCCATACCGATGGGCACCAGATTGGGCAGCAGGCTGAGACCGCCGATGCGCAGGGAGCGGAAGGCCAGGACCAGAATGCCGGAGATCACTATCAGCGCCAGGGTGGTCCCTTTGAGCATGGCGATGATGTTGCGGCTGCCGATGTGGGCGAACATGATGGTGGAGCTGACACCCTGGATGCGCATCTGCGGGGCGTGCTTCGACAGCCAGGCTTGCGCGCGCTCCTCGAGTTCAAGTAGCTGCTGGGTGGAGACGCTCTCCAGGGTGACGGAGAAACGGGTGGCCGATTTCTTTACATTGATCTGGTTGTTGAGATCGAGGCCGAAGGGGAGTGAAAACTCATACAGCAGGAGATACTGGGCGGCCAGTTCCCGATTCTCCGGCAACCGGTACCAGGCCTCGTCGTCGCCGTGCAGGTTGCGGTTGAGCCGCTTCATGATGTCGGTCAGAGTGTTGACATGCAGCACATGGGCTTGCTGCCGATACCACTGAGCGAATTGGTCTACCGTGCGCAAATAGGTGGGATCGCTGATGCCGCCATTCTCACCACTCTCCAGGGAGTATTCGATCATATAGATGCCGGTCAGGTGTTCGGTGGTGAAGTCGGTAGCCTGACGGAACTCGTAGCTCTCGTCGAAATACTTCACGAACTGATCGTCGAGCCGGTTGTTGGGGATCTGCGAAATGAGAAACAGGATCAGCAGCCCCATGCCCCAAAGCAGCCACTGTCTGCGCCGCACCACGAACTCGGCGAAACGCTGCATCGTCCGACTGCCCCGGGTATCCCCGCTCAATGCTCGCACCGGTAGCAGCATCATCATCGCCGGCAGCAAGGTCACGGAGAGAAAGAATGCCAACAGCACGCCGATAGCAGACATATTGCCCAGGTCGCGAAAGGGCGGGGCGTCGCTGAAGTTAAGGCTGAGAAAGCCGATGGCGGTGGTCAGGGAGGTGAGAAACACCGGCTGCAGGTTAATGCGCAGGCTCTCCAGCAAAGCTTGGCGTTTCGTCTCTCCCTCCCGCATGCCATGCAGGAAGTTGACCAGGATGTGTACACAGTCGGCAATCGCCAGGGTCATGATGACAATCGGCACGATGGTGGTGGGTGGCGACAGCTTGACGCCGAGCCAGCCGGTGATGCCCATGGTGGCGATGATCAAGAGGATGATGATCAGCAGGGTGGTTAGGGTGCCGGGAATCGAGCGCAACATCACCACCAACACCAGGATGACCATCATGAACATGGCGGGGTAGAGGCTCTGCATGTCCCCCAGGGATGCAGTGGGGAAGGCATTGTTCATGATCACGATGCCGGTGAGGTGGATGCGAATGTCCGGGTGGGCCGACTCGATGTCCTGCGTAATTTTGCGCACAAACTGGACCACCTCAGGCACCTCGTTGAGGTGTCTTCCCGGTAGCTGAACGGTGACGTTGACGCCGGTGACGCTGGCGTCGGGGGAGATCAGCCGGTTGACCAGCAGGGGATCGCCGGTGGCGATGGCCTCTTTTGCGGCCAGCTCCGCCTCGCTCAGGCTCTGCGGATTGAGTACCAGATCCTCCACCACCAGATCGTCCTCCTCGGCATGGGTGTGCTGGTAGTTGGTGATCGAGTCGACGCGCAGGGAGTAGGGGATCTGCCATGCCTGCTGGGTCAATTCGGCCACTGCGGCGAGGGTATCCCGGGTAAACACCTTGCCATCCTTGGGTTCGATGACGATGAGTACGTTGTCGTTCTTGGTATAGGTGTTCTGCAGCTGTTCGAAGGCCTGCAGCTGGGGGTTCTCCTCGCTGAAGAACATCCGGTAGTCGTTGCTGAATTCCAGACGGGTGAGGCCGCTGCCCAACAGACCGGTCAGTATCAGTGATAAGGCGATGACAAGCCATCGGTGATTGAGGATGGATTGAAAGAAACGGTCGATCATGGGTCTTCCTTGCAGTCGTTATTCAAATGGTTTGTTATTACCCCAGGCTTTGGGGAAGACGATGGCAGAACTCCACTCTGTGTCCTTCATAGGTGTATCGGCGATGGGGTGGCAGGCTCGGTGCGGTGAGATCATCGCGTTCCCAGGTGAACCATTCGGGCCAGCGGATACACTGCCTTGCGTATCGGAGAAATGCAAATGGAAACGATATCCTGGTGATTGCACTTGGAGACTCTCCCGCCACTGTCACAGAATGATGACCTGCCAGGCAGAACTCCCTATACTCAACCGCTGAGAGCCGGCCACCAGAGCCGACCGTACCGATATTGCCACATCCTCCGGTACAACAAATACCCGTTGGAGGGTTTACTACATGTCGACGTTCGATCAGTCACCCAACCAGGCGACCGAAAGCCTGGGGGCATCGGCCGAGGAGTTTCTGGCCTATTGCAATGCCGAGCGTGAGCGTCGGCTCAATTCGGGCGAGCCCTTCGATCAGGAGGCGTTCGAACAGGCGATGCAAATGGTTCTCGACAAGCTGCGCGTGCTGGCGGATGAGGGCTGGACGTGATCATCAACTCCATCAAGGCCAGCAATGTTCTCAAATACGCCTCGCTGGATCTACAGGATCTTCCGCAACGGGGTCTGATTGCCATCACCGGCCCGAATGAGTCGGGTAAAAGCAGTATCGGTGAAAGCGTCTGCTTCGCGCTGTTCGGGCGCACTTTCTCCCTCGATTTCGACGAACTGACCAAGATCATCCGTTGGGACGAAACTCACTGTTCCGTTGAGTTGGAGTTCACTCCCAGCGACGCTAAGCGCTACCGCCTCGAACGTTTCCTCGATGATGTCGGCAACCATAGCGCGCGACTGGCCCTGGCCGACGCCGAAGCGGGAGAAGAGCCTCTGGCCCGGGGTGTCGAACAGGTGGCCGACAAGGTTTATGCGCTGGTCGGATACGAATATGAGGAGTTCATCGAGTCCTTCTATCTGGCTCAGCGGGAGATTACCACTCCCCATCCCCATAGCTATGCGGTGAAGACCATGGCGGGGCTGGTGACCCTCGAATACTGCGCCGAGGCCTGTCGCAATGAACATGCGGAGACCCTCGCCGAGGTCCAGACTCGACAGGAGGATCTGGGCCAGCTGCAGACGGAACTGGAGGAGTTGGATATCGATCCGCGCCTGCTTTCATCGCTGCAGAGTGAGCATGACACCCTCACCCGCCGTGTGGCGGAGGCCAATCGGTGGATCGAGGCGCTGGACAGTGCCTCGGTCGCCTACCAAGATGTCTTGCCGAAGCGGAACAAGGCCTACTCGGTGCGTGGGCGCAGCGGCCTTTGGGCTGGGCTGATGTTGCTGCTGGCCTTGCTCAGCGGGGGAGTGTGGTATCTGCTGGCACAACTGCCGACGCATGATCTGGCGCAGAAACTCGCCGCGTTGCTCGCCTCCCGGTTGGCCTTCTGGCAGCCTGAGATGGTGGCCTGGCTGCTTTATGGCGCAGTGGTTTTCGCCTTTCTGTTCCTCTTTTTCGTCTTTCGTCGCAATCTGCTGGCGATGCAGATCAAGGGGATGGATACCTTGGCGCATGAACTCTCCGCCGTGCTCGACGATCTGCCGGATGTCGATATACAGAAAGCGGATCCCGCTGACCCCCCCAGCGAGGCGGAAAGCGCATCCGGGGAATCGGATCCGGCGTCGCCTGCATCTGGGCCGGAGGCGGTCGATCGCGCGGCCCGAGGTCGGCTCAGTCAGCGTGTCACTGATTGGCAGGCCACCCCGCAGGAGGTGCGGGACGGTGTCGGTGCTGAACAGAATCAGCAGCGTCAGGAGTTGGATAGCGCAGGACAGCGCAAGCGTGAGTTGGAGCAGGCCATCAGCCAGGAGCAGGCTCGCCTCGACAAGGCGGCGCAGCTACGCAACATGCAGGCAGAACTGCGTGAAAGGATCAGTGAGCGTAAGCGGCATATCGAGATCAGTGAGCTGGCGGATCAATTGATCCAGGGCGCCAGTCGCGAGGTCTCCTACCAGTTCAATCGCAAGTTGCGGGGTCTGGTCAGCCAGACCCTGCCCCTGTTCACCGAGAACCGCTATGAGCACCTGCAGATCGAGGAAGACCTTTCGGTACGTGCCTTCTCCAGCGAGAAGCGGGATTTCATGGATCTGGATGAGATCTCCAGCGGCACCCAGCGCCAGATCATGCTGGCGGTTCGTCTGGCCCTCTCCCAGGAACTGGTAGAGCGCACCGTGAAGGGCAGTCAGTTCCTGTTTCTCGACGAACCCTTCGCCTTCTTCGATGAGAAACGTACCCGGAGTGCGCTCACAGTGTTGCCCACGCTCAGTGAGGAGTTGAATCAGATCTGGATCATCGGCCAGTCCTTTGCCGAAGATCTGCGTTTCGATCTGCATATCCAGTGCGAGCGGGAGCTGGACGCCATATCGCAGTCTGCCTGAGGCGGTGGGTTTGTCCACGGATGAACTGCCTGTCAAAAAGGCCATGCCGGCTCTCGTCGATGCACTCTCTGAGCATCGCTCAGCCGTCCTCTGCGCCCCGCCGGGTTCAGGTAAGACAACCTTGGTGCCTCTCAATCTGCTGCAGGCTTCCTGGCTCGATAACCTGAAGATCCTGCTCTTGGAGCCGAGACGGCTGGCGGCGCGCGCCGCCGCAAGTCGTATGGCCAGTCTGCTCGGCGAAAAGGTGGGGCAACAGGTGGGCTATTCCATCCGCCTGGAGCGCCAGGTCTCAGCCAATACACGTATCGAGGTGGTGACCGAAGGGATACTGACCCGTCGTCTGCAGGAGGATCCGGAGCTGCAGGGTGTCGGCCTGGTCATCTTCGACGAATTCCATGAGCGTAACCTGCAGACTGATCTGGGCCTGGCCCTGGCCCTGGATGTACAGCAAGGACTACGGGAGGATCTGCGTCTGCTGGTGATGTCGGCGACCCTCGATACCCAGTGGGTCAGCAAACTGCTGGGTGGTGCGCCTGTGATCGAGGCGGAGGGCCGTAGCTACCCCATAGCGCTCCACTATCTTGCAAAGTCGCTCGACAAGCGGCGCATCGCAGAGCAGACGGCCACCGCCACGCTGCAGGCCTTCCGGGAGCAGCCGGGTGATCTGCTGGTGTTCCTGCCCGGCGTGCGGGAGATACGCCAGACCGCCTCCCGCCTTAAGCAGAGCCTGCAGTCCCAACCGCAGGCGCCCCTGTTGGCGCCTCTCTACGGCGACCTGCCGAAGGCGGAGCAGGATCGTGCCCTGTTGCCTGATCCTCAGGGGCGAAGGCGCATTGTACTGACCACATCAATTGCCGAGACCAGCCTCACTATCGAAGGTGTGACCACGGTGGTGGACAGTGGCTGGTCGCGGTTGCCGGTGTTTCTGCCAGGTCTTGGCCTGAGCCGGCTGGAGACCCAACCGGTGTCTCAGGCCGCCGCCGCCCAGCGTGCGGGAAGGGCGGGACGGCTGGGTCCCGGCCACTGTTACCGCCTCTGGCCCGAGTCTCAGCAGCAGCGCCTGCCGGCCTTTCACCCACCGGAGATCCGGCAGGCCGATCTGGCGCCGTTGGTGTTGGAGCTGGCGCGTTGGGGGGTGAGCGATCCGCAACAGCTGCGCTGGCCGGAGCCACCACCGAAACCGGCCTACCAACAGGCGGATGAACTGCTGCAGCGGCTCGGCGCCCTCGATACCCAACACCGGTTGACCCCCCTGGGCAGGGGCATGGCCCACCTGCCGTTGCATCCACGACTGGCCCACATGCTGCTGCGCAGTAGCCGCAGACAACACCGGCAGCTGTGTGATCTGGCTGCCTTGCTGAGCGAACGCGACATTCTCTCGCGGGTTAGCGGCAGCGTCCGGAGCGTGGATGTGGGTCTGCGCTTGAGGTTGCTAGAAGCCTGGCGTGATCCTCGAACCAAGTCAAAAACCGAATCGCTGAATGAGGCGGCCTGCCGCCAGCTCGACCGGGTTGCCCGGGATTGGGCCAGACGGCTTAAGTCTATGACTGAGCCGGGCTCCGACAGCGACCTGTCGCAGGCCCAATCCCTGGCGCTTGCCTATCCCGACCGGATCGCACAGCAGACCGGCCATGCGCGCTTCCGCCTGGTTAGCGGGCGGGCGGTACGATTGTCGGAGGAGGATCCCCTGGCCGCGGCCGAGTATCTGGTGGCGGCGCAGCTGGATGCGGGGGAGAAAGAGGGATGGGTGCGACTGGCGGCGGCGATCAGTCTGCAGGAGTTGCGCGATCTGCCGGATCTGCAAATCGAGCGTCAGGCGCGGATCTATTGGGACAGTCCGTCGCAGCGTGTCAGGGCGCAAACAGTGGAATCCCTTGGCGCTGTGGTGTTGTCGCGGCTGCCGTTGCAGGAGGCCGACCCGGTGGCTCAGCGCCAAGCGCTGCTCGAAGGTATCGCCGAGCAGGGGCTAGACGTGTTGCCCTGGAGCAAGGGGTTGCGTCGCTGGCAGGCGCGCTTGTGCTGGCTGCGCACGGCGCTGGAGGAGAGCGACCTGCCCGATCTCTCCGACGCCTGGCTGTTGCGTCATCTCCCCGAATGGCTGGGTCCGTGGCTGGAGGGAATGACGCAGCTGACGCAACTGCAGCGGCTCGACCTGGACGCCATTCTGCACAGCCGCCTGAGCTGGGAGCAGCAGCAGCAGATCGAACAGGAAGCACCCTCGCACTTGCGGGTGCCCAGCGGTTCCAGGATTCCGCTGCAATACACATCGGGTGAGGCGCCGGTATTGGCGGTCAGGCTGCAGGAGCTGTTCGGTCTGGCCGATACGCCGCGGGTAGGTCGCGGCCGGGTGCCGGTGATGCTGCATCTGCTCTCGCCCGCACAGCGTCCAATGCAGATAACGGACGATCTCGGGGGCTTTTGGCGGCGTACCTATCCGGAAGTGAAGAAGGAGTTGAAGGGCCGCTATCCGAAACATTTTTGGCCCGACGATCCCTTGCAGGCTGTTGCCACCGCACGGGCCAAGCCGAGAAGTTGAACGGATGGGACAGTGCAAGGTGAGGGCAGCAGGCTATCGAGACCTGCATAGTTCTTCGACTGATTCATGCACTCCCTGATGTGGGAATAATCTTCCTTATTGTCGTATCGGTGCTCCGCTTGACCGGGGTAAAAGCAAGCAACATGTTGGGATACAGGGTGAATTGCTTGGGAAAGAATCAAGGAACCTGAATTAATTCTAAGCCAATAAAAATAGCGCCGATTCAGAACATGGGGCGAAGGTGGGTTGGAAGTGACAAAATCAAATAAGTTGGCTAACGTTAACAGCGACTTGTAGTTTTAGGGTAATTGCAACAAGTTGTCTGATAAACTGGATGTCTAGAGTGTCTTTCACGCGACGCAATTGCCTCTGACGCAGCGTCCGATAAGTCATTATTTCCGTTTCTTGCTGAGCATGGAGTCCCGTGGCAGGGTTGTCAGCGTCAAGGAGGGATGGCCATTGTTGTGCCGCCATCGAGAGCGTCAACAAAACATGGATTGACACAGGAGAATATGGGCAATAGCAGTTCAATCAAACGATGGGCCATCGCCGTTGGGAAGCGTATTCCACGGCTAATAGGCAAACCTGACAGCGAATTCCAGCAGTCGCTTGTCCGCTTGGGTTTTGTCTCCTTGTTCATCGTTTATATCTACCTTCTCAAGTTGTTGGGTCAACTTGACGGGCTTCCGCAGAATCTCTTTCGGTTGTGCCTTGCCTATGGCTTGATATCCCTGGTATTTGTTGCCGTTACCGTACTCTGGCCCGACGGCAGTCGTCTGCGTCGCATCAGCGCCACCGCCAGCGATGCCGTGGTGATCAGTCTTGCCATGCTGATGGGTGGCGAAGCTACTTCGTTTCTCTACATTCTCTATCTCTGGATCACCCTGGGTAACGGCCTGCGCTATGGCCGCAGTGATCTTTTCCTCGCTTGCGGGCTGAGTATCTCCGGTTTCACGGGCGTTATCGTGTTCAGCGATTTCTGGCGTGAAGGTTTCGTGCTCAGCCTTGGCCTGCTGGTAGGTTTACTGATCATACCGTTGTTTGTCGCCTCCCTGCTTAAACGGCTGGAACAGGAAAAACAGCGCGCAGAGGCCGCGAATAAGGCCAAGAGCCGCTTTCTGGCCAACATGAGCCATGAGATACGCACACCGCTCAATGGTGTGGTGGGTATGTCCGATCTGCTGGTGGGTACCCCGTTGAACGAGGAGCAGCAGGATATCGTGCGCAGTATCCATGCGTCGGCGGAATCACTGGTCAGCCTGATTGAGGATATCCTGGATATTTCGAAAATCGAAGCGGGCAAGGTGGAGATTCACTCGGTCGATCAGGATCTCTATCTATTGGCCTACGATGCGATGGTGATGATCCGTCCGCAGCTACTGAGCAAACCCATCCGGCTCGATCTCTGGATCGAACCCGAGGTGCCGCCGGTGGTGCGGATCGACCCCCTGATGTTGCGCCAGATCCTGGTCAATCTGCTCTCCAATGCCGTGAAGTTCACCGAGCAGGGCAGTATCACCCTTCGCATCTCTCGCAAAACCCCGACAGCGGATGTGGCGGATGGCGAGTGGCTTCTGTTTGAGCTCATCGATACCGGTATTGGAATCTCGGAGCAGCACCTACAGCGTATATTTGAACGCTTCACTCAGCTGGACGACTCCGTTACCCGACGTTATCCCGGTACCGGTCTTGGCACGACCATCACCAAACAGCTGGTGGAGCTGATGCAGGGTAAAATCGGCGTCGAGAGCCAGCTGGGGCAGGGCAGCCGTTTCTGGTTCGAGCTGCCGCTGGAGCACGCGTCACAGGCTATGGATCAGTCGCGGCTGCTGACCGCTCAGTGGATACTGTTTACCGATGGCAGCTATCAGGAGTCCCCCACGCTGGCTTATCTGGATGAGTGCGACCTGATTACCAAGGTCAGTCAGACCGGTGCCAGCGGCTTCCAGGAGCTGTTGAACGCCGTCTCGCTGAACAATCCCTATGACGTGGCGATTGTCGATGAGGCACGGGTCAAGATACCGGCCGATCAACTGGCTAACGCCATTCGCAGCGAACCCAAACTGGAGGATCTGGTGTTGCTGCTGGTGGCGTCGGAAGAGTTGGGAACTGAGCGGAAACGGTACCTGCGGCAAGCCGGTTTTCTGGTCATCGTCACACTGCCCACCAATCCGGAGACGTTCAGAAACGCCCTCTATTATGCTCTGGCGGCAAGAGGAAAACTCGACATTGAAAGCGATGATAAAGGCTACTCCCTGGTGAGCCTGGCCAAGCGTCAGTATCGCGTTTTGCTGGCGGAGGACAATTACATCAATCAAAAGGTCGTGCAGAAGATCCTGCAGCGGGCCGGGCATCAGGTAAGTGTCGTCGACACGGGCGAGGAGACACTGCAGGCGTTGATGCAGGATGATTTTGACCTGGCCATACTCGATATGCAGATGCCCGACATGGGTGGCGTGGAAGTGATTAAGCGCTATCAAGCCGCGCAAAGCGACATCTCTCGGATGCCTTTCATGATGCTAACGGCCAATGCCACCGTGGACGCTCAGAAACAGTGCCAGAAACTCGGTGTGAGCGCCTTTCTCACCAAGCCGATTCGTTCCGGTCAGCTGGTGAGAATTGTCGATGAGGTCATGCAAGGTAAGCTCCTTTCATCAGTGGAGGGTTCACTGGGCAATGATCTCCCGTTGGACACCGCGCAAGCGGGCAAGCAGGCCTTGATTATCGATGTGGGTGTGCTGGAGGATCTGTCGAAGCTGAGCCAGACACCCGATTTTCTGCACCAGCTGGTGATGAAGTTTTTTACGGATTCGGAACAGCTGCTTGAGATCATGCAAACAGCGGCTGTCGAGCACAAGCTGAGCGACTTTGTGGAAGCTGCCCACGCCTTGGCGGGAAATGCTGCCGGTATGGGTGCGCATACTCTGCATGCGATCTGCTCTTCGGCAGCCTCGCTGGATAGCGAGCAGTTCGTTGAGCTGGCAGAAAATATGTTTGCAGAGACCTCCGCTGCCTATTCGCTGACCCATCAGGAGTTGATTGAATTTCTGGCTTCCCGCAATGTCAGTGGTATGCAGTGACCTGGTTACAGGTTGAACGCCCATTCCATCCCGGCTCACTGTATAGTGAGCCGATGGTGGTGACCTGTTAGCTGAATGAATAGGATTGAAGGCTGGCAGTATGGAGTCATACCGGGGATGTAGTCAGACCCAGTCGGTGGTGGGGAACTATTCCTGTGAACGGATGCGTCGAAGTGAGCATTTCCGGCCGTCAGGCTTGAGTTGCCAATCCGGCACACAACGGCTGAACGATACCTAAAAATGGTGCCGGATCAATAGTATGCCTGCAGGTGAGCGGACGAATCCGCTATAGACTCGAGAACAATAGTTTTGCACGCTTACTCTATTGCCCGAACCATTGGCGCCTTTTCGATCATTTTCGGCTTAACCCTGCTGGTGCCGATGGCTCTGGCCATCGGTTACGGTGAAATTGCTGAGCTGCTCAATTTTCTCATCCCGCTTGCCGGTTCCCTGTTGCTGGGTGGCTCGCTCTGGTTGATCGGTCGTCAGGAACCGGCCAACCTGGGAACCCGCGATGGCTTTCTCATCGTGGTGTTGTTCTGGGTCATACTCAGCATGCTGGGCGCCTGGCCCCTGATGATCAGTACCGATCTGAAGCCGCTGGATGCGCTCTTCGAGGCGGTTTCCGGCGTCACCACCACCGGTGCGACGGTCATTACCGGCCTGGACGATCTGCCGAAATCGTTGCTCTTTTACCGCCAGCAACTGCAATGGCTGGGGGGTATGGGCTTGATTGTGCTGGGTGTCGCTGTATTACCCATGCTGGGTATCGGCGGCATGCAGCTCTACCGTGCCGAAGTGCCAGGGCCCACCAAGGAGGAGAAACTGACACCACGGCTGGCGCAGACAGCGCGCGCCTTGTGGTTGCTCTATTTTGCCTTGACGGTCGCCTGCGCCGCCGGTTACTGGCTGGCGGGGATGACTTTTTTCGATGCCGTCGCGCATAGCCTTTCGACGGTCTCCACCGGTGGTTTTTCCACCCACGATGACAGTATCGGATACTACCAAAGCAACGTGGTGGAGTGGGTGGCCGTCATCTTTATGTTGTTGGCGGCGATCAATTTCGGTGTCCATTTCACCGTTTGGCACCAGCGGAATCCGCTTCACTACTGGCGGGATCCGGAGGTGAAGACCTTTTTGCGTTTTGTGGTTGCGGTGGTGCTGGTGGTCAGCACGGTGCTATTGCTGGAAGGAGAATACAGCCATCTGACTGGCAGCATACAGGATGCGGCTTTCGAGGTGGTTTCTCTGGTGACCAGTACCGGATTCGCCAAGGTCGATTTCTCTCATTGGCCAAATTTCCTGCCGATGTTGCTGATCTACATCAGTTTTGTCGGTGGTTGCGGTGGCTCCACGGCGGGGGGGATGAAGGTGATGCGGGTGATGCTCCTGATTCAGCAAGGCATGCAGCAGGTCCGTTCGCTGATTCATCCTCATGCCCTGATTCCCGTGCGGATGGGTAAACGCACGGTCGATCCCCGATTGATGCAGGGTATCTGGGGTTTTTTCGGGCTCTATATGGCGACGTTCGCGCTACTGGTTCTGTTGATGATCCATGCGGGACTGGATGAGCGTTCGGCTTTCGCCGCCGTGGCCACCTGTATGAATAACCTGGGTCCGGGTCTGGGCGAGGTAGCCTATAACTTTCAGAGTGTCGGCGACCTGGGAAAACTCCTTTCCATCATCGCCATGCTATTGGGACGGCTGGAAATATTCACCCTGCTGGTGCTGCTCTCTCCTGGGTTCTGGCTGCGATGAAATCCCAACTGTCCGGGACGAATCAGCTTAGGTCGGAACTCTGGTTTTCCCGTTCCCTGAGGTAGTGTTGAAAGGCCTGAGTGGTGAGGATGACGAGTTCGCGTAGGTGCGCCAGCTTGGGGGCGAGGGTCGAATTGAGCTCCTGGTGGCTCATCTGCTGCAGGGTCAGACATTTCTCGTAGAGTGCAAATGCACCCAGCTGCCCGGCGTTGTCCATGAGTATGCTTGAGAGCTCGGTGAATCTTGTGGCGTTGAGGCATTCGACGGCGTCTTCCATACCCTGCAGAATGACCACACTGTCGCGCTCGAAGATGGCTATCAGATCAGGTAAGAAACCGCTGTCGCTGTCGAGCTGATCCAAGGCCAGTAACACCTTGGTGTCGATCAGGTCGGCATGCAGAAACCTTATCTCCTGAGTGTGTTCGGTGATATCCGGGACGTGCAGGAGGGCGGCGGGCAACGCGGGCGCAACCACCGGGGCGGTGTCGACCATCTCCAGTAAGGCTTCTGTTGGTGCCGGTTTGAAAAGACAGGCGTTGACCTGTAGATCGCGACATAGTCTCAGCGTTGCCGGTGTGGTTTGGTCCGTCATTACAATGAAGCTGACCCATTGTGAATGTGGTGTGGTAAAACGGTGTAGCTTGATGACCTGGGTGCCGCTCATGATCGGCAATTGCAGATTGATCAGTGCCACATCGAAGCGCTTGCTCTCCAGCGCGTCCAGTGCCTGCTCGCCATTCTCCACCGTCGTTACCCGGTGCCCGGCCGCCTGTAAACGGGCAGCGATTCGTTTGCGGTCCGCGCTCTGCAGATCGGCCAGCAGGATGCGCTTCCTGACCTGTCGTTCAGTCCGTTGACGATAGTGTGTCAGGCTTACCACGTTGCTATTGTTTGCGGCGTGATCTTCCTGTGTGGTGATTGCCGAGAAGAGTTGGGATTTGTCGATCGGTGTGTCCAGCGTGGCAGTGTAACCGGCATCCAACAGCTGTTGGGTACGGGAGGCCTCACGCCTGCTTGCGATACAAATCAACTTCAGCGTCGCCTGTGTCGCCTCGTGTCTGATCAGTGCTGGCAGATGGATGGGGTCCATTTCCAGATCTTGGGTGTCTACGATAAGAGTCACTTCCTGGTCGGTGCCGGCCTCCAGTATGCGATTGAGCATGGTCTGACTGGCTTCGGCGCAGCTACTGACGATATTGAGGGTATGGTCCCATCTTGACACGTATTCATGAATCACTTTGGCGGTGTGGTCATGCCGGGTCAGGAGAATAATGGGCGCCCGCTGTTGCCGCTTGGGCTGTTTGGCTTGCGCAGCATCAGGCTTCGGTGAGTCACCTTCAACAGAAGAAGAGAGCTCGCTGTGAGGAGGGGCAAGCGAGTCGGATTCGCTGGCGCCGTCAACCCGCTTAGCGTGCCCCCAGAAGTGGTAGCGAAGTGTGCCGGCCATGGCGACTATCGCCGCCATGTAGAAAAGCAGGGTTATCCCCTGGATAACGGGGTCTAAAGGGGTGTATGCCAAAAAAAGCGTCAGCAGAAGGAAGACGCTTCCAGCGACGGCATAACAGCCAATGCGGAGATAGGTGTAAGGCGTCATTCGTTCCATATCCGATAAAGCTATCCTGAGCGAACCAGCCGCTTAGCCTGACTCGCTCAAAGCATTGTGAATAGAGAGTACCTGGGCCGATTCGTTGAGGAATATCTCTGCGCAATTGGGATCGAAATGGTTTCCCTGCTCCTGTTCGATGTATTCGAAGGCCTTTTCCACCGGCCAGCTCTTTTTATAGGGCCGATTGCTGACCAAGGCATCGAAGACATCGGCTACCGCTACGATTCGCGCTTCCAGTGGTATCTTGTCACCCTGCAATCCCTGCGGATAGCCCTGACCATTATATTTTTCGTGATGGCTCAAGGCGATAATCGCACCGGTCTGGAGGTATTTCGACGGACTGTCCTTGAGAATTTCGAAACCGACTTCGGTGTGTTGTTGCATGATCTTGAACTCGTCTGGAGTCAGGCGTCCCGGCTTGAGCAAAATGGCATCCGGGATGCCGATCTTGCCGATATCATGCATCGGAGCGGCCTGTGCGATCAAATCACACAGTTCTCCAGATAGCCCCAGTTTTTCGGCGATCAGCTGTGAATAGCGGGAAATACGATGGATGTGATTGCCGGTGTCCTCATCCCGGTATTCACCCGCTTTCGCCAGTCGGATCAGGGTCTCCTCTTCGCGGTCGTGCAACTCCTGGGTGGTTTTACGGATCTCCGCCTCCAGCAGCAGGGCGCGGTCTTTTATCAGCTTGCGCTGGAGACTCATGGTCAATAGATTGTTGCAGCGTGCGCGGCATTCGGTATGGTCGATCGGCTTGGTAATGAAATCCGTGGCGCCCGATTCAAGGGCCAGATAGCGCACTGACTGGTCTTCGATGCAGGTCACTATCATCACCGGTACGTCGTTGTATCCGGGAATTCGCCGGAACCACTTGGTGAATTCGATACCGTCCATTTGCGGCATTTTGTAATCAGTGATCACCAGATCCACATCATTCTGTTTAGCCCACTCCAACGCCTCGGTAGGATCAGCAAAACAGGTAGGTTTGACATCCCTGTCTATGGATCCGATCAGCTCCTGCAGGATCATCCGGGTGATCGACTGATCGTCAATGATGAGTACATTGGACATAGTAGTTATAGGTATGACGCTCTGTGTTCCAATTGAGTGGAGCATGGATTTACTGCCTGGTCAGGGTAACGGCAAACGCAAGAGAAGCTTGACCTGACCTTCCCTCTCGTCCTTCCTTATATACGGTAGCTGGAGGCTGGATTCGAAGGGGGAATGCTGCGCATCACTACCTGCAAGTCTAACAATAGCAGTAATTTAGGTGCAAAATCCTTACTGATTCGGAAATTAATTCCCGGAATGTTAACCGATAAATTAACGCTTTGCGAATCCGCTAGGTCGGTTATTAGCTTGGGTCTTGCAATGTCTGTTGCAGCAGACGGTAGATGGTTTCACTGGTAAATGGCTTGTCGCAGATTGCGGAAACACCGGAATGCTGTATTGCGGCAAGGCGGTTCTGGTTCGATTCGCTGGTCACCATCAGCACCGGCAGGCCCGGCTGCCCGCTTTGTTGACGGATAAAATCGAGCAGTTCCTGGCCGTTCATCTCAGGCATGTTGTAGTCGGAGATAACCAAATCGAAAAAGTGCTGATTGATCAGGGCGGCCCCCTCGGCTCCGTCCTGCGCCTCGCGGATATGCTCGATGCCTGCCGCTTCCAGCAGACGGCGCAAGTGTTTGCGTGACATGCTGCTGTCATCCACGATCAGCACCTGCAGCAGCTCCGTTTCGATGTCTTTGAGTTCAACGTAGGGCGTTTCGAGGTAGTCCAAGGAGGCGTTCAGAGCCGTCTGCAGGTCATTGGCGCTGAAGGGTTTGGGCAGAATCGCCACGGCGCCTGATTGGCGAATCGGATCGAGCATGGCCAGGCGTGTCTCGCTGGAGATCAGCATGAAGGCGATCTCCAGCAGTTCCTCGTCGTCGCGCATCTGAAACACCAGGTCGGTACCGGTCATGTCCGGCAGGTAGAGGCTGCAGATGACCACGTCGGGCTTGTTGTGCCGCATGCCCGCGATAGCGGCCTCCCCGGTGGTGACAGTTTCGACGAAGCGGATGCCCAGCTCATCGAACAGCTGTTGGATGATATGGCGCTGGGTCAGTGAAGGTTCTACGAGGAGAATGGATAGATCGCCGAGATGCATCCGGATATGCCCTGGGTGTTGCCTGCCTACAGGTCACCATGGATTCATGGATCAAGAGCAAGCATAGCACAGACAGTGGTGGATTCTGCCCGGGCCATTCATGCGCCTTTTCACGCTGTCCCACACCCCGTAGAATTGGCCCCTTAGCCGAGGGGAGAGAGTTTGTGAAGTTCAGTCTTGAAGGGTTTCGCGCCTGGGATCGTAAATGCATCACCCTGATGGGGATGTCGGGTGTGGGCAAGACCCGCCTGTCAAACATGCTGCGGGATGTGGATTGGTTCCACTACTCCGGCGACTACCGGATAGGTACGCGCTATCTGGATGAGGCGATCCTCGACAGTATCAAGGAGCAGGCGATGCAGGTACCGTTACTGCGGGATCTGTTGCGTTCCGATTCCATCTTCATTCGCAACAACATCACCTTTCACAACCTCAAGCCGGTCTCCACCTTTCTCGGTATGCTGGGCGACCCGGAGCAGGGAGGGATTGGGCTGAGCGAATTCAAGCGCCGGCAGAATCTGCATCGCCTGGCAGAGATCGCCGCCATGTACGACCTGCCCAGCTTCATGCGCAAGGCGAAGCTGATCTATGGCTATCAGCACTTCATCAACGACGTGGGGGGCAGCCTGTGCGAGTTGGACGAGCCCGGTCTGCTGGAGTTTCTGGCCGAGCATTCGCTGTTGCTCTACATCCAGGCGAGCCATGAGGATGAGGAGAAATTGATCGCTCGTGCCGTCTCCTCGCCGAAGCCGCTCTACTATCGCGAGGCCTTTCTGGACGAACAGCTGGCGCTCTATATGCAGATGAAGCAGATCGAATATGTCTCCCTGATCGATCCCTGGGATTTCTCCAGCTGGGTCTTCCCGCGGCTGTTTCGCGCCCGCATTCCCCGTTATGAGGCAATTGCAGAACGTTACGGTTATGTCGTCACCACCGAGGAGCTGGCCCAGGTGAGCGACGAGAAGAGTTTTCTCGACATGCTCGAAGCGGTGGTTGCCCGCGCCGTTTGATTCCTAGGATTGCAATTCCCGTCGACGGCGGTACTATTTTTTTCAGCTATGGGTTCTGAGTGGAGACACTGCGGAACATATCTATCGCCCAGTCCCAAGGACAAGAGTTAATGCCACTGGTTGCCCACACCGAATTGCCTACCTTCAAACGCCTGCGTATGGAAGGGCAGAATGTGCTCACCCCCGAGCGCGCTACCCATCAGCATATTCGCGAGCTGCACATCGGTCTGCTCAACATGATGCCCGATGCGGCCATCGAGGCGACCGAGCGGCAGTTCTTTCGGCTGGCGGGGGAGGCCAATCCCATCGCCCAGTTCTATCTGCACCCCTTCACCCTGGAAGCGCTTCCTCGCGGCGACCAGGCGCGCGCGCATATCGACGCCTATTACGAGGATTTCGAACAGATCAAGCGGGAGGGTCTCGATGCATTGATCATCACCGGCGCCAATGTCAGCCATCCGAATCTCTCCCAGGAGCCCTTCTGGCAACCGCTTACCGAAGTGGTCGATTGGGCCTATGAAAACGTCACCTCCGTGCTCTGCTCCTGCCTCGCCACCCATGCGGTGGTGCAGTCCCACCACGGCCAGAAGCGGACCCACATGGGTGACAAATTGTGGGGTGTCTACAGCCATCGGGTGGTGGCGCCCCACCACCCCCTGGTCAACGACATCAATACCCGTTTCGATGTGCCTCACTCGCGCTACAACCAGATCTCCCGTCAGCAGTTCGACACCGCGGGATTACAGGTGCTGGTGGAGAGCGAGCAGGCGGGGGTCCATCTGGCGGTCAGCGCCGACGGCCTGCGGGTGGTCTATTTCCAGGGTCACCCGGAGTACGACACCATCAGTCTGCTGAAAGAGTACAAGCGGGAGGTCATGCTCTATCTCGCCGGCAAGCGGGCCGACTATCCGCCCTTTCCCGATGGCTACTTCACCCTGCGCAGTCAGGCCGTTTTCAACGAATACCGGGAACGGGTGGAGCAGGCCAGGGCGGAAGGCGCCCCGCTGCCCGAGTTCCCCGAGGACCTGGTCCTGGAGAGCCTGGACAATACCTGGCACGACACGGCCGAGGCGGTGATCGGCAACTGGATCGGCCTGGTCTACCAAGTCACCCACCAGGATCGGGCCATCCCCTTCATGGAGGGTGTCGATCCGCAGGACCCGCTGGGGCTGCGGGGTTGAGGTTGCGTGCCGTCCTGCCTGGCATGGCGGGTATGTCATCGTTCGAACTTCTGCGGTCCTTGTGATTGACTGCTGGCTTTTCAATGGGTTAGCTGGATTCTCCCACCATTATCCTGTCTTCTCGTGACACGCCCTGTCGCGGTTCTGTGGCCATTCCCAGTCTGAAATCCAGGTAGCATGGGCTCGTGTAATCACCCTATTTCGATTTCTTCAGGATTAAGCAAATCCCAAATTTTTTTGTGTCCGATTCGGTATAGTCTGCAGTCGAATAGTTGTCGCAGGGAGTGCGAAGGGTGCCACACAGTATTGAATCCGACAGGGAGGTTGATTCCGGTCTTGCCGTGCTTGTCCTGTTGGCCCGTTTCCATGGCCTCCCGGCCGACCCCGATCACCTGAGCCACCAGCGGGGCGCCACCGAGCCCTTCTTTTCCTCAGACATTGTCATTTCGGCTAAATCCCTGGGCCTCAACGCCGGGTAGGTCGGGTTAGCGCAGCGTAACCCGACGCTGGAGTGGTATGTGGCAAATCCTGTCGGG
>JBNKOL010000066.1:0-67344 GCA_050294655.1 Sedimenticolaceae bacterium
TGCTATTGATTCAATCGCAAATCCGCATCTGAACAACGATCCCGGCGCGATCCTCGCGTTCCCGGATGAAACATGCGGGCTAGGGTGCGGCTTGCCGCACCGAAGAGAAGTAAACTTGTCGAAACTCTCTTCACTCTCACAAATTAGTACAATTCGGCTCAGGAGGTATTGTCAGATGGAGTTCGGCCCGCGCGAGATCACCACCCCTTTTCGCCCCATTCCGCTCGATGTGCCGGAGGGGATGAAGGCCAATGAGTTCTTCAACAGTACCGAGAACCTCAACGATCTGGTGCATAACAACGGCTTGTTGATGAATCCGGAGAACCTGCTGCTCTACCGTAAGGCCTTGGGCCACAGCAACGAGTTCGACACCTCTATCATCTACAACACCTCCCAGGTGATCCTCAATCCGTTGGGACGGCCGGTGCGTCGCACCCAGGTGCCGCAGGAGGTGAGGCATGTCTGGAATCGGATGAACCAGATCATCATCGAGTACATGCTGGAAAGCTATCCCGATCCGAAGCGGCATCTGCTGCTGGCGGGGGAGGCGAGCCTCGATGCCACCTGGCCGCTGACCTCGCCAGGCGTACCCAGCATCCGCATGCTGCACAACCATTTCATCGTCTTCCCCATGCGCGAACTGCGCCAGGCTGCCTTGGCCGATGCCAATAACCCGAACCTCACCGACGGTGGTCAGCATAGCCTGTTCCAATCCTACATGCGGGATGTATACCGGGAGTTCTTCGACAGCGCGCTGGAGCTCAAGGTGCTGAAGCCGATCGGTTCCGACGAGTCCCGTATCGAACTGACCGGTTACCCCCAGGGCTTGCCGTGCTGGGAGATCCGCGGTGGCGTGGCCGCTTTACGCAACATCCGCTTCTGGCACGAATACGACGCCATTCTGGAGGGCTTTATCGATTTCTATCGCACCTTCTTCAGTCAGGTCTCGACGCGAAATGCGCCGATGCCGAAAGACGTCTATTTCCCGCAGCAGGTGGAGAGCATCCTGCTCTTCAACAACGACTTCCTCGGCACCGCCAAAAAGGTGCGTGAGCGCTGTATCGTGGATGCCAAATACGCCAACTCGATTCGCTGGCAACCCGCCTTTAAGCAGCTGATCTACCGCGATGAGGAGGGTAAACTGATCGTCACCATCAGTCAGAATTCCATTGGTAATGCCATTACCGAACTGCTCGGTGTGGTGGTCAAGCGGGTACCGGATGCGGAGGCCTATGCCAAAGCGGAACCGGCGCTGTTGCAGCGCCTGCTCGAGGTTCGCCAGCGTTTGATCGAGGCTGATCTGGGAGAGGGGATCGCGACGGACTACTGGCCCGCCGATCTCACTTGAAGGGCGATCCGAAGGGTTGGGGCTACTGGATTCGTGTTAACAGGTTCCCTCGATCGATTTTCAATGTATGGTGAGGCGCTTGGCATAGGAGGCCAGATAGCGTTCAAAAACGCGATGATTCATTGGTTGGGCAATGCCGTAGCCCTGGGCATATTCCACTTCGAGAGACTTCAGGTAGTCGAGCTGTGACTGGGTCTCCACGCCTTCGGCAATGATGGTGATGCCGAGTCGGTGTCCCATGAGAACAATGGTTTCGGTCAATGAGCGGTCTTCGGTATCCTCCGGCAGTCCTTTGACAAAGGTTCGGTCGATCTTCACATAGTTCAATGGAAAACGTTTTATATAGCCCAAGGAAGAGTAGCCAGTACCAAAATCATCCAAAGCCGATGTGACGCCCAGTTCGGCCAACAGCTTGAAATTCTCGACCGCCGCCTCGCTGTTTTGCATGAACAGATTTTCAGTGATCTCTACACAGAGTTTAAGATCGATTGCCGATGCCTGATGAGCCATGGCTTCGATACTCTGTCGAAATGATTCTTCGCAGAAGTAGGTGGGGGGGACGTTCACAGCCAGCCAGAAATCGTCCGGTAGCTGCCATGCTGCTGCATGTTCCAGGATGGTGCAGAAGAGCCAGTCGGTGAGCGGACGGATCAGACCGGTTTGCTCGGCGATCGGTATGAATTCAGAGGGGCTGATATCACCCAGCTCCGGATTTTTCCACCGCAGCAGGGTTTCGGCTCCGACCAATGCGCCATCAGACAGCCGGATCACCGGATGGTAGACCGGATAGAGCTCTCCTGCGTCCAGCGCATGTGCGAACCGGGTCTCCAGGGCCATTTTGTCCTGGATTTTCCTGTTCATCTCATGGGTGAAGAAGCGGAAAGTGTTGCGGCCTGATCTTTTTGCTTCATACATCGCCATGTCGGCATTGCTCATCAGCGCGCTGACGGTGTCACCGTCAGTCGGGTAGAGAGCGATGCCGAGACTCGACGTTATATTAATTTCCCGGCCGCCGAGGTTGAATGGCGATTGCAGGGATGCAATCACCCGATCGAGGATGATTTTCAAATCCGCAACAGGTTGCTGTAGATTGGGCACCAGGGCCATGAATTCGTCGCCACCCAATCGGCACAGTGTGTCCTCATCGCGCAGATGACTCCAGATTCGGTTCGATACCTGGACCAGCAAGTCATCGCCGATGGCGTGACCCATGCTGTCGTTGACTGTTTTGAAGTTATCCAGATCGATGTAGATGATGCCGATCCGCCTCTGGTGTCGGTGTGCGTGCTGTAGCATCTGTTGCAGGCGGTCAATCGCCAGAAAGCGGTTCGGCAGTCCGGTCAACTGATCATGGGTCGCTTGCTCCAGCAGTTTTTCCTCGAATACCTTGCGCTCTGTAATGTCCTCTTTGACCGCCAGATAGTGAGTGATATTGCCACTTTCATCGCGAATCGGAGCGATGACGGCTGATTCCCAGAACGCTCTGCCGTTCTTGCGTCGATTGCGGAACTCCCCTTTCCATATCTCGCCGTTGGCCAGTTGATCCCATATCTCTAGTATATCTTTGGGATTTTCTAGCTCACCGCCAAGGATGTGTGTCTTTCTGCCGATCAACTCATTTTGCTGGTATCCGGATACTTCACAGTACTTCGGGTTCACATACTCGATATGGCCGTTGAGATCGGTGATCACCACGGAGGCGTGACTCTGTTCCACCGCCATGGAGAGTTTTGTCAGCTCCTGATTGACCTTGAGCAGCGCCTCGCGATCGAGATTGATCTCATTCATCATTGCGTTGAAGCACTCCGCGAGATGCCCCAGTTCATCATGCGAAGTGATCGGCACTTGGTGGGAGAAATCACCTTCGGCAATGCGCATGGCTCCATTTTTCAGCGTGCCGACGGGATTGAGTACATGGAGTTTGAAAATGATGAAGATCAGACCTGCAAGTGAGAGAACGATGGCGCCAAAGATTTCTATCAGCTCGGTCACCACATGCCGTGTGTCATCAATCACCCGTGAGGTATCGAGACCGACGAATACGCTGCCCAGGTTCTCGTCATTATCGGTGATGGGGAAGACATAGGTGGTGACGAGATCGGAGGCGTCGCGTTTGCTCCCATATGTTAAAGCGAGCCGGGAGATCCAGTGGTCAAGCATTTGCGGTTGTGTGCCCGGCGGCAGATAGGTGGTCATCGGCAGGCCGTCTGGCGAGCGTATCTGGGCGAAGCGTACGTCTGGATCTTCGCTGATCTGGCTCATATAGAGATCAAGCCTGGTGATATCGAAGGTGTAGATGGCTTCGGGACTGATCAGCGCGATAAAGCGTCCAATGGCCTCGACCTTGCTGCGTAAGCTGTCTGCCAGCAGCACCTGCTGAGCCGAGTAGACATAATAGGCTGCACCGCCGAGGGTCAGCAGCAGGACGATACTGATCCAGAACAGGAAGCGTACGCGCAGGCTTCGATTTAGAGCGTGTGCTCTAGGTCGATGCGTGTCGGTTTGCTGCTCATCGCCCATAGACGCTGTCAACTATCTCTCGGTGGGCATCGTATTCTTTGTCGGTGACGGGATTGAAGGCGCTCAGTCGAGCCTGACTGAGAATCTCCCTGCCTGCCTGGCTCTCCTTGAGATCGACCAGTAATGTCTGTAGGCGCTGTTTGAGCTTTGCCGGCATCTCCCGTTTGAGCGCCCAGGGCAGATGGGGAAGTGGCTGACTGACAGCGATGACATCGAGCTGTGAGACATCGATCTTTGAGGTGACCACCGGCAGGCGCTGCACCACCTCACCGGCGCCACCGGCGTCGGCACGCTTGAGGTAGGTTGCTAAC
Organism: Sedimenticolaceae bacterium; assembly: GCA_050294655.1. Taxonomy (GTDB): domain Bacteria; phylum Pseudomonadota; class Gammaproteobacteria; order Chromatiales; family Chromatiaceae; genus Thiodiazotropha. The sequence goes on from JBNKOL010000066.1 coordinate 4,180, forward strand.
ACCGCGTTTGGCGGGTTGATGGCATAGGATTCCTCATAATCCCGATTCGTCAGACCGGCCTGTTGCAGCAGATAGGTGGGGACGATATAGCTCATCATGGCGCGCGGGCCGCCGCCAAACAGGATCTTTTTTCCTTTCAGCTCGCTGAGTTGCCGTATGCCTGAGTCGCGCCGGACATAGATTGCGCCCCTGATGGTTGCTTCGCCGAACTCCTCATTCTGCACCACTGCGTCATAGGCAAGATCTCTATGGGCGCTGATATAGTCGAAGGGGTTTAGATGCACCAAGTCATAGCGGCGCTGTTTGAGATTGGTTTGAAAGGTTTCAAAATTAGGCGACATCTCCAAAGTGACCGGCATCCCCAGTTGCCGTTCCAGATAGAGGGAGAGAGGCCGGAAGAGCTTGGCGGTGACGGTCGCATCCCGGCGCGGGAAAACACCCACTATCAGCGGATCGGCTGCAATGGCAAAGGTGCTCCAACAGACAATAATCAGCAGAAGCAGCCAGGATAGATAGTGGCTGAGACTCGAGATGACGGGTTGAGAAGAGCTTCGAGCCTGCACAGGTACTACATCCATTTACGGTCCGACGGATAGAATAACAGCAGAATATGTAGGGTTCTATCGGCTTGTGCTTTGTTTTCTTGAACAATTTGGCATGGGGGCTGAGGCGACAGTTTGGAATAGAGGCGGTTAGCGGGGAACGCGTGCTGTGACAGGCTTATGGTGTCTGACGGATGACTTGACTCGAAAGGAATAGCAGGGCGGCAGCGACGACGATGCTTGGCCCCGTCGGCGTGTCCCAATACCAGGAGCCGGCCAGCCCGAGGACAACAGCGAGAGCGCCGGCCAGGGCTGCCAGCAGGGCCATCTGTTCGGGGGTGCGGCTGAAGCGGCGCGCTACCGCTGCTGGGATCAGCATCATTGACGTGATCAGCAATACGCCGACGATCTTCATGGAGACGGCGATGACTAGCGCGATGAGGACCATGAAGGTCATTCGTACCGGGGCTACCCGGATCCCCTCGACCTGCGCCAGTTCCTCATGCACGGTGAGGGCCAGCAGAGGACGCCAGATCACTCTCAGGATCATCATTGCCGTCAATCCGCCACCCCAGACCCAGATCAGATCCTTCGTTGTCACCGCCAGAATGTCGCCGAAGAGATAGCTCATCAGATCGACCCTTACACCGGTCTCAAACGCCATCACCACCAGGCCGAGCGAGAGGGCGCTATGGGCGAGAATACCCAGCTGGGTATCACTGGAGAGTTGGCGATTGCCATTCATGCCGACCAGCATCAGTGCCAGTAAGACGCTGAGGGTGATTACGCTCAGATTGACGCTGATGCCAAGCAGAAATCCGAGCGCCACGCCAAGCAGGGCGGAGTGGGCGAGGGTGTCGCCAAAGTAGGCCATGCGTCGCCAGACGACGAAAACGCCCAGTGGGCCGGCGATGAGGGCGACGCCAAGACCAGCGGCCAGTGCACGCAGGATGAAGTCATCCATGGGACTTATCCCCGGAGATGGGCTTGATCTCACCGTGGCTGTCGTGGGTATGGTCATGGTGGTGGGTATAGACAGCCAGTTTGGCGCTGGCCGGTGCGCCGAACAGCTCCAGATAGGCCGGATGCTGGCTCACACTGTCAGGATGGCCGGAGCAGCAGACATGGTGATTGAGACAGAGCACCTGATCGGTGGTGGCCATCACCAGATGCAGGTCATGGGAGATCATCAGGACGCCGCAGCCGAGCTGTTCGCGAATCTTTGTAATTAGCCCGTAGAGAGCGGCCTGACCCGTGACATCAACGCCCTGAACAGGTTCGTCCAGCACCAGCAGATCGGGTTTACGCAGCAGCGCGCGGGCTAACAGAACACGCTGATGTTCGCCGCCGGAGAGTCGTTGCAGGGGGCTCTCCAGCAGATGACCGATTTCCAATTGCCTGATCACTCCCAGTAGGTCGCTCTCGCACTGCTTGTGACAACCCAGGTCGAGAAAGCGTCGGACCGTCAACGGCAGATTTTCAGACAGGTGCAGGCGTTGGGGCATATATCCGATCCGCATGCCCGGTTGCCGCATTATCTCCCCGGCCCCCGGTTTCAGCAGACCGAGTATGACGCGCACCAGCGTGGTCTTGCCGGCTCCGTTGGGCCCGATCAGGGTGACAATCTGACCCCGCAGCACGCTCAGGTTTACGCCGTCGAGAATTTGTCGTCCCTGCAAGGTGACATTGATCCCGCTGGCCGTCACGAGGATCTCTCTGTTCAGGTTCATGGCTTTTCGATCGCTTGGCATTGGGCGCAGATCCCCACTACCTCGATTGTCTTTCGGGCCACGTTGAAGCCAAGCTTCTTCGCGTCCTTGGCGATTGCCGACTCGATCGATGGGTTGCCGATCTCTGCCGCCTGTCCGCATCCGTCACAGATGAAGAACTGTGCCTCGTGATCGCTTCCCGGGTGGTTGCAGCCAACATAGGCGTTGAGGGAGGCGATGCGGTGAATGAGTCCATGCTGTAGCAGGAAATCAAGAGAGCGGTAGACGGTTGGCGGAGCTGCCCTGCGGCCCTCGCCGATGAGTCTCTCCAACAGGGCATAGGCGCCCACTGGCTGATGGCTGGTCCAGACCAGCTCCAGCACGCGCCGGCGCAGGGCGGTCAGGCGCAGGTTATGATGTCGGCAGTAGGTTTCTGCTTGCGACAGGGCGTGACTGCGGCAGGTGGTATGGTCGTGTGTGTTATCGGAAAAAGGGTTGGAGGCAAACATTTTGCGGCTCTCTCAGCGAAGACATCCGGCCAAATTCTCTGCCAGTTGATGCATGAGCAGGAAATAGGCTTCAGCTCCTGGTTCGAGATCACTTCCCAAAGGATCCAGAAAACCCGCTTTTGCAGTCGTGCCCTCGATCAAGGTCTCTACCAGTTTGGGCTCGAATTGGGGTTCGGAGAACACGCATCGCGCCTGCAGATGGGTAATCATCGAACGCAGTTCGTGGATATGCTGCGCACCGGGTTGTCGATCCGGGCTCAGGCTCACGCAGCCTACTCCATTAAGATCATAGTGCTGCTCGAAGTAGTGATAAGCATCGTGAAAGACGATAAAGGGCCGTTCCCGGATTGGAGACAAGGTCGACGCGAGTTCGCTGTCGAGTTGAGCCAGTCGCGCAATCAGCTGTTGACTGTTTTTCCGATAGCGGGACGTGTTCGCTCTGTCGAGTTCACAAAGCAACTCGGTGACCTGCTGTACGATGTGGCGTGCGATAACGGGCGACAGCCAGATATGACTGTCGATACTGCTTGTGTGATGGTGTGCATGGTCCGCGTGAGCGGTAGCATCATGCTGTTCCGTCTCCCAGTCACCCTCATTGCGGGAAGAGAGCCAGTCGACGTCAGGCAGCTGTGTCAATGTCGCCACGCGGGCAGTGAGAAGGTTCTTTTCGAACAGGCGGGCCAGCGAGGCTTCAACATCAGGACCGACCCAGACTACCAGATCGGCCTGCCGTAAAAGTTGCATGTCAGACGGCCTGAGGCTGAAGTCATGAGGAGACTGGCTGCCACGGATCAACAGATCCGGTTCGCTCACTCCCTGCATGATGCCGGAGACAAGTGAGTGAACGGGCTTGATGCTGACCACAACATTGGGAGCGGCGAGCAAAGGTGTTGTTGTAGTGGAAAGAGCGAGCCATGCGGCGACTGCCATCCAGCCATGCACAAACGTGAGACCTATTTTCATCGGGTAGAGGAGGGGTTGCCTTTTGTGGGATGATTGTAATGTTATATTATAACGTGAAGAATCGGGGTGATTTCAACTATTCAAGCAATTTCTGCGACTGCATGCTGTTGTCACTCAGAGAGACGAATCGGGATTTCGTTTTCGTCCAGAATTGACTCAATGCTATAAGTAGTTGACGCAGGCACAAATAAAATAAAGAATTTCTATTGCTGGCCGATCTGACATGGAGGCTGAGTTTGAGTGACTCTCTGAGATTGCTTGTCACTCATGAGCACCGGCCATGATGAGATCGAAAACAACAATAATTCGACCCAATAACGACAACAAATAAGATTGGTTATATAGAACAACACCGGATTGTTGTAAGGAGTATTCTCATGGAATCTGTGTTGACCCGCTCAGCCGTAGTCTGCTTCTGCGGTTTGTTGATAGGTTCTCTTCAAGCCACCACCGCCCATGCCCTAGATCCCGGTTATATCACTGCCATCGAAGCTGATGTGGCAGAGTTCACCAGCAAGGAGTTCCAGCCACCGCCCGACTCGACCTGGTTAGGTAGCACTGACAGCGAAGCGGCCCAGTTGGTTGACCTCAAGGGATTTTCAAGCTTTCTGCAGAGTAAGTCCCCCGGCAGCTATATTTTCTATAAAAAGTTACCGACCGAATACCAGGAGCTACTGCACAAGGACTATCTGGCGACCGGCGATCTCGATCGCATCAAGGAAGATATCTTCAAATACACCCGCGAAATGAAAAAGTAAGGCCCGATCAGCATTGCCTGAGGCATAACCCTGGGGAAAGGACGATGAAGTTACACAACCTGTTTCTGAAAAATGGCATATATCTCATACCCGCTTTTTGCGTTCTAGCATTCGACTCCCAGGCCGGGGTGGATCGAACCCTGGCATATCCGAAGGCCGGAGAGGAACCGGATGCCGATGAAGTGGCCAGGCAGGTCTATTTTGCCAATCATTTCTATGCCTTTGACAATTTCTCCATCAAGCGGCGTGGGGGTACCCTTAGTGTGTTGGTCAACAAGTCTGAGGGCGGCAGCCCCATGACCATGGCAGTCGAACGGCATCTCAATAACAATTATGCTGCTGACAATGCCATCCGCTCACGGGATTTGGCGATCTTTCACTCCGGGAACATGCGGGGTACCGGTATGCTGGTCACCGAGTATGCCGACGAAGATAAAAGTAAGGACTACATGGTCTGGATTCCCCGGCTGCGCAAGATCAGACGTTTTGCACAGCCGAGCCACGAAGATGCCTGGGGTGGGAGTGTCTTCACCTTCGGCGATGTAACCTTGCGCAAACCCGAGGACGAAACCCACGAATTGATGGGGAAGAAGAAGCTGCGCACCTGTCTCGGTGTGATGGATTCCCTGGAAGGCAAGCTATTCCGCTATTCCGGCCGTGTGCCCCAACGCAGCTGCCGCCATCTCAACAAAGATGTCTATGGGCTCAAGAGCACGACCAAATTCAGTAACTGGTGGTATGACTACCGCATCAGCTATGTGGACATCAAGAGTTTTGCCGACTATCGGACCCTCTATTACAAAGACGGCAAACTGATCAAGGTTATCGATCGGGATTGGGGATTAGTGAATGCGGAAGACGAGGGTGACCCTCGGGCCCTGTTCTGGAAGTACTGGTATGGTCTGGATCTGAGGACCGGCCAGGAAAGCATGGCGGTCATTCCTCGCAAGGTCGTCAGTTTCAACAGTGGCCTGAGCAACAATTTCTGGACAGAGGGGACGTTGCGCAAAATAAAGCGTTGAGCACAGGCTGAGGTATGGCGGCCATTGATTGCGGCAGCTGGCTTCAATCTGGCGCTTTGACTTGTCGGTAGGGCTTGTATTAGACTTGCGACAGCTCTCCTGTTCGCATTAAGCCATTGATTCACTGAAACAATTGGTTGATGGATTCAGGTTATGGGCAAGTGGAATGTTTCCGCTTTTCAAGGACAAATTTTTTTCGCAGGGCCGGCCCTCTTCAGGTGCCGGCCCTTTTGTTTCATGTGGCCTCTCGTATGGGCCACCACTGATGAGGATGTTGCAGCATGCCAATCATTTCCCTCCCCGATGGTTCACAACGCCATTTCGAACAACCTGTTACCGTAAATGACATCGCTGCCGATATCGGTCCCGGTCTTGCCAAGGCCGCGCTGGCCGGACGGGTGAACGGTCGGCTGGTCGATACCTCCTGGCTGATTCAGGATGATAGCGATGTCGCCATTGTCACCACTCGCGACGAAACGGAAGCGCTCGAACTGTTGAGACACGATGCGGCCCATGTCATGGCCCAGGCGGTGCAGGAGCTCTATCCCGGCACCCAGGTGACTATCGGCCCCGCCATCGAGGATGGTTTTTACTATGACTTTGCCCGTTCAGAGCCTTTTACGCCCGACGATCTCAAGAAGATCGAACAGCGTATGCATGAAATCGTCAAGCGCGACCTGCCCCTGCAACGGGAAGTTTGGGAGCGGGAGAAGGCCATCAGCACCTTCGATGCGCTCGGCGAGAACTACAAGGTGGAGATCATTCGCGACATCATCCCTGAAGGGGAAGAGGTTTCGGTCTATCGTCAGGGTGAGTGGTTCGATGTCTGTCGCGGACCCCATCTACCCAGTACCGGCAGGCTGGGCAAGGGTTTCAAGTTGATGAAGGTGGCCGGCGCCTACTGGCGCGGCGATTCCAACAACGAGATGCTGCAGCGGATCTACGGTACGGCTTGGCGCGACAAGAAGGAGCTGAATGCCTACCTTCACCGTCTGGAGGAGGCCGAAAAGCGGGATCATCGCAAGATCGGCAAGGCCCTCGACCTGTTCCACACCCAGGAAGAGGCCCCCGGCATGGCCTTTTGGCACAATAAGGGTTGGCAGATCTATCTGACCATCCAGGATTATGTGCGCGAAAAGCTAAAGCATCATGGCTACCAGGAGGTTCACACGCCCCAGGTGATCGATCGCAGCTTGTGGGAGAAATCGGGTCACTGGGACAAGTTTCGGGATGATATCTTCGTCACCGAGACGGAAGATCGGGTCTACGCCATCAAGCCCATGAACTGCCCGGCCCACATCCAGATCTACAACCACGGTCTCAAAAGCTATCGTGATCTGCCACTGCGCCTGGCGGAGTTCGGTTCCTGTCACCGCAACGAGCCGTCGGGCACCCTGCATGGATTGATGCGGGTGCGTAGCTTCGTGCAGGATGATGCCCACATCTTCTGCAGCGAGGAACAGATTCTCTCCGAGGTGCTTGCTTTCAATGACCTGCTGTTCGAGGTCTATCGGGATTTCGGCTTTGAAGAGGTGATGGTTAAACTCTCCACGAGACCTGAAAAGCGTGTTGGATCAGACGAGATATGGGATAAAGCTGAGAAAGCACTTGAAGATGCGCTCAACCAGCAGGGACTGGATTGGGAACTGCAGCCGGGGGAGGGAGCCTTCTACGGGCCGAAGATAGAGTTCTCTCTGCGCGACTGTCTCAACCGGGTCTGGCAGCTGGGCACCATTCAGCTCGATTTCTCCATGCCGCAACGTCTTGGCGCCCACTATATCGCCGAGGACAACAGCAAACAGGTACCAGTGATGTTGCACCGGGCGATCCTCGGATCGCTGGAGCGATTCATCGGAATCCTCATCGAGCACTATGCCGGCGCACTGCCCCTTTGGCTGTCCCCGGTACAGGCGGTGCTGATGAATATCACCGATCGCCAGGCCGATTATGTCCAAAACTGCCTCAAATCCCTGCAAGACAACGGTTTTCGCGTTGAATCGGACTTGAGAAATGAGAAGATTGGCTTTAAAATCCGCGAGCACACGCTGTTGCGCGTGCCCTACCTGCTGGTCGTCGGCGACCGGGAGATGCAAGAGGGTACGGTAGCCGTGCGTACACGAAAGGGTGAAGACCTGGGCTCAATGCCGATAGAGGACTTCATCGAGCGGATGCGCAAAGAGGTTACTGAGCGTGTGAACTGAGTGTAAAGCACCGGTCGATCCGGTGCTTTTCTACTTTTCGGGATTGGACTTTTTGGAGGAACCGGCTATCGCTGCTGCAAAAAAGCATCGTCTGAATGATGACATCACAGCCACGGAAGTGAGACTCATCGGAGTCGAGGGCGAACAAATAGGTGTTGTTTCGATTGAGGAAGCCAAACAGGCTGCTCTGGAAGCGACATTGGATTTGGTGGAAATTGTACCGAACGGGGAACCCCCGGTTTGTCGTGTGATGGATTACGGCAAGTTTCTCTTCGAGTTGAAGAAGCAGAAACAGGCCGCTAAGAAGAAGCAGAAGCAGGTTCATATCAAAGAGATCAAGTTCCGACCAGGGACGGGCGAGGGGGACTATCAGGTAAAACTACGCAACCTGATGCGTTTCCTGCAAGACGGGGACAAGACCAAGGTAACCATGCGGTTCCGGGGTCGTGAGCATGCCCATCGCGAGTTGGGTCTGGAACTTCTTGAACGGGTGGAGAAAGATCTGGCCGATTACGGACAGGTCGAGCAAAAACCCATGATGGAAGGCCGCCAGATGGTGATGGTGCTGAGCCCCAAGAAAAAGTAACTTTAAAACGCCAACAGGCGTTACAAATCGCGGAGTTTTGAGAAAATGCCTAAGATTAAGACAAATCGTGGTGCGGCCAAAAGGTTCAAGCGCACTTCATCCGGTTCGTTCAAGCGGAACGCCTCCCATCGTCGTCATATCCTGACGAAGAAGAGCACCAAGCGTAAGCGCCAATTGCGTGCTCCCAACACGATTGCAAAGTCCGATGTGGCCGTCGCCCGTCGCATGATGCCATACGCCTAACCTCAACGAATCGGATCTGAACAATGTCTAGAGTAAAACGCGGTGTACAAGCACGCGCCCGTCACAAAAAAGTGCTTGAGGAAGCCAAGGGCTATTACGGTGCCCGCAGTAAGGTCTATCGCGTCGCCAAACAGGCGGTCATCAAGGCCGGCCAGTATGCCTATCGCGATCGCCGCCAGAAAAAGCGCCAGTTCCGCGCCCTGTGGATTGCCCGTATCAATGCAGCTGCCAGAGACAATGGTCTCTCCTACAGCCACATGATCAACGGTCTGCACCTCGCCAACATCGAGGTCGACCGCAAGATGCTGGCCGATCTGGCGATTCACGACAAGGCGGCATTTACCGCGCTGGCAGAACAGGCCAAGGCCGCAATCTCCAGCTAACTGCCTGTCGTAAGGATCGCTCTTTGACCGGTCTATGACGACGACAAAAGGGGAAAGGCCTTCGGACCTTCCCCTTTTTTATTGATAAATTCCTAACCCCGATATGAGAACACAGATGGACGAATCCACGCTGGATCTAGAGGGTCTGACAGATAAGGCTCAACAGGCGATCACGGCGGCGCAAGACTTGGCGAAACTCGATGAAATTCGGGTTGGCTATCTGGGAAAGAGTGGACTGCTGACTGCCCAGTTGAAGCAACTCGGCAAGCTGCCGCCGGAACAGCGTCCCCAGGCCGGTCAGGCGATCAACAAGGCGAAACAGGCTTTACAGCAGGCCATCGAGGCGCGTAGGGCCGAACTGGAAGCGCAAAACCTGAACCGGCGTCTGGCTTCCGAGACCATCGACGTCACCCTGCCCGGCAGGGGGCTCTCTCGTGGCGGGCTGCATCCGGTGACACGCACCCTGCAGCGTGTTGAGCGCATCTTCGCCCATGCCGGATTCGAAGTGGTGGAAGGGCCGGAGATCGAAGATGACTACCACAATTTCGAAGCGCTCAATATTCCTGAACACCATCCTGCGCGGGCGATGCATGATACCTTCTATTTTGATGCCCATCTGCTGCTACGCACACATACTTCACCGGTGCAGATCCGTACCATGGAGCATGCTGGCCCACCGTTGAAGATCATCGCGCCGGGGCGTGTCTACCGATGCGACTCGGATCTGACCCATACGCCGATGTTCCACCAAGTGGAAGGTCTGCTGGTGGATGAAAATGTTTCCTTCGCCGATCTGAAGGGGGTGCTCTATGATTTTCTCAGCAGTTTTTTCGAGCAGGAGTTGAAGCTGCGTTTTCGCCCCTCTTATTTTCCATTCACCGAGCCATCGGCCGAGGTCGATATCGAGTGCGTCATGTGTGGTGGCGACGGCTGCCGGGTCTGTGGTCAGACGGGTTGGATCGAAGTGCTGGGTTGCGGCATGGTGCATCCGGAGGTGTTTCGCCATGTCGGCATCGACAGTGAGAAATATACGGGTTACGCCTTCGGTGTGGGTATAGAACGCCTTACCATGTTGCGATATGGCGTGAACGATTTGCGACTCTTCTTCGAGAACGATCTGCGGTTTCTCAAGCAGTTTGCGTAGATATCAACCTGGCAACCACATAGAACGCAAAGCACGCAATGCAGGTTTTTTGAGTACACATTGCGATCTATGCGTTTCATTGCGCCCATGGCGTTAGCATATTTTTGTAGATCAAATTCGAGTTCGGCAGCTGCCGGCAAAGGTAGAAATAGATGAAATTCAGTGAAGCCTGGTTGCGTGAGTGGGTCGATCCGCCTGTCGACACGCAGGCGCTGGCGGATCAGTTGAGTATGGCCGGCCTCGAGGTCGACTCGGTGTCGCCGGTGGCGGCATCTTTCAGTAATGTCGTTGTGGGGGAAGTGATCGAGAAAGCCCGGCACCCTGACGCCGACAAGCTGAGCGTCTGTCAGGTTAAGGTCGGTGAGGACGAAGCGCTGCAGATTGTCTGTGGTGCGCGCAATGTGGCCGCCGGTATGCGGGTACCGGTGGCAAAAGTGGGTGCGGTGCTGCCTGGCGATTTCAAGATCAAAAAAACCAAGCTACGAGGCGTGCAATCCCTCGGTATGATCTGTTCCGCCAGTGAGCTGGGTATGGCGGAGAGTTCCGACGGCATCATGCCACTGTCGCTGGATGCGCCAATCGGTGAGGATCTGCGAAGTTATCTGGGTCTCGACGACCAGGCGATCGATGTGGATCTGACCCCGGATCGGGGTGACTGTCTCGGCATGCTGGGTATTGCACGTGAAGTCGGCGTCATCAACCGTTGCCCGGTAACAGCGCCGGCCATCGAAGCGGTCACGCCGGTTATCGATGACGCCTTGACAGTGGATCTGGTGGACGCAGCGGCCTGTCCCCGTTACCTCTGTCGGGTGGTCAGGAATGTGAATGTCAATGCAGCGACCCCACTGTGGATGCAGGAGCGTCTGCGCCGCAGTGATGTCCGCAGCCTGGGGCCGGTGGTCGACGTGACAAACTATGTACTGCTGGAACTGGGACAACCGATGCACGGATTCGATCTGGCGAAGGTCGACGGTTCTATCCGCGTGCGGATGGCATCGGAGGGGGAAAAACTGACCCTGATTGGTGGCCAGGCGGTCTCGTTGAAGGCCGATACCCTGGTCATCGCCGATGAAAAGCGTCCACTGGCCATAGCGGGAGTCATGGGCGGAGAGGATTCCGCTGTCACCGAGGGTAGCCGCGATATCCTGCTGGAAAGCGCCTTTTTCGCTCCCCAGGCGATCAGCGGCAAGGCGCGGGCCTATGGTCTGCATACGGACTCTTCTCATCGTTTCGAGCGTGGCGTCGATCCCCAGCTGCAGGCACGGGCCATGGAGCGGGCGACTGAACTGCTGCTGCAGGTCGCCGGCGGTGAGCCGGGACCCGTGGTGGAGGCCTGCCATGAAGATGAAATCCCCGCTCCCCCGCAGATCCATTTGCGCGCCGAGCGGGTGGCGCGTGTGCTGGGTATCGCCATCGAACCGACAGAGATCGAGGATATCCTGACCCGCCTTGAGATGGATGTGCGTCAGGTGGAGGACGGTTGGCAGGTGAAGGCGCCCAGCTGTCGCTTCGATATCGCGATTGAAGAGGACCTGATCGAGGAAGTTGGACGCATTTACGGTTATACGCGGATTCCGACTCACCGCGGTGCCTTCTCCATTGAGATGAGGGAGAGCGGTGAGGCCCTGTTTGATCTCAGTAACGCCAAGCAGCTGCTGGTGGGGCGTGACTACCAGGAGGTCATCACCTACAGTTTCGTCAGCCCCGACATGGCTTCCCTGATCGATCCGGAGCGCACGGGTATCCGTCTGGCCAATCCCATCTCCGCCGATATGTCGGTGATGCGACCCTCGCTTTGGCCGGGCCTGCTGCAGACGGCCCGATACAACCAATCGCGCCAGCAGTCGCGGGTGAGGATCTTCGAGTCCGGTTTGCGTTTTCTACGTCAGGGAGAGGCTATTTCACAACCGGCAGGATTGGCGGGGCTGGTGAGCGGCGAACGCCTGTTGGAACAGTGGGATAGTGGCAGTGAACAGGTTGATTTCTATGACATGAAGGGTGATGTCGAGGCACTGCTGGAGCTCACCGGTGCCAGAGAGACGTTTTCCATCAGGGCGGCAACCCATCCAGCCCTGCATCCCGGCCAGAGCGCGGGTATCTATCTTGAGGAGAAACAGGTTGGTGTCATGGGCATGCTGCACCCGGAGCTGGAGCAGCGTCTCGATCTGAACGGATCGACCTATCTATTCGAGATCGAATTGGAGAAGATCATGCAGGGACGCCTGCCGGCCTTCGAAAGCCTTTCCAAGTATCCCTCCATCCGTCGTGATATCTCGATCGTGGTGGGAAATCATGTGACTTTTGAGTCGATTAGGAACATTATTCGTGATGCGTCCGGCAAAATTATTAAAGACATTCGCCTATTTGATGTCTATACTGGTGGGAATATAGATTCGGGTCGAAAAAGTGTCGCATTGGGATTGATTTTACAGGAAAAATCACACACTCTAACCGATCCAGAGGTCGATGAAGTGATCCAAGCGGTGCTTTGTCGTCTATCCGATGAACTTGATGCAAAGTTGAGAGACTAGGATATGGCACTGACCAAAGCCGATATGGCAGCCAAGCTGTTCGACGAACTCGGACTGAACAAGCGCGAAGCCAAAGAGATGGTTGAGATGTTTTTCGAAGAAGTCCGCCAGTCACTGGAGCAGGGACGTCAGGTGAAACTATCCGGTTTCGGTAACTTCGATCTGAGAGAGAAAAAACAACGTCCCGGGCGCAATCCGAAAACCGGTAAGGAGATACCGATCTCTGCACGCCGGGTGGTAACCTTCCGACCGGGGCAAAAGCTCAAAGCACGAGTAGAAGCGTATGCTGGATCCGAGCAGTAGTAATATCGATTTGCCCGCCATCCCGGGCAAACGCTATTTCACCATCGGCGAAGTGAGCGAACTTTGCCAGGTCAAGCCCCACGTGCTGCGCTACTGGGAGCAGGAGTTCCCCCAGCTCAAACCAGTCAAACGGCGCGGTAACCGTCGCTACTATCAACGTCATGACGTGCTGATGATCAGGCAGATCCGCAGCCTCCTCTACGAGCAGGGTTTTACCATCGGAGGCGCTCGTCAACAGTTGTCCGGCGAGACAGCTAAAGAGGATCTGCAGCAGAGCCAGCAGATCATCAAGCAACTCCGCAGTGAACTGGAAGAGGTTCTACAGATCCTCAAGCGTTAATATTGGGCTAGGTCTTTTTTTCTACGAGGAAGTCCGTAGCTAAATGCCAATAAGCGTAAATCTTTCAGCCGGCTGTTTTTGTCCCCTTCATTCCGTTTGGCAAGCCCGTTTATAGCGGTTGAACTCAAGCTGTTTTCCGGCGGATCTATCATGCCCCTATGTCAGCGCATTACAAGGAAGGTGTAGGTTCGGAATCCTTGTTTGTGGGTGTCCTAAGCGCTATCAGTGGGTGTCCTATGCGCTACCAATAGAAACAGATTCAGAGGCAGGTGAACTTACGCTCATGGGGCAGCCGGACGCACCTTCCTCCGCTTTTGGAACCGCTGATCAATTGCCTTCATTCACGGTTGAAAAAATACCTTTTCAAAAGGGCCTGCTCCACATTGACATCAGCCGCTTGAGTGCCTAACATTGCCGCTCTTTCCGGGCGTAGCGCAGTCTGGTAGCGCACTACAATGGGGTTGTAGGGGTCGGGTGTTCGAATCACCCCGCCCGGACCAAACAAAAAAGGGTTACCTTTCGGTAACCCTTTTTTTTCTACTGACAGAAAACAGGTTTACTTGTTGACCGTAGTCAGTCCAAGGGAGACCCAGTCCTGCATGCCGCCCCGATACCACTTCAGCTTATAGGCCGGATAGCCCAGCTTGAGCAGTGTTTTGATATTGGTGGATGACTGTGGGCACCAGCTGCCGTTGCAGAAGAGCACCAAGGTCTTGGCATTGCGGAAATCCAATGTTCCGTTGATGTCCTGCACACCCAGTTGTTCAGTAAGGATTTGGTGCAGGTTTTCGGCTTCTGCGGCCAGTTCGAAGGTCCCTTGTACATCGACGTTGATCTGATTCCAAGGGATATTGACGGAACCCGGAATGGTACCGCGGATGATCCACTCGGGGGTCCGGGAATCGATGACCATGACCTTGCGGTCGCCGTTGCCGATACGTTTGAGATAGCCGAGCACCTCCAGTTCACCCACGGTCTCCACACCGGGAGCGACGACTTCCGGCTGAATACAGAACGGGGGGCAGTGACGGGCAACCTTGCTGAATGCTTCAGGGATTTTGGCGTCTGCATCGGCTGCGCGGGAGACGATGACCTTTTCTCCCTGATGAACCACCTCTACGGATTGCAGTCCAGGTGTGATTTGGTTACCTTCGCTTGCGGGCAGCTGAGTAGTGAGCGCTACGCCGCTGACAAGCGCGGTAAGCATGAGAGCTTTGACAAAATTCATGTTGTCTTCCTCCTGGTCTGAACTGTTATTCGTAGTGTAGGTAAGAAGGCATTTTGAGCTCCTTCTGGGAAACGGCCTGCTCGTAGCCTAGATGGCCCTGCTTGGCGGCATCGTTGGCGAGCTTGGCGGCTGCCACAAAATCTCCCTTCTTCAGTAGTTCTTTGGCCTTCTTGATCATCATACCCGTATCGCGCCACTCGCCGTTAACACTGGCGGCCTCCTTTCTGGCAGCGTCGGCGGCATCAATGAGTTTCTGCACTTTGGCTGCGGAAACCTCATCGGCTAGCAAGGTGGTGGTCATTCCGGCGCACGATAGGGCTGCCAGCAGGGTTAAAAGAGATAGTACTTTCTTATGCATCACATCTGCTCCAATAGCGTGTGTCGAGTTTTGTCGCTTGCGGTTCTGTTTGACTATTTACGGGCGCCGGGGCCGTTTAGCGGCAGACCGTTGCTCATATAGGTGAGGAAGTACTCCAGGTTGCGATACTCGTCACCGTGAGCCTTGAACGGCTTTGCGCGGACCTGCTTGTTGCAGCCAGTGAAACGGCGATGCAGGGTGCCGACCGTGCCCCACTTGGAGCGATAGACGGGAAAATGCGTGGTGTGACCCAGTGCGGGACTGAGGGTATCGGTACGCAGCATCATGCCGGCGTTCTGGATATGGCAGTGTGCGCAGGAGAAGTTCAGCTGGCCGCGACGGGTGTAGTAGAACTTTTTGCCATCCTCATAGGCCTGAAGCGCGCGTGGGTCATCCTTGGGGATCTCCACTTTAGTGATCTGGCCGCGGGACTCGTAGGCGATATAAGAGAGGATATTGTTGATGGGGCCTTTCTTGTATTTCAGCGGCTTTTCACCATTGGCTTCACGACACTGGTTGAGCGCCAGCGGCAGGGTCATGACCATGCCTTTCTCTTTGTCCCAATGGGGATACTTGCCTTTGATGGCGGGGCCGTCCGGGAAGCAGTCATTATAGGTCTTGCCATTGGCAAAGGGGGTCTCCCACATGGTCTTGCCGTCGTCGATGAATGGCTCGTAGGGTGGGAACTCCTCGATGGCCAACCAGTTCTCACGGCCGACCGGGTCGATGGCATAGACGCCATCCACATACTCTTCCATCCCGACATTCGGGAAACGTTTATTGAAGTAGTCCCGGAAAACCTTCAGGTCTTCTTCCGGGGTCGACGCTTGTGCCGTTGCGCCGATGGTGCAGGATATGGCCAATAGGGCCAAGGTGCGAAAAATCTTCTTCATTGTCTTACCATCCTCAAAGGAATTTGCTGTCTTTTGGCTGGGGCAGGGCTTCAGAGCGTCCAGATGAAATCGACTATCAGGTCGAGCTCCTTGTCGCTAAGCGCACCGTGCTTACCGAAGGGTGGCATGGCGGATTCAGGGTTCTTTATGGTCGCGTCCCAGACCTGTTTGCGCAACTCTACTTTGTTGGGAAAGCGAGACTGAATGGCGATCAGCGCCGGTGCGATGTTACCCGGGGAATTGCCACCTGCAATGTTGTGACATGCAAGGCAGTTGCCTTTTTTACGGTCAAAGGCCAGCATCTTGCCCTTGTCAAGAGCGCTATCTCCTTCAGCGGATGCAATCGGGGAGATGACAAACTGTCCGGCGAGGACGGTGAGTGCGCCGACCAATCCGATCAGTTTTTTTCGATTACCAATCATTGTTTCCTCCAAGTGGAACTAAATGTGGTTAGAATCTGCTGTTGCTGGGCGGCTCGGCCCTAAATTGTTTTGATGGATCACAGCAGATCTGAGGCGTGCCAGTACCAAAAAAGATGGCACTATGACGGCTGAGGACATTGTGATACTTCAGGCTTGGGTATGTAAAGTCCAGATTCTATTGAAAAATATTGTGGTTTACCCCTATGCATTCAAAGTTCTCGAGACGTGTTGCGCTAGGGATCGAGGAAAAAGCATGCCCCTCTGTCATGGGATAGTAGGGCATAAAGTTTATTAAAACAGTAGGTTATGCCGATTTTTCAAGAGCAATGGATAATCTATATCTTGTGTTGTGCTGATGGATCGCTCTATACCGGCATCACCAACAATCTGCATCGCAGGATGGAGCAACACAATCGCGGCCAGGGTGCGAAATACACCCGGGGACGCGGGCCGGTGGAGTTGGTCTACGCAGAAGCCTGCGCTGATCGTAGTGAGGCCTCAAAGCGAGAATACGTTATTAAGCAGTTGTCGCTACAAAGGAAGCAACAGCTGATCCTTGAGTTTCAACGATCACCCCGATCAGGATTTCCGAGCGACCATCCAGCGTAGTGGCGAGCCGCACCGACGACACAGGTAGGTAGTGCCTGATTGGCTTCGATTGTGGCGGATTGCACTCAAGTGGTGATCGCGACAGGCGCATCGGTAGTGGAAACGGCGCATTCTGCGTCGGTTGGTTTGCTGTGTGGTGAAATTGTGGCAGCGCACAGCCTCGGCACCGAAAAGCTCCATGATCGAGCGCCACTCGTCGCCATGGGGTCTGATCCCTGGACCGTGTAGCGATCGGGCGACCAGGTGAGCCACCTCGTGGGGTACGGTCTGCGCGATAAACGCCTGGCCGTTTTCAGCCAGCATAGTGCGGTTATAGCGGATGATCCTGTTGCCCTTGGGTGGGAATATCACCATGCCGGCCGCTTTTCCGCGTAGATCGAAATGTACCTCCGGTCGTGGAATCGGAATAGTGAAAAACGCACTCGCCTGTTTGATCAGGCGGTGGGTAAGTGCCAATGCTTGCTGTTCGAAAGGGTGGGGGCACATAGTGCTATACCAGTTCGGCGTGCCGAAAGCTGTCGCTGTCATAACAGCTAGGGTAGAGGAGGTGATCCCCTCTCCACACACAGCGTTTTTGCGTTTTCATGAAGAGGGCATGATAAGGTGAATCTTCCCCTGCGGATAGGGGGGCAGGCATCACATGTGATGCTTTGCCTCTTCAGCCGGATTGGGCAGGCCGCCGATGCGCCCAGCCGGCCTGGATCGCTGCCCTTAGTCGGAGATCTTCTGAAACATCTCGGGTAGTATGCGCTCCACCGTTTCGACGATGGCTTGGGTCTGCGGATCGATCTCGATATTCACTCGCTCGCCGACGGCTCGGTCACCGATTGTGGTACGTTCCAGGGTCTCCGGAATCAGATTGACATCGAACTCGTTAGCGTCCACTTCTCCGATGGTGAGACTGATGCCGTCAATACCGATGTAACCCTTGGTGAAGAGATATTTACGCCAGGTATCGGGGAGGTTGAAACGGATACGGCAGTTGTTGGGGCTGGTATCGATCTTCACCACCTCCGCCGTGCACAGGATGTGGCCTGACATGGCGTGGCCGCCGATCTCGTCGCCGAAGCGGGCGGCCCGTTCGTAGTTGACCCGATCCCCAACTTTCAGGGATCCCAGATTGGTCGCCCGTAAGGTCTCCTGCATGAGATCAAAATCGACTACATCCCCCTCGACTCGGGTAACTGTCAGGCAGCAGCCGTTGTGTGCCACCGAAGCGCCGGGGACCAGATCTTCAAGTGCCGGCATGGGCAGACGGATGCGGTGAGTACGGAAGTTCTCCTTTTCCACTATATCGATGACTTCGGCGGTGCCTTGGACGATGCCTGTGAACATGGGTCTATCTTTTCCAGGTTGAGGTTGGGGAGAATATAACGCAATGTTCGCTATGCAGTGTAAAGAACGCAATGGAAACTAAGGTCTGCATCGGTCACCGCGATTCATTGCGCGCTTTGCGTTGTGCAACAGTGCCCTGGAAAAATGTGCTCAACTCCCACTCAACTGCTCCTGCCGGCCGTAGAGACTGGAGTAGAGGCCTTTGTTTTCCAGCAACTCTTCATGCCGGCCCTCCTCAACCACTCGCCCATCCTCAAACACCAACACCCGATCTGCCTGTTTCACCGCGCTTAGGCGATGGGCGATGATGATGGTGGTGCGTCCCTTTAAAAAGGACTGCATTGCGCTGTGCAGATCGCCCTCGGTGCTGGTGTCGAGGGCCGAGGTCGCTTCATCGAGGATCACCAGGCTCGGGTCGGTGAGAACCATGCGGGCGATCGCCAGCCGCTGGCGCTGGCCACCGGAGAGGCGTACTCCGAAGCGGCCGACCAAGGTCTCCAATCCATGGGGCATCTCCGCTATCGTCTCTTTCAGCTGAGCGATCTCCAGTGCCTGCCATAGCTTATCCTCGGCCATCTCACGGCCCAGGGTGAGATTGACCCGGACACTGTCGTTGAGCAGGGCGGGGTGCTGCAGCACGGTGGCCACATGATCGCGCACCACATCCATGCCGATCTCTTGCACCGGTACGCCATCGAACAGAACTTGTCCCGAGCGGCTGGGGTAGAGACCGAGAATGATCTGCACCAAGGTGGTTTTGCCACCGCCACTGGCGCCGACAAAGGCAACCTTCTCGCCCGGCTTGATCTCCAGATTGACCCTGTCGAGCACCCGCTGACCCTCGCTATAGGCAAAGGTGAGGTTTTCCAGTCTGAGTCCCACCGTGGGTTTGCCGACGAAAGGGTTGTGCAGGTGGGGATAGGCGGGCTCCAAGTCTACCCGCAACAGTTCGTTGATACGTCCGAGGGCGGCCTGGGCCCCATTGTAGGCGTACTGAATGTTCAGCACCTCCTGCACCGGTCCCATCATGAACCAGAGGTAGGCGTAGACCCCCAGCATCTCGCCGATGGTCAGGTCCGACCACAGCACCATGAACATACTGACGGCGCGAAAAATATCGAAGCCGAAGAGGAAAATCATGAAAGAGAGCCGATTGGCTGCGTCGCTCTTCCAGGTAAAAGCCGCGGAGTGGCGACGGATGTGGTTCGCCTTATCGATGATGCGGCGGATGTAGTGGCGTT
The DNA here is from genome assembly GCA_050294655.1 of Sedimenticolaceae bacterium. Classification (GTDB taxonomy): domain Bacteria; phylum Pseudomonadota; class Gammaproteobacteria; order Chromatiales; family Chromatiaceae; genus Thiodiazotropha. Next base: position 23,500 of record JBNKOL010000066.1, read on the forward strand.
CCCGGTTGCTGGCGCGGATCTGCTGGATGGCGTCGAGCGTCTCTTCAAGGGTCTCCTGAAAGGCCTGGAAGGCGGAGTTCTCCCGTTTCTTGAGCTGCTTAACCTTGTGACCAAAGATGGTGGTGAAATAGATCACCAGCGGATTGAGGAGCAGGATGAAGAGCGCCAAAGCCCAGTTGATCCAAAGCAGCACCACCGCTGTACCGATGATGCTGAGGGAGGCAACCAGGAATTTACTGGTGGTGACGCTGACGAAGTTGTCCACCGCCTCCAGGTCGGTGACCAGATGGGAGGCGACGGTACCGCTGCCCATTGTCTCGTAGGATGACATGGAGATGCGCTCCAGCCGGTGCAGCAGGTCGCGGCGGATATGATAGATCACATCCTTGGCGATGCGGGTAAACTGCCAGGTCTGCCAGACGCCGAATATAAGCGCCAGGAAACGCAGTACCAAGGTCAGTACCAGGATGGCCAGGATGTAGAGTATCGGACCCTGCCAGCTTTGCGGGAAGAGGGCATTCATCAAGCCAACCGCTCTTCCCGGCTGGTTTAACAGCACCTCGTCCACCAGCAGCGGGATCAGCAGGGGCACGGGGACCGCGGCAATGGCGCCGAGGATGGCGATCAGATTGGCCGACACCAGCTCTCGCCGGTGTGTCAACACCATCTGGATAAGCTCGTTCCAGCTGTACTCGCGGTTACGCAGATCCTGCGAGGGCAGGGTCTCACTCATGGCAGCGACGTCTTGCCTTCAGATAACGCAACGCCTCGATTCGGTTCTGTGCATCCTGCATACGGCTCTCCTCCGCATACTCCGCCACCCCGGAGTAGGCCATGTAGCTCCAGGCGCCAGGGACCCAGATGGCGCCGCTCCATAAGGAGGCCGCATGGTAGGGGTCATCGTAAAAACCGGGCTTACTGCTGTAGGTCTGTGGGCTTAGTTGGGCGATCTGCTGATTCAGCTCGCTGCAGGTGAGCAGTTCATCACCCTCTTCGAATTGAGGTGTCAGCGGCGGCGGATAGAGGCCGGGCCCGGCAAAGGGGGGCGAGGAAATCTGCAGCAGGCTGCAAAGGATGAGGCTATTGAGCAAGTACTTGCGCATGGTTATGTGGCTCCTGGGACGCTTTCAGCGACAACTTCAAGGAACCGCTGATTAATTCCGGATCGTGGATGTGGTGAGAAGAAAGGGTTAGGATCAAGGCGTAAGACGTAGTTGCTGGTTGGCTATTACAAAGCCATCCCTGTAGCGCCAAGCCGGAGCATTTCAGCCACCACCTGCCGATTCACGAACTGATCAGAGGTTGCTTAAGCATAGACCTGCAATCCGGCTCTTTTCTCCCCTTCCGCTCAGAGCACGGATTCGGTGAAGTCGTAGATCAGGTTGTTCTCGGGCCGCTGTACGAAATTGCCCTGCACAAAGTCGGCACCACTACTCCACAGAATGGCGATACTGCGGGGATCCTCGACCTGAGGCGCGATCACCTTGATCTTCAGCTCATGAGCCAGGGAGATCAAATCCTTAAGTCCCTTGTCGGGCTCGGCGAGCAGGCTGTAGTCGAGCTTGATGTAGCTGACTGGGAGATGCCTCAGGATGCGCTCGGATTCGGCTGTCAGAGCGACCCGAGTCAGCAAACAGTCGATGCCGATCTTGCTCAGGACATCAAAGCAGATCTTGGCCGAATTGAGGTTTTTGCCGACTTCATTGATATTGAATTCGAAGGTGATATTGTTCTTGCCGATATGTCCACTGCGTCGCTTTTCGCGTAGCCAGGAGAGTCGCTCCATGTTATCCAGCAGCTCGCCCGACTGGGAGACGAACAGGTGTAGATGACTGCCTTGCTTGCGGTATCCCTTGATGGCGTTGATCGCCTGACGGGTGGTCCACTGATCGATGGCACTGATCAGGCCCATACTCTCCGCGGTGGGTATGAAGTCGGAAGCGGTAAGCAACTTGCCGTCAGGTTCCTGCAGGCGGATCAGGGTTTGGTAGTGAGCCTCCGGCGAACCCTGTAAAGCGACCACGGGTTGGAAGAAGACCTGGAACAGATTCTCATCGACGGCGCGCTGAATCAGTTGGTTGAGTTCAGTACCCTCGGTCGAAGTTGCCTGCGGCTTGGGTTCCGGTTTGACCAGCTTGATCTGGTTGCCACCCATTTCCTGCGCCTGGCGACTGGCGATCTGGGCGTGTGCGATGATCGACCGGGTGTCCTGGTTGCCCGATTCCAATGGATAGATACCGATGCTCAGCGTGACGCCGATAGTGGTGTTATCGATTTCGATGATCTCCGCCGCCACGGCCTGACACACCTTCTCCATCAGGGCGGCGATGGCCTCCAGGTCGTGACGCGAGAGTAGCAGGCCGAGGCTGCTGTCACCAAAACGGGTGAGCACGTCCTGGTTTTGCAGATGTTGTTTCAGGGATTTGGCGACCTCTACCAGCACCACATCCATGCCACCTATGCCGACGCTCTCGACCAGGTGCTCAGGATTGTCGATCTGCAGGTAGATCACCGCGCTGGCTTCATCGAGATTGGACTCGGCCAACAGCATGGCGTCCAGACGCTCCAGCAGGTAGTTACGAGTGTGCAGGCCGGTCTCTTTTTCGCTGCGCGAGGGGCCGCCGAGGCGATGGCTCAGCTGGCGTGCGCGCCGAATACGGTTGGTCACGGTAGTGATCAGGTGCTTGGGTGCAATCGGTTTGGAGAGGAAATCCTCGCCGCCGAAACTGAGCGCCGTGAGCTGTTTGTCGAGATCCTGCTCTCCGGATAGAAAGACGATGGGAATATCGACGAATTCGTTCTGCTCGCGGATGATGGTGGTGAGCTCGGTGCCGCTGGCCCCGGGCATGTAGAGATCCATCAGTATCAGATCGGGTTTGAATTCGTATAGCCCATCCATGACCTGCAGGGGATCGGTCACGCTACGGCACTTGAAATCGACCTTGCTGAGAATGGCGTCTGCAAAATCGGCCTGTGCCGGATCGTCTTCCACGATCAGAACACGGTATGCGGTGTCGGATTCCGACGATGTCAATTCACGCACCCGTTTCGCCACCAGGAAGGGGTCGACAGGTTTCGACCAGTAAGCGCTGGCATCCGCGCGCATGGCCGCCAAGCGGGTCTTCAGGTCATTGCTGTCGGCGATGAAGGCGGTCTGTACCCCCGGTAGGCCACTCTCTTTGTTCCAGAGACCACCCTGCTTGTCGTCGGGGAAAAGCTTCGGCAACCAGTCGGTATGGCTTATCAGCAGACAGCGCTCATCCGGGTTGAGGTCATAGTGGTGAATTATCTCTTCGGCATCTTGCAGCAGGCGGACGTCGAAGCCCTGGGCCTGCAAGTTGCGTGAGAGGCTGGCCGCCAGTGCCTCGGGGATACCCAGCAGAAAAACGATACAGACACCTTCGCCGGCCAGCTCGATCGACTCGCTGCTCTCCTGGGCTGTGGCCAGCAGCGCCTCCGCTTGCTGGTTGCAGGCCTGGATGGCGGCATCCTTGAAGGCATGCACCAGGCCGTCCAGGGCAACCACATCGTCATGCTGGGGTTTCAGGCCGGTGTTGTGATAATCGCTGAGATGCCCGATCAGAGAGTTGCCGCTCTGTGTGATCTGGGGGACGCCGAATTTGGTACCGGATTCGGCCAGGGTGGAGATGCGTTCGATCAGCACGTCCAGCAGTTTGCCATCCCAGTCGCTCTGCACCAGTTGATGCCAGTTCTCGAGGATTGCCGAGACTCTGCCGGGAACCTGCTGGAGAAATGACTGGATCAGGTTCAGTTTACTGGATCGTTTATTGACTGACTTATCTCTGCTCATCAGGATCCGGGGTATTTGTTGCTGATGTCATACACGCCAGACGCATTTGGCTGAGCTGCTCTGTCGCACCAGATGGATAATTGAGAATCAATATAGGGAATCATATCGTTTTGTCGACCCGACAGGAAGCGCGAGCGCAGTTGATGGGGAAATAAAAGCGGCTATTCACGTCATGCCAAATCGCGACATGATTGCCTGCAGCGTCGGTGTGGGATCCCGACTGAGGGCAATGGCGATGATGTAAACATAACAGCTGATGGCGGCGACACCGGCCATGCCTCGCAACCAGCGCTGACTTCCCCATCTGAGTGCCAGGGATCCCAGCAGGATATAGGCCAGCAAAAAGAAGAGTTTGCTGGTCAGCCAGGGCGCCTGCATCGGCAACTGGTCGAGTATCGAGGCCATGGCCAGGCCGCTGATGAAGAGTAGTGTGTCGTTGTAGTGGGGAAGGGTGTTTACCCAGGTGCCCCTCTGTTCAAGCCGGCCCTGCAGCATCCAGACGAAACGCAGCAGAAACAGGCTGCCGGTGATGACGACGGTCGTTATGTGGAGCAGTTTGAGATAGGGATGGAAGCTGGCCAAGTCCATCCGACGATTATGGCTCATAAGGAGTCTGATAGGCAGCAAGTGAAAGCACGCTGATCCGATCGCCATCGATCTCCCACCGCAGATCGTAGTCGAAGAGTCGCATTCCATAGCATCGTTGCTCTGCCTCGCCGCGCCGGTAGCCGGGTCGTGGATCGAGCGCCAGGATATGCCGGATCAGCCGCCGCAGGTGGTCTGCCTCATCAGCCGGGAGTGCGCCCAGTTCCCGTTCGACCGGGGCGGCGAAGCAGAGGTCATAACATTCGGTCGGCGCTGTCGGTGCGTAGCCGGAACGGGCATCGGCAATGGCGTCGGCGTAGGGCAGGTAGGGTTTCACATCGAGCACCGGGGTGCCATCGAGTAGATCGATGCCGCTGAGGTGAAGGCAAACCCGCTTCGGCTGCAGTTCCAGGCGGTCGAGGCGCACCACTGAGAGACCGATCGGATTGGGCCGGAAGGGGCTGCGCGAAGCGAACACTCCCACGCGCTGATTACCGCCCAGGCGAGGGGGTCTAACGGTCGGCTTCCACTGCTGTCGCAAATTGGCATGGAAGACAAAACTGAGCCAGATATGGGAGTAGTCCCCCAACTCGCGAAAGGCCTCCGGTCGATTATAGGGCGGGATTATCTCGAGTATGCCCTGAGCCTCCGGAATCAAGCCCGACTGCCGGGGAATGCCGAATTTCTCCTTGAAACAGGAGGCGACAAAGCCGATGGGTTCGAACTCGAATCGGCTCACGGCTTGAAACGGATCACTTTCTTCAGCGGGTTGAGGTTGATCTCATCGAAAACCGTACCCGCCGGCGCCTGCAGCACCAATTCGACCGCGTGGGCCACGTCATCGGCGCGCAGGTGGTTTTCGTCTGCCTCGCCGGGGGCGAAGTCGAGAGGATCGTAGAAGCCGGTGTCGACCATGCCGGGGTTGATCAGGCTGACCCTCACCCCGCGCCCGCTACACTCCTCGCGCAGGGACTGTGCCAGCCCTCGCAAGCCGAACTTGCAGGCGGAGTAGACCGCCCCCTTGCGCCCACCGCTGAGGGCGGCTTCGGAGCCGATCAGGATCAGATCACCCCAGCCCTGTTTTTTGAAGCGGGGGACAAAGGCCCGGGCGAAATAGATATGTTGCAACAGGTTGGTCTCTACCAGATCGCGTATCTGGGCATAGGAGAACTCCTCCAGGGAACCGAACTGGCCATAGCCGGCATTCAGAATCAGACCGTCCAGCTCCGGGTGGTTACGGGCCAGTTCGCCGAGCTGATGGGGCAGATCCTGGATCCGGGAGAGGTCGAGTTCGACCTTCTCCAAGCCAGGCGTCTGTTGCGGCCAGTCGGAAAAGTCCCGTGCCACAGCCACCACCCGGCCACCGGCCTGCAACAGCTGTCGGGTGATGGCGGCACCAATGCCGCGGCTGGCGCCGGTGACGAGAATTTTGCGTTCAGCGAGTTTGTGCATGGGCCTGTAGCCGGCTGATCAGGGATTCGAGGGTCGGCAGGTGCCGTGCGATGAGTTCGCTGACCATTCTACCGTTAATCCCTCGGGTCGGGTGGCTTGGATTGTCCGAAATGACCTTCAGGATATGCAGTCTGGAAAGGGCGTCGAACTCCGACAGCGTGTTGGCGATGGCGGCGGACTCCATGTCATAGCCTGCAGCGACCGTAAAGGCCCTCTCTGCCTCCCCGACACATCGCAGTGGGCCGACGATGGTGTCGGCAAGATCTGGCATCGGGTGCAGGCGCCATTGCCTTCCGCTCTGCGTGTCGATGACATCCTCAGCCTGCAGGCAGGCTCCCGGATCGAGTTGTGCATGACCCGCGATGCCTATGTTGATCCAATGGTGAGGGTCGTCGCCGTTCAAGCGCTGCAGAAATGCCGCGGCACTGGCGGCCGCATCCTTGCCGGGGCCGCTTATCACGAGGGTCAGTGGACCCTTGGCATAGCGGGGAAAGGCGGCGTCAGGTTGCTGCCGTTTGAGTCCGAAGGCACGAATCAACGGTTTCGCCTCGGCCGGCAGGGCCACCAACAGATGGATGGCGACGGCACTCATGGGGTGGACAGTTGCGCCCGATAGTGGGATTGGAGTCGGCGATATTGGGCGGCCCGGTCATGCTGACTGCGTTTTTCTGCGCCCTGGGCAAGTATCCCCGTTTTTTCGACCAGTACACCGAGAGCGGCGTGGCGATCGGCTTCATTCAGCCGCGTCGATTGCAGGATCTTCTCCAGCGCCTGGACCCGAAACCGGTCCATGCCCCAGTGTCGGCGTGAGAGCTGGTCTGCGTGACCGCCGTACTTGACCGTCAGGTGCTGTTCGATGAAGAGGACCTCCTCGTGGGCGCACAAGCGCAGCCAGAGGTCGTAATCCTCACAGGCGGGGAGGCTGGTGTCGAAGTCACCATATTCCGCAAACAGACTCTGATGCAGCACTACCGAGGAGGGGGAGATGACGCACAGAGGGAGGCAGCGCTGGAAGATACGGCCCCCCTGTTTGGTGTGCTTGCGCATGGGGTTGACGCGGATGCCGTTGCGGATCCAGATCTCCTCGGTGTGACAGATCCGCAGACCGGGATTTTCATCCAGGGCTTTGGCCTGCAGCGCGAGTTTTTCAGGCAGCCAGGCATCGTCGGAGTCGAGCAGGGCGATCCAATCGCCTTTGGCATTGGCAATACCCAGATTCCGGGCACTGCTGACACCCCGGTTGGGTTGGTGCAGATAGCGGCATGCGGGGTAATCCCGCGCTAGCAGCGTGGTTGTGTCATCCTCGGAGCCGTCATCCACTACGATGATCTCGCGCGGTTGAAGTGTCTGGGCGAGCACCGAGTCGAGCGCTCTCGCTAGGATCGATGCTCGGTTATGGGTGGGAATGATGACCGATATCTGCATCTAATTAAGGATACCGTAAGATAAAAAAAAGTATGTTGATTTTTGAAGATGTTTGCAATTCCCGATGGCGAATTGGCCTATGATGATACGCGGTGGTTTGAAACTTCTCATTGGAGAAGTCGGAAATAGTGTGGTAAACACAAATGTGGCAAAGGACTCTGCTATTCTTCAATAGTTGTTTCAGATGGGCATCGCGCCCCGGAGAGATAGTGGCAGTGTCTTCACGAAGGTTTGATACGGATGCGGTTTTACAACACATTATGGAAGGTGACAAAAGTGCTTTCGAAGCCTTTTACGAACGCTATCGGGGCCGCATCTATCGCTTTATCGCCAGACAGTACGGTACCGGTGACTTCGGCAAGGCGGCCTATTACTCTGCCTGGCGCTGCCTGATTATCTCCAGTCGTACCAGCAAATCTCCCAAGGAACTCAAATTCAGCTTCTTTAAGAATCTGGGCAAATCGAGTCAGAACGATTTCCAGAATAAGTATTCAGATAGTCACGCCAGCTATCTGCCAAAGGACATCGAAGCGGACGGCAAGTGGTCGGTGGTTTTCATTGAGCAGTTCCGGCGTCTGCCCGAACCGATGAAGAAACGCTTTTTGTTCAAGCATGAGATTGGCCTTAGCCCGACTGCCATTGCCCGCATTCTGGACGACAAGCGCAAGCATATTGAAAAGTCGATTGAAGAGGCGGAGCGCATGTTGCGGTTACACATGGATGAAGCCGGCTGTCCTGACAGATTCTCACTCGACAAACTCTACCGTGACAGCCGCGTGGTAAAGCCGCCGGCGAGCTGGAATAACGAGATTCTCGACTCCTTCGAGATCTGGCTGAAGCAGACGGAGTTACCTAACGACGCACACAGCGAGACTGAAGACGAGCAGCAGGAGGCCAAGGCGGGATTCGGCGAGATGCTCAATGACTGGATTGCGACGTTCAAACAGCGCACCCATAAGCTCAGAGCGGGAACAAAAAGCCGGAAACCACGTATCACACCCTCCCGCCGCTGATCCGGGTGTTGCGCTAAGATTGCGCATTATCTGGCTCAGCTGAACGGCCATCGCTTTCTGCGGCTCGACAGCTGGTGTAGAATTCCCGCTTTTTCGAGACCGGAAGCCATCATGCAAGACATCAACCCTATCATCCACCAGATCGATGACTTGAAGGGACGTGCCGCCTCCCTCAGGGGGTATCTTTGACTACGAGGGCAAGCAGGAAAGACTGACCGAGGTCTTGCGCGAGCTGGAGGATCCCAATATCTGGAATGACCAGGAGCGGGCCCAGGCCCTGGGGCGTGAACGCGCTTCCCTGGAAGCGGTGGTGCTGACCCTGGAATCCCTGGCTACAGGTCTCGACGATGCTTCCGACTTGCTCGAAATGGCGGTCGAGGAGGGTGATGAGGCGGCCGTGGCGGCAGTAGAGGGCGATGTGGGGGGCTTCGAAAAACAGGTCTCCGAGCTGGAATTTCGCCGCATGTTCGCCGGCGAGACAGACCACTGCAACGCCTTTCTCGACATCCAGGCCGGTTCCGGCGGCACCGAAGCCCAGGACTGGGCCGAGATGCTGCTGCGCATGTATCTGCGCTGGGGCGAGCAGCGTGGCTTCAAGACCGAGTTGATCGAGGTCTCCGCCGGCGAAGTGGCCGGCATCAAAAGCGCCACCGTACGTTACGAGGGTGACTACGCCTTCGGTTGGCTGCGCACCGAGATCGGCGTACACCGGCTGGTGCGTAAATCCCCCTTCGACTCGGGCAACCGGCGCCACACCTCCTTTGCCGCGGTCTTCGTCTCGCCGGAGATCGACGACTCCATCGAGGTGGAGATCAACCCGGCCGACCTGCGCATCGACGTCTACCGCGCCAGCGGTGCCGGCGGTCAGCACGTCAATCGCACCGAATCGGCCGTGCGTATCACCCACAATCCCACCGGTATCGTGGTGCAGTGTCAGAACGACCGCTCCCAGCACAAGAACAAGGCCACCGCCATGAAACAGCTGAAGGCCAAGCTCTACGAGTTGGAGATACAGAAGCGCAGCGCCTCCCAACAGGAGGTGGAAGAGAGCAAGTCGGATATCGGCTGGGGCAGTCAGATCCGCTCCTACGTGCTCGACGCATCGCGCATCAAGGACTTGCGCACCGGGGTCGAGACCGGCAACACTCAGGCGGTGCTCGACGGTGGCCTCGACATGTTCATCGAGGCCAGCCTCAAGAGCGGCCTTTGAAGATTTTTATAACGCAAAGGACGCAATGAAGCGCTAAGAGCGCAATGTTTATTGATGTGGATTGATATGCTGATGTCGAGACCAACATTATCCCCATTGCGTGCTTTGCGCTTCTTGGCGCGCTTTGCGTTATAAACCATTAAACCACTGATACGAAGTGCAAATGAACAATCAGATTGACGAGAACAAACTCATCGCCCAGCGGCGCGAAAAGCTGCAGCAGCTGCGTGAGAACGGCACCGCCTTCCCCAATGACTTTCGCCGCAACACCATGGCGGGTGAGCTCCATGCCGAATACGATGACAAGAGCGATCAGGAGTTGGAGGCGCTCGCACTGCGGGTCAGCCTCGCCGGACGCATGATGAGCCGCCGGGTGATGGGTAAGGCGAGCTTTGCGCATTTACAGGACATGACCGGACGTATGCAGCTCTTCGTGCAGCGGGACGCCCTGGAGGAGGGGCTCTACAACAGCCAATTCAAGAAGTGGGACATCGGCGACATCATCGGCGCCGAGGGCCAGTTGTTCAAGACCAAGACCGGTGAGCTGTCGCTCAAAGTAGACAAGCTGCGCCTGTTGACCAAATCCCTGCGTCCCTTGCCGGAGAAGTTCCACGGCCTGTCGGATCAGGAACAGCGTTATCGCCAGCGTTATGTCGACCTGATCATGAACGAGACTTCCCGCGAGACCTTCCGGGTGCGTACCCGCATCGTCCGTTTCATCCGTCAGTTTCTCGACAGCAAGGGCTTTATGGAAGTGGAGACCCCGATGATGCAGGTGATCCCCGGCGGCGCCACGGCGCGCCCCTTTGTCACCCGCCACAACGCCCTTGATATGGAGATGTTCCTGCGCATCGCGCCGGAACTCTATCTCAAGCGTCTGGTGGTGGGTGGCTTCGAGCGGGTCTATGAGATCAACCGCAACTTCCGCAACGAGGGGCTTTCCACCCGGCACAACCCCGAATTCACCATGCTGGAGTTCTATGAGGCCTATGCCGACTACCGCGACTTGATGGACCTGAGCGAGGAGATGCTGCGTGCGCTGTGTGACGAAGTCCTCGGCACCACCCAGGTCAGCTACCAGGGTGAGCGCTATGACTTTGCCAGTCCCTTCCAGCGTATGACGGTGAAGGAGTCGATCCTCCATTTCAACGACGATATCAGCGAGGCGGAGCTGGCTGACCCGGCACAGGCGCGAGCCATCGCCGAGCGTCTGCAGATTCCGTTGAAGCCGAGCTACGGTCTCGGCAAGGTGCAGATCGAGATCTTCGAGAAGACCGTCGAGCACCGGCTGATGAATCCCACCTTCATCACCGCCTATCCCACCGAGGTCTCACCCCTGGCCCGGCGCAACGATGCGGACCCCTTCGTTACCGATCGCTTCGAGTTCTTCGTCGGTGGACGTGAGATCGCCAATGGCTTCTCCGAGCTCAACGATGCGGAAGACCAGGCGGAGCGTTTCCGTCAACAGGTGCAGGAGAAGGAGGCCGGCGATGACGAGGCGATGCATTACGATGACGACTATGTGCGGGCTCTGGAACACGGCATGCCGCCGACGGCGGGCGAGGGCATCGGCATCGACCGCCTGGTGATGCTGCTGACCGACTCCCCCTCGATTCGGGATGTGCTGTTGTTTCCCCATATGCGGCCTGAGGGTTGAGTCTTTCCCGGCAAATTACGAAGAGATAGGGATAAACGATGCGGTGAGCCGCACCCTGCAGGGTTGGATATTGGGTAGGGCGCGGCTTGTCGCACCATTGCGCTTATCCGGGTTTTTTTACCGTTGCGGGTTGAAAACTCAATGCCCGTAAAGCAGCAATCCCTCCGCATGTTCCAGATGCTGCGGCGTACCGGCCAGCACCAGCACATCACCCGCTTGCAGACGGGTTTCCGGTCCGGGTGATTCACCACGGATGCCACCACGCCGCACCGCGGTGATACTCACCTCCCAATCCCACAGGTGGAGATCCTCGATGGTATGCTCCACCGCAAAGGCCTGCTCCGGCAGGGTCACGGTGTGTAACCGTTCCTGAAAGGCGTCCATGTGCTCGATGTCCACGGCCTCTTCGCCATGGAAGAAGTCACGTAGCAATTTGTAGTGGTTTTGGCGGATCTCGCGCATGATCTTGAGGATGCGGGAACCCGGCACCTTCAACAGCAGTAACAGCTGACCGCCCATCATCAGGCTTGCCTCCACCGCCTCCGGCATCACCTCCGCCGCGCCGGCCTGTTCCAATGCCTCCAGATGGCTGTCGTCCTTGGTGCGCACCAATACCGGCAGATCCGGAACCACTTCCCGCACATGTGCGAGAATCTTCATGGCGCTGGGGTGGTCCTCGAAGGTCAGCACCAGGGCGCTGGCCCGATCAAGGCCGGCGGCCCGCAGGATTTCGTGGCGCACCGCATCGCCGAAATGGACCGGTTCGCCCGCCTCGTGGGCTTCGCGTATTACCCCAGGGTCCAGGTCCAGCGCAACGTAGTTGAACCCCTCGCGGTCGAGCAGTCGACCGATATTCTGCCCGATACGGCCATAGCCGCAGAGGATGACGTGCGGTTGCAGCGCATCGCTCTCCTGCTGCAGGTCCTCGATCCCACTATAGTCTTGAGGACCCTTGCGCAGGCTACAAAAGCGCTGCGCCAGCCACCCGTTATAGCGGATCAGGAAAGGCGAAATGGTCATGCTGATGATGATGGCAGCGAAAAGCAGTTGTCCCGTCGAGCCGGGTAGCAGCGAGGAGCCCAGGGAGAGATCGAGCAGCACGAAACCGAATTCCCCCCCCTGAGCCAACAGCAGACCGCTGCGAAGGGCGGTGGCTGAATTGCGTCCCGTCAGTCGAGCCAACAGCAGAATCACCAGGGCCTTGAAGAGAATCAACGCCGCCGACAACAGCAGCACCCAGTACATGATCGGCAACAGCGAGAACAGATCGACCCGCATGCCGACGGTGACGAAGAAAAGGCCGAGCAGGACATCTTGAAACGGGCGTATGTCCGCTTCTATCTGGTGGCGGTACTCGGTCTCGCCCAACATCATACCGGCGAGGAATGCACCCAGGGCGAGAGAGAGTCCCGCCGCATGGGTCAGCCAGGCGGCGGCGAGGGAGACCAGCAGCACGCTCAGGGTGAAGAGTTCGGCGGAGCGGGCGCGGGCGATCTCGTGAAACAGGGGTCTCAGCAGCCAGTGGCCGACGGCCATGATGGCGGCGAAGACCAGGGTGGCTTTTACCATCGCGAAAAACAGGGGCAGTGCCATACCCGATTCGCCACTGCCGGCCAGGATCGGAATGACCACCAGCAACGGGATCACCGCCAGATCCTGGAACAGTAGGATGCTTACCCCCAGGCGACCGTGTTCCGAGTTGAGCTCCACCTGTTCCGAGAGCTGCTTAATGACGATGGCAGTGGAGGAGAGGGCCAGGATCGCGCCGGTGATTACCGCCGCCTGCACGGGCAGACCCAGCAGCCAGGCGAGCAGCGCGATGGTGGCGCCGGTCAGCAGAACCTGACTGCCGCCGAGTCCGAATACGCTGCCCTTCATGGCAATCATCTGTGGTAGTGAGAACTCCAGACCGATCGAGAAGAGCAGGAACACCACCCCGAACTCGGCCAGAAAGCGGGTCTCTTCACTGGAGGCGACCAGTCCGCTGCCGAAGGGTCCGACCAGGACCCCCACAATCAGGTAGCCGAGTATCGGCGGCAGGTGCAAACGCCGGAACAGGGTCACCGTCAGTACCGCCACACCGAGCAGTAACAGGATGATCTGGAGGGTATGGATATTCATCGGCAACGGATCCTGGTCGAAATGGCATCACGGGCAGTCTGTGCATAATCCGCAGAAATATCCACGCCCGAGACAAATGGGACGGTTCAAATATTTTGTCTGATGTCGGAACTTATTTGGTCGCCGGGTAATATTGTACATAGGGTATTGATCGGCAAAGTGATAAAATACCCGGTTTACAGCAAAACAAGACAACACAGAACGTGGCCAGAAGAAAACAAAAGCGATCCGCTACACAGGATCCTTACCACGCCCGCGAGGCGAAAAAATACGACAATCCCATCCCCAGCCGCGAGTTCATCATGGAGGCGCTGCAGGAGCGGGGCGTGCCGATGGATTATCAAGGCATTGCCCAGCTGCTGAAAATCAATGACGAAGAGCAGCTTGAGGCCCTGCGCCGCAGGTTACGGGCGATGGAGCGCGATGGTCAGCTGGTGCGCAATCGCAAGGACAACTACTGCCTGGTCAATAAGCGCGATCTGATCGTCGGCCGTGTCATCGGCCATGCCGACGGTTTCGGATTTCTCAAACCGGACGATGGCGGTGACGACCTCTACCTCTCATTCAAAGAGATGCGCCCGCTGTTTCACGACGATCGGGCGGTGGTGCGGGTGACCGGCATGGATCGGCGCAACCGTCTCGAGGGAGCGGTGGTCGAAGTGCTTGAGCGCAACACTCATTCAGTGGTCGGCAAGCTCTATCAGGAGAGCGGCGTCGGCTTTGTGGTACCCGATTCCAGGCGGCTAAGCAAAGACATCGTGATCCCCAGCAGCGAGATCGGCGAAGCCCAAAAGGGCCAGATGGTGGTGGCGGAAATCATCGATCAGCCGACCAAGCGCACACCGCCGATCGGCCGTATTGTCGAGGTATTGGGCGACCACATGGGGCCGGGGATGGAGACCGATATCGCCATCCGCACCCACAATATCCGTAACGACTGGCCGGAGGAGGTCGAGCGGCAGACTGCCGGCTTGACGCCAAAGGTCTCCAAGGCGGACATGGCGGGACGCGTCGATCTGCGTGATCTGCCGCTGGTGACTATCGATGGCGCCGATTCGCGGGATTTCGACGACGCGGTCTACTGCGAGCCCAAGCCGAAAGGGTGGCGTCTGTTGGTCGCTATTGCCGATGTTTCCCATTATGTAGAACCCGATACGGCGCTTGATCAGGAGGCACGGACGAGAGGTAATTCGGTCTATTTTCCCGACCGTGTGATCCCCATGCTGCCGGAGGTGCTCTCCAACGGTCTATGCTCGATCAATCCGAACGTGGATCGCCTCTGCATGACCTGTGAGCTCTACATTGATAAGAATGGTGTGGTCAAGCGCTCCCGTTTTTTTCCGGCGGTGATGCGCTCCCATGCGCGCTTGATCTATGATGATGTCGCGGCTTTGCTGGCGGGTGACGCCAAACTCTGCAAGAAGTACAAAAAGCTGCTGCCCCATCTGCAGGATCTCCACCAGCTCTTTAAGGCCCTGCAGGCACAACGCTCCGAGCGCGGCGCCATCGACTTCGATACCACCGAGACCCGCATCGAGTTCAACGACCAGCAGCGGGTCGAGCGTATCGTGCCGGTGGTGCGTAACGATGCTCATCGCCTGATCGAAGAGTGCATGCTGGCGGCCAATGTGGCGACGGCGAAGTTCCTGCTGCGTAAGAAACAGCCCGCGCTGTATCGAATTCACCAAGGACCGGCGGAGGAGAAGCTGACCGATCTCAAGCAGTTCCTCGGCGAGCTGGGGCTGGGCCTTGCCGGCGGCGACAAACCACAGGCCAGCGACTATGCGCAGTTGATGGAGCAGATTCGGGAACGGCCCGACCGGCATCTGATCCAGACCGTGTTGTTACGCTCCCTCTCTCAGGCGGTATACAGTTCCGACAACGTGGGCCATTTCGGGCTCTCTTATGCCGCCTACACGCACTTTACCTCGCCGATCCGTCGCTATCCCGATCTGATCGTTCACCGGGCGTTGAAGCACATCATCGATGGCGGAGGTGCCGACGATTTCGACTACACCAAGCCGGACCTGCAAGGGCTGGGAGAACACTGTTCCAGCACGGAACGCAAGGCCGATGAGGCGACCCGCGACGCGCTCGACTGGCTTAAATGCGAGTACATGCAGGATAAAGTGGGCGAGACCTTTAACGGCATCATTACCAGCGTCAACTCCTTCGGTGTCTTTGTCGAACTGGAGGACATCTATGTGGATGGCCTGGTTCATATCACCGCACTGGACAACGACTACTACCACTATGATCCTGTTGGTCACCGATTGACGGGTGAGCATACCGGCAAGGTCTTGCGCCTGGGCGATCCCCTCGCCATCGTCGTCGCCAATGTGAACCTGGATGATCGCAAGATCGATTTTCATCCGGCCAATGGGATCCAGGGTGAGAACAAACGCAAGCGCTCCCGCAAAGCGGATAAACAGGTTGCAGCCAAACCTGCGAGGAGCGAAAAGACGTCGTCTTCCACCGCACATAAAAAAAGGCGGCGTCGCAGTAAACAGAAAACTAGCTGATGACAGTGGAAAGCGGGTGTGTGTTTGGTCTGCATGCGGTTCGCAGCGCACTGCAGCGACCCGATCGTCTGCTTGAGTTGTTACTCGACAGAGGACGTCAGGATCAGCGCATGCGTGAGCTCCTGGCACTGGCTGACGCTGCCGGGATCAAGCCACGTCTGGTTTCCACAGATGAGCTGGAGCGGCTGGCGGAAGGTGGCAGGCACCAGGGTGCGGTGGCCAGGCTGCGTCAGCAGCAGACCCAGGATGAACCCTATCTGAAGGCTCTGCTCAAGCGACTCGATGTGCCCCCTTTTCTGCTGATTCTGGATGCGGTGCAGGATCCCCACAATCTGGGTGCCTGCCTGCGTACAGCCGAAGGGGCAGGGGTGCATGCTGTGATCACACCGCGTGACCGCTCGGTCGGATTGACCCCGACGGTGAGAAAGGTCGCCAGTGGCGCGGCCGAGTCCATCCCCTTTGTCCAGGTGACCAATCTGGCGCGTACCCTGAAGTGGCTGAAACAGGAGGGGGTGTGGCTGATCGGGACCGCCGGCGAGGCAGAAGGGCTGCTCTACCGATGCGATCTGAAGGGACCATTGGCGATCGTCATGGGTG
Organism: Sedimenticolaceae bacterium; assembly: GCA_050294655.1. Classification (GTDB taxonomy): domain Bacteria; phylum Pseudomonadota; class Gammaproteobacteria; order Chromatiales; family Chromatiaceae; genus Thiodiazotropha. The sequence continues at coordinate 39,893 of JBNKOL010000066.1, forward strand.
GCGAAGGGAAGGGATTGCGTCGACTCACCCGGGAACAGTGCGATCTGTTGGTAAGGTTACCGATGGCCGGAACTGTGGAGAGCCTCAATGTTTCAGTGGCCACAGGTGTGACACTCTATGAGGCAGTCAGGCAGCGTTCAAGCAGCTAGTGGGCTATATATATACTCAAGCGGCCGTATCGACCAGTGAGTTCCGAGGGTGAGGAGAGAGAGAATGTTCAAACGACAGATGGCAATGCTGCTGTTGGCGGGTGTGTGGGCTGCATCAAGCCAAGCGGATACGGTGCTAGGGCTGACCATGAGCGTCGACGCCTGGGATATGGACTCATCGGGCTCCCTGGCCGATAGCAACGACTTGATGGCCTTTGATCACGGTTCCGAAACACCGGCCAGCTTCTCTTTCGCACTGGAACATCCGGTTCCCATGATCCCCAATTTTCGTTTGCGTTTCACCGATATGTCGAGCAGCGGCAGGAGCGATCTGGACCGCACCTTCAACTTTGGCGGGGTCAGCTATCCCGTAAACGCCAGCCTGGGCACGGAATTCAACCTGCAGAGCAGCGATTTCATCTTCTATTACGAGCTGCTGGACAACGATACGGTTTCGTTTGACCTGGGTCTGAACGGCAAATATCTGGATGGCGATATCCTGGTCAACGACGGCACCAATCAGTCAAAAGAGACCTTCAAGGGCCTGGTGCCGATGCTCTATGGCGCCGTGGAGTTCACTATTCCAACAACCCGATTCTCTGTCTTCGGGGACTTCAATCTGCTGAGTGTGGGTGATCATACCCTGCGGGACTACCAGGCCGGCGCTGCCTATACGCTGGTTGACAACATGGCGGTCGATTTCAGTGTTCGTGGTGGCTACCGCAAATTCGGGCTCGAGTTGGACGATCTGGATGGCATCTACGCCGATTGGAGTTTTGATGGTTTGTTCCTGGGCATCGAGGCGGATTTCTGAGACTGGGTGGAAGCTAAACGACCAGGCCTGGAGGATTGACGCAACTGGTAGCCACTGCTTGCGCCATTTCGCTCCCTGACCTGCAATCACTGATCGCCAGTTCTCAAGGGAATCTCTGATCAAGTCGTGGAGCGACATCCTGTCGCCGAAATACACCGCTTCGGCGTTGCGGATCTTGGCAATAGCGGGTTATTACGTGCGATCCGCGCCCCGAAGAGAAGTGCTCTTGGGGGAGCGGGGTGCACCTTGAAGCGGCCATTTTGATCGACAATCGGTTCGGCCCGGTCTCATTCAGAGGTTCCCCAGCCTTCTCGATCCCCACATCAACCTGTTTGTGTCCACCCAAGTTGCGGATAAGCCTTTGATTGTGTAGAATCCGCGCTCCCTGGTGTCCCAGTAAAGGGCGCCACTCCTTGCCTTATCGCACTGTGCGGAAGGCTGCCTAACCCGTAAGGAGAGACAATGAGGCACTATGAAGTCGTGTTCCTGGTCCATCCGGACCAGAGTGAACAGGTTCCCGCTATGATCGAGCGTTACCGCTCGGGTATCGAATCCAAAGGTGGCGCCATCCACCGTTTGGAGGATTGGGGCCGTCGTCAGCTGGCATATCCCATCAACAAGATCCACAAGGCGCACTACGTTCTGATGAATGTCGAGTGCGACAGCGAAGCGCTGTCGGAACTTGAAAGCGCATTCCGATTCAATGATGCAGTCCTTCGCAACATGATCATCCGTCGTGACGAGGCAATCACTGAGGTCTCTCAGCTGGCCAAGTCGCAGGATGACGATGACAGTGGCGCTTCATCCCGTCAGCGCGATGACGACGACGATGATGATGATGATGGGGAGGAAAGCGACTCGGAAGAAGTGGTTGAATCCGAGGCCGAAGAGTAAGCACAGACTGACAGAGGACTGAACAAATGGCGCGTTTTTTTCGTCGCAAGAAATATTGCCGTTTTACGGCAGAGGGCATTACCGAGATCGACTACAAAGATCTCAACCTGCTCAAGGCATACGTGAGTGAGAGCGGTAAGATCGTTCCCAGCCGCATCACTGGAACCAAGGCAAAGTATCAGCGTCAGCTGGCCACCGCGATCAAGCGGGCTCGCTATCTGGCCCTGCTGCCTTATACCGATCAGCACTAAGGGAGTTATTTGACCGACCGGACAGCGGTATGAAGCGGCTCGCATCCTTTGTGATGCAGGGATTATCCCAATCGGTGATGGCAACCACCGTGCTGGTGATTCTCTCTCTGCTGTTCCCGCTGATCGGCCTTCTCAGTAGCGCGAGCGTGGGTCTGGTAAGCCTCCGTCAGGGTTTGAAATCAGGGGCAATGACCGCCGCTGCTTCAACCGTGGCAACCGGGCTGCTGATGTTCCTGATCTTTGGCAATCCGCTACCCGTCCTGGTTTTCCTGCTGTTGCAGTGGCTACCCACAGGACTTCTGGCTGGATTGCTGCGAAGCAGTCGCTCGCTGACTCTGGCCACCCATGCCGCACTGGGTTTCGGATTCCTGGCGTATGTGGTGCAGATCCTGGTCATCGGCAACCCCGCTGAGTTCTGGCGGGAGCATTTGGAACCGATGGCGCAGCGGTTTGTGGAGGCGGGTTTTTTCGATCAGGCCCAGAGCGTGGGCGTAGTTGCGCAACTGGCGCCCCTGATGTGTGGGGTGGTGGCTGCGGGCATCATGCTGCAGCTGCTGTTCAGCCTCTATCTGGCGCGCTGGTGGCAGTCGCTGCTTTATAACCCGGGAGGATTCTCCGCTGAGTTTCGTCAGCTGAGGCTCCATCGGAGTCTGGGCGCAGTCGGAGGCATTGTATTGGTCTTCTGGCTGATTCCCGGCATGGTGCTGCCGGTGTGGGTGAACTGCCTGGGACTGATTGTGATGTCGCTGTTCCCGCTGCAAGGCCTGGCTGTAGCCCACGGGGTGTTCGGTGCCATGCAAAGCTCGAAACGCTGGTTGGTCGCGACCTATGTGCTGTTGTTGTTGTTTTTGCCGCAAATGGCGATGGTGCTAGTCACCATTGGCCTGCTGGATGTCTGGATGGACTTCCGAAACCGCTTCCCGCTCAAGGGGTAGTCAAACCGGAACACTCAGGCATCGGAGAAATTCCTCCAATGCGGCTGAACAGCAAGACTATGAAAAGATTTGACCGATAAGAAGGTGATTACAATGGATATTATTCTGTTGCAGAAAGTCGATAACCTGGGTGATCTGGGTGACAAGGTACACGTAAAGAACGGTTACGGACGTAACTTCCTGATCCCCTCCGGTAAGGCTGTTCCAGCCACGGAAGAGAACCTGAAGGTGTTCGAGGCCCGCCGTGCCGAACTGGAAAAAGAGGCGGCAGGAAAACTGGCTGCGGCCGAAGCACGCAAAGCCCAGCTCGATGGTCTGGCCATCAGCGTCAACTGCAAGTCGGGTGATGAAGGTCGACTGTTCGGTTCCGTCGGCACCAGTGACATCGCCAAGGCAGTCAGTGATGCCGGACAGCAACTGGAGAAACGAGAAGTGCTGTTGCCGAACGGCCCTTTCCGTGTCACCGGTGAATATGAGGTCGACATCCATCTGCATGCGGATGTGAACGCGACCATCAAGCTGACCATCAATCCTGAAGCCTGAACGCGGTCGGACTAATCCCCAATCGATTCGGCGGCCTGAGCTGCCGGGTCGATTGGGGGTGTCGCGCTTTGCTTGACAGTCGAAGCGTTACCAGGGTGTGGGTGCTTTTGTGTTCCCGGAACCTACTTCCCGCAAGATATTTCACCTGACCTGTCCTTTTTAGAATCCGACTGTTAGGGGGCCTTCGAGCATACTCTCGCTCTGCGTTGCGGCGCTTGATACGGGCCCCCCGCTTGCCTGCGAACCGCGCCATGTTCAAGAGCATGCTTGAAGCCCTGAATCTGGCCTATTTAGTCGCCGGGCTAATAAGAATGGTCACAACCTGCTGGCTCTCCCTTTCGCTAAGCTCCACGATCACTTATGCTACGAAATCTCATGTCTGCCATGCCCGTAGATACCGCTCATGTCTGAAGCCGCATACCCTGACGAAATTCCCAGCTATCCGGATACGGAGACCCGCGCCATCAAGATGCCGCCTCACTCCATACAGGGCGAGCAGTCTGTAATCGGCGGGCTGATGCTCGACAACAGCGCTTGGGAACGGATTGCCGACCTGGTGCTGGAAGGGGATTTCTACCGAAAGGAGCATCGCCTTATCTTTGCCGCCATCAGCACGCAGGCGAATGAAGGGCAGCCCTTCGATGTGGTCACCCTGGCCGAGCATCTGGAGCGTAACGGCGAGCTGGTGGACGTGGGCGGCTTGCCCTATCTGGTTCGTCTGGCGGAGGAGACGCCGAGCGCCGCCAATATTAAATCCTACGCCAATATCGTGCGCGAATATTCGGTCATGCGTCAGCTGATCTCGGTCAGCAGCGACATCGCTGAGAGCGCCTACCGCCCACAGGGGCGCAAATGCGCTGAATTGCTGGACGAGGCGGAGCGCAAGGTGTTTCAAATTGCCGAGCAGACCACCCGCGGAGGTGGTGGCTTCGCACCGATCAAGTCCCTGCTCACAAAGGCGGTTGACCGTATCGAAACTCTGTTTCAGCAGGATGAGCCAATCACCGGGGTGAGTACCGGTTTCAGCGATTTCGACATGATGACCTCGGGTCTGCAGCACGCTGATCTGATTATCGTCGCCGGACGTCCCTCCATGGGTAAGACCACCTTCGCCATGAATATCGCGGAGAACGTGGCCATCCAGGGGGGTAAGGCCGTGGCGGTATTCAGTATGGAGATGCCCGGCGATGCCTTGGCCATGCGCATGATGTCCTCCCTGGGCCGCATCGATCAACTGCGGGTGCGCACCGGTAAGTTGGAAGACGACGAGTGGCCACGCCTCTCCTCGGCGGTCAGCATGCTGGCGGAGACCCGACTCTATATCGATGACACGCCGGCCATGTCGCCTACCGAGGTGCGTGCGCGGGCACGCCGCCTGAAACGGGAACACGACGACCTGGGCCTGATCGTAATCGACTACCTGCAGCTGATGCAGGCGCCGGGGGAAGGGGAGAACCGCACCAATGAGATCTCCGCCATCTCCCGTTCGTTGAAGGCTCTGGCCAAGGAGATCGACGTGCCGGTGATCGCCCTGTCACAGCTCAACCGCAGTCTGGAACAGCGCACCAATAAACGGCCCATCATGTCGGACCTGCGCGAGTCGGGCGCCATCGAACAGGATGCGGATCTGATCGTCTTCATCTACCGCGACGAGGTCTATAACGAGGACAGTCCCGACAAGGGGATTGCCGAGATCATCATCGGCAAGCAGCGTAACGGGCCCATCGGTACCACGCGACTGACCTTCCTCGGTAAATACACCAAATTCGAGAACTACATCGACAACGTCTACGGTGACGAGGGCTATTGATGGCCTATGCCCCTCAGGCACTGATCGACCACGCCGCGCTGCGGCACAATATTCGAAGAGTTCGCGAGGCGGCGCCGAACAGCCGCATCTGGGCAGTACTCAAAGCGGACGCCTACGGGCACGGCGTTGAAAGGGTCGCCCGCACCCTCACACAGGCCGACGGTTATGCAGTGGCCCGTATCGACGAGGCCCAGCGGTTGCGGGAATACGGCTTGGAGCGGCCGATTCTGGTTCTTGGCGGCTGCTATACATCGAAAGAGATGGCGCTGGCCGCACGGCTGGGTTTTGAAATCACGCTGCATCAAAACCAGCAATTGGAACTGCTCGATGCGTTACCCGCCGACACCCCCCCACTGACTGTGTGGCTCAAGGTCGATACCGGGATGCACCGCCTCGGTTTCCTGCCGGGTCTGGTCGATGGCATCGTGCAACTGCTGCAGGCGCATCCACGGGTAGGGAGACTCAATTGCCTGACTCATCTGGCCAATGCGGACATCCCCGGCGACAGCACCACTGAGACCCAACTGCATCGATTCGACGCCCTCTCGCTGGATCAGTGTCACTACTGCTCCATCGCCAATTCGGCCGGCATACTGGCCTTCGAGACCTCGCACCGGGATTGGGTACGACCCGGAATCATGCTCTACGGCGCCTCGCCCTTTGTCGGCGGTCGTGGTGAGCGCAATGGCCTGCGTCCGGTGATGACGTTTCGCAGTCGTGTCATCGCGGTGAAGCAGGCCAAACAGGGCGATCCCATCGGCTACGGTGGACACTACCGTTGTCCGCAGGGGATGCCTGTGGCGGTAGTGGCGGCGGGCTACGGGGATGGCTACCCACGGCATGCCCGCGACGGCACGCCGGTGCTGGTCGGTGGGCGGCGGTTACCGTTGATCGGCCGGGTCTCCATGGACATGATCACATTGGATGCCCGCGACTTTCCCGATCTTCGGGTGGGTGAGGAGGCGATACTCTGGGGCGCGGGTCTGCCGGCGGAGGAGGTGGCGGAACATGCGGGCACCATTGCCTATCAGCTTTTCTGTAATGTTTCCGGCCGGGTCGAATTCATCGATCTGAACCAGGAGGAGAGTCAGTGCACCCCATCATAGACTCTGTACCCTTCAGAGCCACCCCGATACGCCAGAACGAGGCGTGGCTCGCCGGGAATGGCATGCCCTTTCCAAGAGCGGCAACGCAGGACTGGCGTATTGGGGTGGCTCACTTCGGGCGCGCCAGGAAGGGGCCATCTGAGGCGCTATGCCGCTTGACAAGGGTTGGGCCATTGCCGGCTGCCTGCCAGCAGCTAGCCCCTTCATGGCACGCTGAAGGGTACAGGATCGATAACGAGGTGTACTAATGGCACAGGGTGGTAGGAAATCGGCCAAATCCGTCTATGTATGTAGCGCCTGCGGTGCGACCTCACCCAAATGGGCCGGTCAGTGTTCGGAGTGTCTGGCCTGGAACGTCATGGAGGAGAGCCTCGCGCCGGTTTCGCCCGGGCAATCTTCAGGACGCTTCAGCGGTTATGCCGGTGAGCGCTCGGCAGAGGTGCTGATGCTGGCGGATGTGGAGACCGAGCGGGAGGCCCGCTACCCCACCCATAGCGGAGAGCTCGACCGCGTGCTGGGAGGCGGCTTGGTGGACGGTTCGGTGGTGCTGATCGGCGGTGATCCCGGCATTGGCAAGTCGACCCTGCTGATTCAGGCCCTGGCCAGGCTCTCCCGTGACATGCCGACCCTCTATGTTTCCGGCGAGGAGTCACCGCGCCAGATCTCTTTGCGAGCCCAACGCCTGGGTCTGCCCGCTGAAACGCTGCGGTTGCTGCCCGAGACCTGTGTCGAACGCATCGTCGCCAACGGAGAGCGGGAAAAGCCACGGGTGATGGTGGTCGATTCCATTCAGACCATGTACACGGAACAGCTGCAATCGGCCCCCGGGTCAGTCTCCCAGGTACGCGAGGCAACCGCGCAGTTGGTCCACTTTGCCAAGCGCAGTGGTACGGTGGTCTTCCTGGTCGGCCATGTGACCAAGGAGGGTAACCTGGCGGGGCCAAGGGTGTTGGAACATATGGTCGACACCGTGCTCTATTTCGAGGGCGAGGCCGGCAGCCAGTTTCGTCTTATCCGCACCATCAAGAACCGCTTCGGCGCGGTCAATGAGCTGGGTGTCTTCGCCATGACCGACAAGGGACTGAAGGAGGTCAGCAATCCCTCCGCCATCTTCCTCTCACGTCAGGCCGAATCGGTGCCTGGCAGCGTCATCCTGGTAACCCGGGAGGGTACCCGTCCATTGCTGGTTGAGGTGCAGGCCCTGGTCGACGAGAGTCCCCTGGCCAACCCGCGACGGGTCACTCTCGGCCTGGAGCAGAACCGCCTTTCCATGCTGCTGGCGGTGTTGCACCGCCATGGTGGCATCGGCATGTTCGACCAGGATGTCTATGTGAATGTGGTGGGGGGGGTGCGCATTACCGAGACCGCAGCCGATTTGGCCGTCTTGATGGCGGCCCTGTCGAGTTTTCGCGATCGCCCCCTGGAACGGGGTCTGGTGGTCTTTGGCGAGGTCGGGCTGACCGGTGAGATCCGCCCGGTGCCCAACGGCCAGGAGAGGCTGAAAGAGGCGGCGAAGCACGGCTTCAAGCGTGCTCTCGTGCCCCGGGCCAACCGACCCAAGCAGGCTATCGATGGGCTGGATGTGGTGGCGGTTGATAACCTGGCCGAACTGCTTCAGCAGATTTGAGGAGACGCTGGTTGAGTCTGGGTCGAGGGATTCGCGATTAGCCCAGTGCGGCCAGATCACGCTGTAACAGATCCTCATCACCAATGTTCAACTCCACCAGGCGTTTCAGACGGGTGATACTGTCCATATCGATTTCGTCACAAAGGAAACCGACCTGATCGGCCTCAATGTGGGCGCACAGGGCATGCATGGTGATCTCTGTACCCCCCTCATCCAACATTACATGGAGTGTAACCGGTTGACCGGCATCGGGATGCCAGTGTTCGGGGATGCGAGCCAGGGCGCCTTTGAGGGATATGTCGAGCAGTTGGGTATGTAAGGTTTCGTCGGCCGTTTCGATCTGTGTGGGGGCATCGAACAGGATGCGGTGAAAACGTCTGCGCTCACTCGATTTGGTTTCGTTCATGTTCTCCGCCTCAACTGTGAAACTGCATTTTGGTGCCGCCTACTTCGATGATGTCGCCATTGTTTAATTGGTGACTGCCGTTACCGATCGAAATGCGATTGACCACAGGAGGATTGAGGCCTTCCAGAAATGAGAGGAAATAGCCTTCATCCCGTTTCGAGATCATGGCGCAATCCCCCCCGGCATGGCCAATGCGAGTCATGTTGCGATTCAATGGAATAACGCGTCCGAAGTTCTCGCCATTCATGATTTGCAACATGCCGGAAGAGGGGGGTTCGTCGGGATTTCTCCCTGCTTCCGCATCCTGCTCTGCTTGCAGTGTGCTTCCCAGGTCGGCACCCAACTCCATTACGTCTTCCGCATAAGTCAAGGTGTGCTTCCCAACCTGAATCACGTCACCGTGCGACAGCGGAGTGACTTCTACCTTTTCGCGATTGAGCAGTACGGGAAAGGCTTCGTCCATGGCCTCCAACTGATATTCATTGTCATTGCTTTGACGGATCAGCGCTTGTTGCGGTGCGATGGCCAGGCTGTCGATGACGATGTCACACCCTGCATCACGCCCAATACAGGTCTTCCCCTTTTCGAGGTGGTAGACATTGATGATGTGTCCCTTAAAGGTGAGAGTGAGTTTGGGCATGGAGCTATCTCAGATTCGACTTTTATTAAGAAAAGTATATATCGATTCATGTTAAATAAAACCACATTAGGAATTGTCAGGTTCGGGGAGCGGAAACGGGTTCCCGGATGAAACTTTTCGGGCTGGCTGACAGAGATATGGCGGATGCTGTGTGGCGAGCGTGTCGGTTTTCCGTTATGGGTTCAGGAACTTAAGCCACCCTTGGCGAGTGGTCTTCGACGACGATGAAAATCTCGTCTATTATCTTTTAGAACAAGACGATAAGCGATATTTCTTATGCTTAATATTGGATCGACGTATTTTTGACATTTTGTAGTTTTACTGCTTAACTTCGAAGCAGCTTGGGCAGGATAGCCACCACAGGGCAGAGGGATTTATACCTTATGAAGCCTGAACAAGAGAAAGTGAGTCTGGTGTTTCCAAATCTTAGTGTCTTCCTATTCGACAGCGATCCCCAACGGCTGAGTTATCTGGAGCAGATTTTCGCTTTTGTCGAGGGCAATATCCTGCCGGTCAATAGCCCTGAGGAGTTTCACACACTCCTGAGCGAATCATCCGATGATTGTATCGCGGTGTTGTTGGGTTCCGGGTATGACTTGGAAGAACGCAAGCGATTGCTCGACAGACTCTCCCGGGAGGATCCCTCGATCCCCGCTTTCCAAATCTACAACGAGGGGGAGGGGATACCCGAGAAGGTTGACGGCTTCGACAACCTGGTCGGCAACTTCAAACTTCCCACCCATTACGACGATCTGATGGCGTTGGCGCACAAGGCCCAGGTTTTTCAGGAATCTCGCAGCCTATCGGGAATCAGATCCCGACCGGTGGAACTGTTTCGCAGCCTCTCGGGCAGCAGCCGGGCGACACGCCAGGTCAACAAGATGATAGAGCAAGTGGCCGATTCTGAGGCGACGGTACTGATTCTGGGTGAATCGGGCACCGGCAAGGAGGTGGTGGCGCGCAAACTCCACTTCCATTCGGTACGACGCGGCAAGCCGTTCGTGCCGGTCAACTGTGGTGCTATTCCTGGCGATTTGCTCGAGAGCGAGCTGTTTGGACACGAGAAAGGGGCATTCACCGGCGCCATCTGCGCCCGTCAGGGCCGTTTCGAAATGGCTGAGGGAGGCACCCTCTTTCTCGACGAAATCGGCGACATGAGTATGCCGATGCAGGTCAAGCTGTTACGTGTGTTGCAGGAACGCACCTTCGAACGGGTTGGCAGCAACAAGACCATTCCCTGTAACGTACGCATTATCGCCGCCACCCATCGCAACCTGGAAGAGGCCATCAAAAGCGGGGATTTCCGCGAAGACCTCTTCTACCGACTGAATGTCTTCCCCATCGAGATGCCGCCGCTGCGCAAGCGGGTCGAGGATATCCCGGTCCTGGTCAACGATCTGATCCACCGCATCGAGAACGAGAAGCGGGGATCGGTACGTCTGACGCCGGCCGCCATTGCCGCGCTCAGTCACTACCGGTGGCCCGGTAACGTGCGAGAGCTGGCCAACCTGATCGAACGTCTGGCCATTCTTCACCCCTATGGCGTGGTTGACGTGTCGGAGCTACCGGATAAATTCCGTCCTGCCGGCGGCAGCATGGATACCACACAGCTGCCGCAGGTCTCCCTCTCCGGCAGCGAACCCGACACCACTGTCACCGCTCCGCGGCTGCCCAGCGATGGCCTCGATCTCAAGGCGCATCTCAACACCCTGGAGCAGAGCCTGATCCAGCAGGCCTTGGATGAATCCGACGGCATCGTCGCCCACGCCGCCAAACGCTTGCACATGCGTCGAACCACACTCGTCGAAAAATTGCGCAAATATGGTCTTCAGCGTCATACCGAGTCGCCGGGAATTTGACACGCCCCTAAGTTAATCTCTGTAACTTACTGTAATAAAAGATAATAATATTTAGGCATGCATTTTGCCTAATTGTCTATGTCATGAGACATACGACGACAGAGGTCGCAAGACGTGCCACCCAAAGCTTCCCTAACCGATAAACAACACGCCCTGGAGTCGGCATTCCTCCTGTTCAATCAACTCTCCGAGGAGCTGACGGGCTCCTATCGGCAGTTGCAGCTACAGGTGTTCGAGTTGAGTCAGGAACTGGCTGCCGCGCGTAGCGAGCGGATGGTTCAGCTGGCGGAAAAAGAGCGTCTGGCGGACCGCCTGGAGCGGTTGCTGGAGACCTTGCCCGCGGCGGTGATCGTATTGGATGGGGAAGAGCGGGTCCGGGAGTTCAATCCGGCGGCGGAGCAGCTGCTGGGGCCACTCGGAATCGGCAGTCGCTGGGAGGAGATTCTGCAGGAAGTGGCTCTGACCGGCGGTATGGGTGGCCATGAGTTGAAGCTGCGATGTGGGCGTCTGTTGACCTTGACCTCCAGCGATCTGGAGCAGGCGCCCGGCAGGATTCTTGTGATGCTCGACGTGACTGAAACCCGTCGCCTGCAGGAGCGGCTCAATCGTCGTGAACGGCTGACCGCAATGGGTGAGATGTCGGCTCAACTGGCGCATCAGATGCGTACCCCGTTGAGTACCGCTTTGCTCTATAGCTCCCACTTGGCCGCCGATGAGCTCGATCCGGCCAAGCGCCGTCAGTTCACCGCCAAATTACGCAATCGGCTGCAGCACATGGAGCGGCAGATCCAGGACATTCTGATGTTTGCCCATGGCGGAGAGGCCGGAGAGAGCGTGGTGGCGCTTAGTGATACCCTGAAAAACTTTGCTCTTGCGGCCGAACAGACCCTGGCGGACAGCGAGAGTGAACTGCACCTGGATGACCGGAGCCGGGGCGCGGCACGCATGATTGGTCGCGAAGATGCCCTGCAGGGACTCTTCAACAATCTGCTGGAAAACGCCATCCAACACCACGCCTCCCATATTGACGTCTCACTCCGTGTCGACAACGAAATCGCGATCGATTTTTCGGACGACGGCACCGGTGTACCGGAAACTCTGCGTGAGCGGGTTTTCGACCCCTTTTTCACCACGCGCAGTGGTGGTACCGGACTGGGACTGGCAGTGGTACAGAATCTGGTTCTCAGCCACGGTGGCGAGATTCATCTGGAGCTGGGAAGGTCGGGAGGCGCCTGCTTCCGTATTCGCTTTCCACTGGCATTGGAAACCGCGGAAGCGCTGATCGAGCAACCGCCCGCCAGCCCCAATTACAGAAAAAAAGAGCATGAAATAAGGAGCCTGTCATGAGTTTGGCAACGGTCCTGATTGTGGAAGACGACCCGGCCCTGCGCGAGGCCTTGAGCGATACACTCGAGCTGGCCGGCTATCCGGTGAAGGTGGCCGGCGAGGGTAATGATGCCCTTGAGATACTGCGTCAGGAGCGGGTCGGCATGGTGGTCAGCGATGTGCAGATGCGACCCATGGATGGTCACACTCTGTTGTGTGAGATCAAGGCGACCCATCCGGAGCTGCCCGTGTTGCTGATGACCGCTTACGGCAGTATCGAGAAGGCGGTGGCGGCAATGCACGATGGCGCGGTCGACTATCTGGTCAAGCCCTTTGAAGCCGAAGTGCTGGTCAGCAAGGTGGCCGGGCATATCAAACCGGCCAACGAGTCGCCAATCGACGGCCCGGTGGTCGAAGATTTGCGCAGTCGCGAGGTGTTGGAACTCGCCCGCCGGGTTGCCCGCAGCGAGGCCACTGTGTTGCTGAACGGCGAGAGCGGTACCGGTAAGGAGGTTTTCGCCCGCTATATCCACCAGTGTTCCCCGCGTGTCGAGGGACCCTTCGTCGCCATCAACTGCGCCGCCATCCCGGAGAATATGCTGGAGGCAGTCTTGTTTGGCTACGAGAAGGGGGCTTTTACCGGCGCCTATCAGTCGGCACCCGGCAAGTTCGAACAGGCCCAGGGCGGTACCCTGCTGCTGGATGAGATCTCAGAGATGAGTCTGGCGCTGCAGGCCAAGCTGTTACGGGTGCTGCAGGAGCGCGAATTGGAGCGCCTGGGCGGACGCAAGCTGATCGAACTCGACGTGCGGGTACTGGCCACGACCAACCGCAAGCTGCGTGAAGAGGTATCCGCCGGACGTTTCCGCGAGGATCTCTACTATCGCCTGAATGTGTTCCCGCTCACGCTGCCGCCACTGCGCGAACGTCAGCGCGACATCCTGCCCCTGGCCCGCTATCTGCTGCAGAAGAGCCTGCGTCCCGGCGAGTCGCTGCCGGAACTCAGTAACGAGGCCAAACAGCACCTTTTGCGCCACAGCTGGCCGGGCAATATCCGTGAGCTCGACAACCTGATGCAGCGGGCACTGATCCTGTACGACAACCACCTGATCAGAGAGCAGGATCTCTGCTTTGAAGAGACTGCGCAACCGGTTGCCGGACAGGAACGCAGGCTTCCTGCCGCCAATGGGCGCCTACCGGAAGACCTGCGTTCGGTGGAGGAACAGATGATTTTGGATGCCCTGGAGGAGGGCAGCGGCAGCCGTAAGCGGGTGGCTGAAAAACTGGGCATCAGTGAGCGTACGCTGCGCTACAAGATCGCCCGCATGCGTGAGGCTGGCGTACCGATTCCTGGCTGAGCGGGCTGGTACGGATAGTGCGTATAGGTCACTGATAGGTTTTGCTTGGGGAAGATTGAGATGAACACCAACATGAATATCGATCAGGTTTTGGCGCAGATGCGGGCCATGTCCGCCGAGGCGGGTAACCGGACCGAGGAGTCACCGCGCAGTGGCGGAGCCGACTTCGGTGCCCTGCTGAAACAGTCGATCGATCAGGTCAACGAGATCCAACAGGAGGCCAGTGCCATGCGCGAGGCCTTCGAGAAGGGGGAGGGCGATATGGATCTGGCGCAGGTAATGATCGCGGCTCAGAAGTCGAGTCTCTCCTTTGAAGCGATGGTCCAGGTACGCAACAAGCTGATTGAGGCGTATAAGGACGTGATGAATATGCCGATCTAACTAACTGATAAAGCGAAAGAATCATGGCAGAAGCAACAGCTCAGCAAAATGGCGGCCAAATCCAGGTGGCCGGCGGCCTGCAAAGTAACCCGGTGGTTCGCCAGATTGCGGTGATGGTGGGCATTGCCGCCAGCGTGGCCCTGGGTGTGGCCATCGTGTTGTGGTCGCGGACACCGACTTATGCACCACTCTATGGCAATCTGGCACAGAAGGACGCCATGGAGATTGCCCAGGCGTTACAGTCGGCCGGTATCGAATACGAGATCGATCAAGCCAACGGCATCGTCATGGTGCCGAGTGGTAGCCTGCGCGAGGCACGGATGAAACTTGCCGGCCAGGGTTTGCCGCAATCTGGCTCTGTCGGCTTTGAGCTGATGCAGGAGGATACCGGTTTTACCACCAGCCGTTTGATGGAGTCGGCCCGTTACCAGCGCGCCATCGAAGGCGAGTTGGCTCGCTCTGTGATGACCCTGGCGAATGTGGAATCGGCCCGGGTTCACCTGGCGACGCCCAAGCAGTCTGTATTCATCCGCAAGCGTAAATTTCCCAGCGCTTCGGTAGTGGTCAAACTCTATCCGGGGAGAAACCTGGAAAAGGGGCAGGTCGAGGCGATCACCCATCTGGTTGCCGCCAGCGTACCTGAGCTGGAGGTGGGCAAGGTCACCGTGGTGGATCAGCGCGGACGTCTGCTGAGCAGCAAGAAGGATTCCCGTGAAATGGAGCTGACCAGCAGCCAGTTCGAATACACCCGGGGTTTGGAAGATCACTATAAGCAGCGCATCGAGGATATCCTGGCTCCGCTGTTGGGCCGGGACAATCTGCGCGCCGAGGTTACGGCGGATGTGGATTTCACCATGACCGAGCAGACCCAGGAGTATTTCAACCCGGATGCCAACGCCTTGCGTTCTGAACAGCTCAATGAGCAGAAGAGCCTGCTAAGTGAGGTCCAGGGCGTGCCCGGCGCGCTCTCCAACCAGCCGCCCGCGGCGGGTGTGGCGCCTGAAATTGCCGGTGGCGCCGCCGCCGGAGCGGGCGGAACACCCCTCAATTCCAGCACACGGGCGACCCGCAATTACGAGGTCGACAAGACCGTCAGTCATACCCGGTTACCCAATAACCGGCTGCGTCGTCTCTCGGTCGCGGTGGTGGTCAATGAGCGCTACGTGGCGGGTGAGGGCGGACAACCGGTGGCGACAACGCGTACACCGGAAGAGATCACCCGGATCTCCAATCTGGTGAAGGATGCTGTCGGCTTTGATCTTCAGCGCGGTGACAGCGTGCAGGTCATCAGCGAATCCTTCTTCGTGCCGGCGGAACCGGAACCGCTGCCTCAGGTGGCGATGTGGGAGGAGAGCTGGTTTTGGGACATAGTGCGCCAGGCCGGCGGTTGGGTACTGGCCCTGCTGCTGATCCTGCTGGTGGTGAAACCGGCCATGTCGCGCCTGTTACGCGCCGCCTCCGTGGTCCATACTCCTAGTCAACTGGCAACCGCCGCCGGTGCCGGCGTGCCCGGTGGCTATCCAGCGGGAGCGGGCGCTGAAATGGCAGGATTGGAAATGGACGACACTTCCCTCCATTTGCCCGGACCGCGCACCTATGAGAAGACGCTGGATGCGGCGCGTAATATGATTGCAGATGACCCGAAACGGGTCGCCCAGGTCGTCAGAAAGTGGATCTCAGAAGATGGCAGACACTAGTACAAAAGCCAATCCTCAGCCTCCAGCTGCCGTACCGGAAGAGGTGCGCAAGATCGGCGGCGTTGAACGCGCCGCCATCCTGCTGCTTGCCCTGGGCGAGAAGGATGCGGCGGAGTTGCTGCGCCACATGGGGCCCAAGGAGGTGCAGGACGTGGGCCTGGCCATGGCCAGCCTGACCGACGTCTCCACCGATCAGATGGAAGGGGTGATGCGTCACTTTGTCGCCACCCTGGAGAAACAGACCGCCCTGGGTCTCGGTTCCGACGAATACATCCGCAACATGCTCACCAACGCGCTGGGCGAGGACAAGGCCGGAGGCGTTATCGACCGTATCCTGCTGGGCCGCAACAGCAAGGGTCTGGAGCAGCTTAAATGGATGGATCCCCGCGCCATCGCCGAGATGATTCGTCTGGAGCATCCACAGATCATCGCCATTGTTCTCTCATTCCTGGAGAGCGATCAGGCGGCGCAGGTGGTGAGTCAATTCCCGGAGCGAGTGCGCACCGATGTCATCATGCGCATCGCCACCCTCGATGGCATCCAGCCGACGGCGCTGCAGGAGCTGGACGAGATCCTGGATAAGCAGTTCTCTGGCGCCAGCAATGTCAAATCATCCTCCCTGGGGGGCGTCAAGACCGCCGCCGAAATTCTCAACATGCTCGATGGTGCGGTCGAAAGTAAGCTGATGGAAGAGATCATCGAGGTCGATTCCGATCTCGGTCAGGAGCTGCAGGACAACATGTTCGTGTTCGAGAACCTGATCGATGTGGACGATCGGGGTATCCAGACCCTGCTCCGGGAAGTCAGCACCGAGCAGCTGCTGTTGGCCATGCGCGGCGCCGAGGAATTACTCAAAGACAAGATCTTCAAGAACATGTCCAAACGTGCCGCCGAAATGCTCAAGGACGACCTGGAAGCGGCCGCTCCCGCCAAACTCAGCGACGTCGAGGCCGCGCAGAAAGAGATTCTCGTGGTAGCCCGCCGTCTGGCCGATGCCGGCGAGATCATGCTGGGAGGCGCTGGTGATGAGTTCATCTAAAGCGGACGATGATCAGGTGACCAGCGATGTCAGACAGTGGTTGCCGCCGGATATCAACGGCGGCAAGGTGGGAACTCAACGCACCCTGCAAGCGCCATCAAACCCGCCTACGACCCAGCAGCTGCAAAAGCTGCAGAAGGCGGCCTATGAGGAGGGTTACGAGCAGGGGCGTCGCGAGGGATTCGAATTTGGCCACAAAGAGGGAGTGGAGCAGGCGAGGAAAGAACTCGAACATGCAACCGGACAACTCGACCGGTTACTGAAGACCTTCGAACGTCCGTTACACGAACTCGACAACCAGGTCGAACGTGAGTTGCTCTCCCTGATCATCGCCATCGTGCGCCAGCTGGTACGACGTGAGGTGAAGAGTGATCCCAACCTGATTATCGGCGTGGTCCGCGAGGCCCTCTCCATCCTGCCGGTCAACTCGCGCAATGTGCGCTTGTTGGTGCATCCCGAGGATGCGGATCTGATCCGAGAGATCTATGCCCTGGGTGACACCGAGGTCGGCTGGAGCCTGGTGGAGGATCCGGTGATCGACCGGGGCGGCTGCAAGGTGGTCACCGATAGCTCTCAGATCGACGCCACCCTCGACTCAAGATTGACCAGCCTCATCGCGCCGCTGCTGGCGGGTGCGCGGTCGGTTGATGAGCAGGAGGAGCAAGACTAGATGTCGCTGCTGCTGGGTAAGGAACGTCAGGGTCTCTGGGCCGAGCGCCTGAAACGCTACGAAGATCGCCTCGGCGACGATCGCGGTTTGGTGGTGGAAGGGCGCTTGACCCGCATGGTCGGACTCACCCTGGAGTCGATCGGCTGTCGCGCCGCCATCGGCGGCCAGTGCGATATCGTCAGCAGCAACGGCGCCCATATCGAAGCGGAGGTGGTCGGTTTCGGTGAGGAGAGTCTCTATCTGATGCCCACCGGCGACATCCGGGGCCTGGAGCAGGGTGCCCGGGTGATTCCCACGGGACGCGTTTGCGAAGCGGTGGTGGGGGATCAACTGCTGGGACGGGTCATCGACGGTGCCGGGCTCCCGCTCGATGGTCTGGGCGCCATCCACAGCGACGAGCATCGACCGCTCACGGGCAAAACCTTCAATCCGCTGGCGCGAACGCCGATCCGTGAACCGCTCGATGTGGGAGTGCGCGCCATCAATGCCTTGCTTAGCGTCGGCCGTGGTCAACGGCTGGGTCTGTTTGCCGGTTCCGGTGTGGGTAAGAGTGTGTTGCTGGGCATGATGACCCGCTATACCAATGCCGATGTCACCGTAGTGGCACTGATCGGCGAACGCGGCCGCGAGGTGAAGGAGTTCGTGGAGAATATTCTCGGCAAGGAGGGGTTGAAGCGGGCGGTTGTGGTGGCGGTGCCGGCGGACAATCCACCATTACGCCGGATGCACGGTGCCATGTTGGCCACCAGTATTGCTGAGCACTTCCGCGAGCAGGGCAAGCATGTGCTGTTGCTGATGGATTCCCTCACCCGCTACGCTCAGGCGCAGCGGGAGATCGCCCTGGCGATCCACGAACCGCCTGCCACCAAGGGTTACCCGCCGTCGGTTTTCGCCAAGCTGCCGCAACTGGTAGAGCGGGCCGGCAACGGAGACAAGGGGGGTGGCTCGATCACCGCTTTCTACACCGTGCTGACCGAGGGTGACGACCAGAACGATCCCATCGCGGATGCGGCGCGGGCGATCCTTGACGGACACATCGTGCTCTCCCGGCAACTGGCCGACAGTGGACACTATCCCGCGATCGATATCGAGGCATCGATCAGCCGCGCCATGAACGATGTCACCACCTATGGTCACCAGGATGCCGCGCGCGCCTTCAAGCACCTATACTCTTTATATCAGCAGAATCGGGATCTGATCAGTGTGGGTGCCTATGAACAGGGTAGCGATGAACAGATCGATATTGCCATCTCGGCGATGCCGGCGCTGAACCGATTCCTGCGCCAGGATATGCACATCCCGGTGAATCTCGCGCAGAGTTTGGAGGAGCTCGATG
Organism: Sedimenticolaceae bacterium; assembly: GCA_050294655.1. Classification (GTDB taxonomy): domain Bacteria; phylum Pseudomonadota; class Gammaproteobacteria; order Chromatiales; family Chromatiaceae; genus Thiodiazotropha. Next base: position 58,734 of record JBNKOL010000066.1, read on the forward strand.
CGCTGTTCCCCGACGAGGAGGAGGAAAATGTAGATGTCACGGAAGGACTCAATCTGCCACAACCAATAAATCAGAATCGAGGATAAGCAGCGATGTCTCCTTCCAAACGACTCAAACCGGTACATCAGGTCGCGGCCAACAAGGAGCTCAATGCCGCCCGTACCATGGGCAAGGCGCGCAGGAATCTGGCGCAGGAGGAGGCCAAGCTGGCACAACTCAAACAGTATCATCAGGAGTATATGGATCGTTTTCAGCAGGTCGCCGCGCAGGGCATGAGCGCCAATCAGCTGCAGGAGTACCGGGCTTTTCTGACCAAATTGGATGAGGCGATCGAGCAACAGCAGAAGGTAGTGACCGCCAGCATGGCTACCCACAGTTCCCACAAGGACAACTGGAAGCAGAAACACACCCGCACACAGGCTCTGGGCAAGGTTGTCGAACGCTACCGCAAGGAAGAGCGCAAGGCTTCCGATCGCACTGAGCAGAAAGAGATCGACGAGCACAATACGCGCGGTAAATAGCCTCTGTCATTTCGGCTCAGCTGGTGGTACGGCCGGCAATCACGCGAGTATCCGTAATGCCAGATAGGGGGTCAGGTTAAAAAACAGAAGAAAGATCTTGAACAGACCGAGGAAGGCGTAAATCACTTGGTCAAACTGTTCTCGAGACAGGGGGAACCAATAGCTCTGGGTACGATAAATCAGATCGGGCGCCACCCAGATGAGGACAACCCAGAATATCAACAGGCCACCGTTGATAATAGTGCACCAGAGAAAGAAATCACTCAGTAGCTGAAGCGTCATGTGGGTGTCTAGCGACCTCTTGAGTCAAATGTTATTTTACACATGGTTGCAATGAACACTTTTTCGGACTTCCACTTCTCACCAAGAATAGACCCAATTTAATGGAATTGCTTTTTGCGCTCATGCTTGCCCCCACAGGGGCGAAATGACCTATACTCGCGGAACAGTTCGTAAGTTACAGAATCTCTTGTAAAACCACAGTTATTCAATGAATACCCATGATCCCCGCGGCAGCTCCAGGCAGCCACGATCGAAGCAGAGGTCGCCTCGAAGGTGAGTTCTGTTCCACCTCCCGATAGCATCTATTTTTTCGCCACCTGTCTGGTGGATCTCTTCTATCCGCAGGCCGGGTTGGCCGGTATGGCACTGCTCAAACGTGAAGGCCTTTCCGTCATCTTCCCGCAGGATCAGACCTGTTGCGGACAGCCCGCCTACAATGCCGGCTATCGTGAGGAGGCCCGTCGGGTAGCGGCGAAACAACTCGATCTGTTTCCCGATAACTATCCCATTGTCGTTCCCTCCGGCTCCTGCGCCGGCATGATGAAACACCACTATCCCCAGCTATTCGCCGGTAGTGATCGTCATCAGCAGGCCCTGGATGTGGCGGCGCGGGTCTGGGAGTTGACCGGTTTTCTCACCGATGTGTTGAAGATCGAACTGCGGGATCTGGGCCAGCCCCTGCGGGTGGCCCTGCACACCTCCTGTTCCACCCGCCGCGAGATGGGAATGGCCCATGCGGGCGAGGCCCTGTTGGCCCAGCTCGACAGGGTGGAAATGGTCGAGCAGGACCACAAGACCGAGTGCTGTGGCTTTGGCGGCACCTTCGCCGTCAAACAGCCGGAGATCTCGGCCGCCATGGTAGCGGACAAGACACGGGCCTTACGCGAGGCAGGAGCCGAGCTGGTGGTAAGTCAGGACTGCGGCTGCCTGATGAACATCGATGGCGCCTTGGAATATCAGGCACAGGGCGTGCATCAGGGAGAGGCTCCGGCGACGCAACACATCGCTGAGTTTCTCTGGGAGCGCACCCGTGGCAAGTGAGTTTCATCAAGGTGTGGTGAAGGCACTGCGCGACGGCGCGCTGCGGGGCCATCTGCGACGGGCGATGGATAGCCTGATGCAGAAGCGCCAGGCGCTCTTTCCCGACGTGGACGAACTCGAGTCCCTGCGCCGCCGCTGTATGCAGATCCGCGCCCATGCCCTGGTGAATCTGCCCGACCTGCTGGAACAGTTGGATCAGCGTTGTACGGAAAACGGCATCCGGGTCCACTGGGCCGAGACCACTGATGAAGCCAACGGCATCGTGCATGAGATCCTTCAACGTCATGGTGTTGAGCGGCTGGTCAAAGGCAAGTCGATGGTCTCCGAGGAGATGGGGCTCAACCACTATCTCGAAGCGAGAGGCATCGAGTGCCTGGAGTCGGACCTGGGCGAGTTCATCATCCAGCTGGCGGGGGAGACCCCCTCCCACATCGTGATGCCGGCGTTGCACAAATCGAAGCGGGAGATCGCCGAGCTCTTTCACGAGAAGTTTCCCGAAATCCCCTATACCGACGATGTGGACGAGCTGACCGCCGCAGCGAGGGCGATCCTGCGCGAGAAGTTCCAGCAGGCGGAGGCGGGACTCTCCGGCGTCAACTTTCTGGTGGCAGAGACCGGCACCCTCTGCCTGGTAGAGAACGAGGGCAACGGACGCATGTCGACCACGGTACCACCGCTGCACATCGCCGTGACCGGCATCGAGAAGGTAGTGGAGAAGCTGGCCGATGTGCCGCCACTGCTCTCGCTGCTGCCGCGCTCCGCCACCGGTCAGCGCATCACTACCTATTTCAACATGATCAGCGGGCCAAGAAAGGCGAATGAGAAAGACGGACCCAAAGAGGTCCACCTGGTACTGCTCGATAACGGCCGCTCGCGTATCTATGCCGACGATGAGTTGCAGGCGACGTTGCGCTGTATCCGTTGCGGGGCCTGTATCAACCACTGTCCTGTCTATACCCGTCTGGGAGGCCACGCCTATGGCACTGTCTATCCCGGTCCCATCGGCAGCATCCTGGAGCCACAGAAAGCGGGTCTCGATCACCTGGGTGAGCTGGCCGAGGCCTCGACGCTCTGCGGTGCCTGCGCCGAGGTCTGCCCCGTACGCATCCCCATCCCCCAACTGCTCAATCGGCTGCGCTGGGAGAGCGTGCGCCAGGATGGCGGTGGCGAAATCCGCGGTCAGGGGGGGCGGCGCAAGGCGACGCAGGCGGGCCTGTGGCGCGCCTGGGCATCCCTGGCCAGCCATCCCGCCCTCTACCGCATCGCAGTCGGCAGCGCGAGCCGTTTCCGTCGTTTGCTGCCACAGCAGTTGGGACCCTGGACTAAGGTGCGAAAGGCACCGCGAATCGCCGAAAAGCCCTTGCGACAGCTGATCGATGAAGAGGATAAGCGCGATGAGTAAGGCCCGACATCAGATACTGCAACGGCTGCGTGGGGTGGAGCATCCGTCGGCTGATGAACTCATGCGCAGTACAGATCGATACCCCTGGAGCCGGCAAGAGAAAATCGAGCGTTTTACTGCCCGCATGACCGAAGTGCGCGCAGAAGTGCACGCGACCAGCCAGGACTCCTGGGCGGCGGACCTGGTCAACATTCTGCAGGCTAGGAGTGTGCGCAATATGGTCTATGCACCCGCTAAGCCTGAAGGCAGACAGCTGACGACTGCATTGACCGCCGCCAAAATCGATAGCGTGCCGTATGAGCAATCGATCGAAACCTGGAAAAACGAGCTTTTCCAGCAGATGGATGCCGGTTTTACCGGTTGTCGCGGCGCCATTGCCGAGACCGGTAGCCTGATACTCTGGCCGGACGAAGCGGAACCCCGCCTGCTTTCATTGGTTCCACCGCTCCACTGCGTCCTGCTCCAGGCCGATGCGCTCTATTCGACGTTTGCCGAAGCCATCGAAGCGCAGGGTTGGACGGAGGAGGGCATGCCGACCAATGCCCTGCTAATTTCCGGCCCCTCCAAATCAGCTGACATCGCCCAGGTGCTGGCCTATGGGGTGCATGGTCCAAAGTCGTTGCTGATTATGCTGGTTCAGTGATTACTTGAATTTAGAAAAAAATACGAACCAGTTTGAGTTTGTATCGTGGAGAGTTCGTTGGTAGTGTAAAGTGCGATCGTTCAGACTTGCATGTCACTCGCTGTCGGATGCGATCAGAAAATAAGCCTGCTTACGGCCCAGGCTGTGTGAAACCGCTCGGCAGAGAAAAAAATTGGTCGCCATGCGCCGTGGACGTGTCTTTTGGGACCTCTCGGTAGTGATTGACAAAGGCGTCCATTCCATTCGGGGCAGAGTAATTTTTTCTCTGACCCAGCAATGCGGAGCCTCCTCTCCCTGGTGCCGACTATCCACTGCGTGCCGCTCCATGCAGATGTCCTCCATTCGACCTTCGCCGAAGCCATCGAAGCGCGGGTTTGGGTGGGTGATGACATGCCAAACAATGGCTTACTCATATCAGGCCCGTCGAAATCAGCCGATATTGCACAGGTACTGGCTTAGGGAGTGCATGGGCCCCGCTTTTTGATGGTGTTGGTGGTGATAGACCCTTTATGGTAAAAAAGCAGATGATCAGGAGGAGTAAATCTGGGAAATAGTTATCGTTTCATCTCACAGCAGCAATGTCGGAAAATTTTACAGTTACATAAGGTGGAATATTTTATCTTTCTGATTCAAATAATGATTTTTTTGTGGCTTAAAATTTGCTTATATTGCCACTAGATATGGAATAACTCATGGAGTGATACAATGTGCCAATCAGCATCAGGATTGATTGCAAGGAGAGTGACCCGATTGTCGTTTTTACTTGGAGGCCTGCTGCTTTTTTCCTCCGCCGCATACCCCGCCCTCATCAATGTCGTCGATGATCATCTGACGATGACTTCAGCCACATCCAGTCCCTATGGTAATGACGATCTCGACTACTATACGGGGGCTGCGCTCAACAAGTCTGTCGATCAGAGGGTAATCACATCGGTAGACAATGCCGATATGAATATTTTTGGCAGCTATTATGCGCACTCTCAATTCACGGCGACCGATTATCCGCAGGGTGGCGAATACTATATGTATATGACCTACTTCACGGATCATCCTTATCAATACCAAGGGGACGCGCCGGGAAACAATTTGATCGAAGTCTGTTTACAGCTTACGTTCGATGTCATGGGTCATGACGGCAGTCTCCGTTTTGACGGAACCCACTACGGTCAAGGCCAGTCCGTCAATGTCGCATTCAATCTTTACGATATGACAACGAACGTTGTACAGACTGGCATATCTCAACTGTTTTCACTCACGGATTCGCATAGATACATGATGACCTATCAGTGCTTCATCGATACCTCTTCAGATCTCGATATAGCTCACGATATTTTGATACGGGGAGCCGTCGTCCCAGAGCCTTCAACATTCCTTTTGTTGTTTTCAGGGCTCATCGGGTTGTCGGTATTAAGAAAGCAAACCAGAGCCTCCACGCACACGGCATAGGTGCAGAACAGGAATCTCGGGTTCCTGTTTCACTCTTGCGGCTAGAATTAGCCGATAAGCGCAAGATTGCTGACTTGCAGTATCCCGACTAAAAACCAGCTTCAAGCACGAAGCGTGGGGGGGCAATAACTCGTCACGGCAGTGGGTAACGAGCTGCGACACGGAATCGCTGATGATTTGGAGGTGAAACTCAATCTGACGGGGTCAGAGTTGAATGGCACTTACTTAAGCGTCTTTGGATGTCCATGTTTCTTTACATTTCTCTTACCAGCGACCTGGTCAGCGTCAACGGAAGGTGAACTTTCAGTCTTCGTTTCCCTGCTCTTGGCCCGAATCTTCCAGGCCTCCGTCCCACACCTTGCTGCGCCAATAGCTCAAAGAGGAGAATGAGTTGCTTGTCATCCAATGTTTCTACTTGACGACTTCTGTTACCCACCTCAAGACCATAGTGCTATACTCCGGAACGTATTGTATATCCTTGAAGGAGACGTCTACATGATTGTTGTCCGTCAATGACAGGCCCGTAATAAGAACTAGTTGCAATATTTGAATGGTTTCCGCCACAAACACCTGCGTCTAGCTCTCCTGTAATTACCCGGCCTGTATGCCGGGGTTCATCCGAATCCCAATAATTTCAGCATGCCACTTTCGGCACATGCTGCTTCGTTTTGTGATGTTTGGGATATCTGCAATGCAAATTCACAACCTCCTTGACTTAGGCTGGAGTCATTATTTCCAGTCACAGTTGGATCTGGAATCACTGGAAGTACAGCTTCCCTTTCGTGTTGTATCGGTACAACGCCATCTCATTGAGTGTGTTGGTTTCGATAAAGACAATCACCAAAAGCAACTACAGTTGTCAACATACCATTGGCGACACGAACCACCGGAAATGCATCCCACTATAGGTGATTGGGTGATGGTTGACCTGGCATTTCAACCGCTTCATATCCTTGAGCGAAAAACGCTAATAAAGCGTAGAGGCGCAGGAAGGGAGTCATTTGTCCAGCACATAGCATCAAATATAGATACCCTATTCATCGTGACTTCATGCAATGATGAATTTAATATCAATAGGATAGAGCGCTACTTGTCAATAGCTGCCGAGACCAATATTCACTGCGTACTTGTCTTGACAAAAATTGATCTGTGCGCAGATACAACGGCCTATTTTGCTGCTATATCCCATAACCATCCCAACTTGCCGGTTGAGATGGTTAATGCCACTGATGCGTCGACTCTCAGTGTACTGGAAAAATGGATTGGTTATGGGCAGACAGTGGCATTGCTTGGTTCATCGGGCGTTGGTAAATCAACTATTATCAATAGCCTGAAAGGAGAAGACGGTCAGGCCACATCCGCAATTCGTGAAAATGACAGTAAAGGACGGCACACTACGACTTCCAGAAGTCTGCATTGTTTGTCTGGCGGTGGATTACTGCTAGATAATCCGGGCATGCGGGAATTGCAGTTGATCGACAGTGCAAAAGGAATCAACGCCACATTTTCAGATATCAATATCCTGGCTCAAAATTGCCGATATAAAAATTGCCGGCATACAACAGAGCCTGGTTGTGCCGTGATCGAGGAAATTAAAGCGGGGAGGCTTGAGCAGGCTCGCCTTGATAACTACCATAAATTATTCTCAGAACAAATGCGTAACACGGAGTCTCTTGCGGAACGGCGTAACAAAGATAGGGTATTGGGGCGTTTTTATAAGAACGCTTTAAAAAGTTCCAGGAAATTTAAATCGAAAGAATAGATACCAAGCTAACAAATACCTTCACGGAAAAAATATATATACAAACACTGCGTTGCAATGTTTTCGTTTTTCCTGTGAGGTAACTCCGCTCCGGTCTGCTTGGCAGGTCCATAATCTGGCACCGTGGGTCAGATTAAATCGAACTGTCGTGCCTGAACTCAGTCCCCACCTTCATCGATGGCGGATTGTATAAGTCTGGTTTGATTAGTGCCCTGAGGTCAGCCAGGTCAATAGCTCGCCCATCACCTTGTTGATCGCCGCATAACTCTTGGGGTCTTCCGAAAGAATCTCTTGTTCGCTCTGCACGAAGCGGGAGGGGATCAGTTCGTCACGGCAGTGGCTGACGATCTGTCGTGCCGATTCCGGGGTGGTCTCGAGATGAAACTGCAATCCCATGACCTTCGGCGCGATCAGGAAGGCCTGCTGCTCGCACCCTACACTGCGCGCCAGCTGGATTGCTCCGGCTGGCAGATCGAAGGTCTCGCCGTGCCAGTGGAACACTTGTAATGAGCTGGGAAAGCTGAAGCCAGTGTCATCAGATGGTGAAGAGAGACCCTCGATGGGATACCAGCCAATCTCCATGAACGGTTTCGCATAGACTCTTGCGCCCAACGCACTGGCAATCAACTGGGCGCCAAGGCAGATGCCGAGTACCGGGCAGCCGCTCTCGATGACCTCTGAGATGAAACCCTTCTCATGCACCAACCAGGGATAGTCCGTTTCATCATTGACGCTCATGGGGCCGCCCATGATGATCAACAGGTCGAAATCACCGGGGGAGGGTAGTACTGCGGACTCGTAGAGTGGGGAGCAGCTAATCTCATACCCGGCCGCCGAGAGCCAAGACTCGATGCTGCCAAGACTTTCAAAGGGAACATGTTGGAGATAGTGCGCGCGCATCACGGATAGTGTCCTTTCTGCAAAGCCCTCATCTTATTGGAAACGCTTTTTGATCTGTAGGATTTGGATAAGCACCGCACACTCCGGTGGGGTAGGCTTCTACCAGTTGTATCCGTTATTCGATCTGAGCTGACTTTATTGACCGGAAGAGCGAGTTTGCACAATTCAGGTGCGTATTAGTTGCTATTCAGTTGTCAGCAAGCCCCATGATGGGGCGTGTTCGAAACAAGACATTTCCTGGCGATTTTATAAATAGTTAATAAAAACAAAATGTAACTGTTTTTATCACAATCTGGCATATGGGTTGCACTATCAGTAATACAGAAATTGTAAATAGTATTACTAGAGGACTCCTTCATGATGAAACGCCTGAGTAAGTTTTTCTCCGCCCTGGCCGCTGTCGCCATGCTGGGCATGTCTGCCGGCGCCCTGGCCGAGCCGTTGAAGATCGGCTATTCCGACTGGCCGGGCTGGGTGGCCTGGGAAGTGGCCATCGAGAAGCAGTGGTTCAAGGAGGAGGGTGTCGATGTGCAGTTCGAGTGGTTCGATTACGTGGCCTCGATGGATGCCTTCGCCGCCGGCAAGCTCGACGCGGTGACCATGACCAACGGTGA
>JBNKOL010000067.1:0-39008 GCA_050294655.1 Sedimenticolaceae bacterium
AAGTGCATGTAAAAGACTCGAAGGGCAGGACATTCAGCCACAGTGTGAAACTGCCGGCGCGGGACAAGGGCTGAAAAGCCGAAGCTGATGGATGAGCATCCTGCTATACCGCTGCCACGGTATAGCAGGAAGAGTGGTGAAAACGCCGGATGTGTTATTTGGCCTGCTAGGCCTAGAAACAGCGCAGCGTCGACTCAGCCTGCACTTCACGCATTTTGGTCATCGCGTCCTTGGCCCAGGTGGAATTGCTGTAGACGGAATTTCTTCCAGCCCCAGGCATTTGCTGGAGACTCGCCAGGGTTTCGATCTTTTCATAGGTCCCGTAAGAGACGGCTTTGCTGATGTAATCGATGCTGCAGGAGCACTTTTGCAGCATCTCGTGGGTCTGTCCATTCGCTGCCATACAACCGATCACATAGTCGACGATGGCGGCAGTTGGATAAGGTTGGTCATCCGGCTCCTGCATGGATTCGTCGGACAGGGCATGGGAGCACCACAGCAGGCTGCTGGAGATAAGGGCGAGTGAAATGTTTGATATTTTCATGTAACTGACTTCAACCTCGGAATATTTCCGCTTCACAATTCAGATTGTGTGCGTGAGTTGCTGGAATTTCATCTCTTCATCGATAAGCACGCTTTCCCCGCTATCGTCCGTAACGGCGGTATGTATTTTGTAGATGCCACCGGGGATCTGGTCCGAGAAGATGAATTCATAGCGTTTGTTGACATACAGCTTAAGATTGTCGGCGTTCGGGTCTGAGACGAAGGGAGTGACAACCACTTCGGTGCCGTCCAGTTGCTTGCCCTGGAAATCGATTTTTACCGCGTGCACCTGCTTCGGTTGCTTGAAAGAGTCGCGTATGCGATTGCGTAAATATCCGCTTGAGCCTCCCGTGTATTGGGCCATCTGGGAGATATCCCGTTCCAGAAAATGAATAAGTACCGGGTTGCCGGTATATGCTTTGGCAGGCGAGAAATCGATATGGCGGGGTCCGCTCAGGAAATTAAATTCCATATTTCGCTTACCTTCTGCCACGACATCAGTCACGGTGACCTCGATTTTGTCGGAGTAGCTGTCAGCGTCTTTGGTCGCGCTGCTGAAACCGTAATCGATTCGACTGCCTTTGGTTACACCCTGCAGATGATCCTTGTAAAATATCAACAACTGGGCCTGGTTCAATTCCGCTGGCGGTGTGCGATCCGCGCTGAATGCCATTGGCGAAAAAAACAGTATGGCGGCAAGGGTAATTATTCTACTACGGCTATGCATGAATGGATTCTCCTCCATAATCTCAGGGGATCAAACACTGTCCATCGACATGGTTTGAAACCGTGAATACGTTCTGACCACTAGGGCTTATTATTCGATTAGTGTTGACTGGCCCTAGGCAAACAGGCTGCGCAACCAGCCAATCAACCCTTTTCCACCGGAGGTTGTCTTGAGCGGCGGCGTGGTCGCGCGCGATACCGGGGCTGTTTTTGGCGCCGACGAACGGTGCATGCTCAAGCTCATGGCATGGCGCCGCAGGACAGAGTCCGATGGCGGCTTCTGAAGCCACATTTGGCGATTCATCTCCACAGCCGCTTCGAAGTGGCGTCGGAGTATCGAATCCTCGGGACAATTGGGTATATACATGTTGCGCACCTCATTCGAACATTTTTTGTGCCGTGATAAAAGTCCGTAGCAGTTTTCGTTGTTTACTCATCCTGCTATTGTTCCATGCAAAAAATATTACCGCATCCTTGCGGTAAAAGGAGGGAAATATACATCTACGGGCATCAGCTGCCACTCGCCACGAATACGCCAAAGGCGCGAGGGCTTTCGCCGGTGGGGATGTGTTTGATGATTTCCAGATTCGATGAATCCAGTACCACCAGTTCGTTACCGAACCAGTTGGCGACATAGATGCGTCCATCCGCCGGCCCGGCAATGATCCCTTCGGGGAACTCGCCGATATCCAGCTTGCGAATTTCGCGTAATGCTTGAGTGTCGATAACCGAAACTGTGTTGTCGTGCTGATTGGTCACGAATGCGCGCTGGCTGTCCGGGGTTACCGCAACGCCGTAAGGGGTGCTACCGACCGGGATGGTTGCTATGACTTCGAGTTGCTCCAGGTCGATGACGCTCACATCATCACTTGCCACGTTGGCCACGTAGAGGCGCTTGCCCGTGTTATCCATACGGATACCGAAGGGGCGCTTGCCGACCTTCACCCGGTCTGTCACTCGACGTTGTCGTGTATCCACCACGGATATTCTGTTGTCATCCCTGTCCGCCACATAGAGCCGTTTACCGTCCCGACTCACTTCCAGTCCGGAGGGCGATTTACCTACCGGGATACGCGCAACGATCGACAGGTCGAGAGGATCGAGTTCGTAGACAAAGTCGTCATACCAGTCGGCGACGTATACTCGCGAGTCGTCCGGGCTCAGGGCTATCCCCAGTGGGCCGTCCCCCACCCGCTTGTGAGTGATGGTTTTGAAATCAATGCCATCGATGAGATAGACATCACGACTCTCCGGATTGGTCACGTAGATGTGTTTGCCGTCACTGGAGACAGCGATACCGGCGGGTTTCGAGCCGACCTGGACAGTGGCTGTAACGCGTAGCTCAGCCAGGTCGATGATAGAGACCGAATCATCGCCCTGATTGGTGACGAAAGCGAAGTTGGCCGCGCCAGCCTGAGAAGCGACAAGCATGCTGATCAAGGCGAGAGTCTGCACTATCCAAGCGGCGGTGCTGCGCAGATTTGTTTGTTTGGGGCTGTGCATTTCAGGCGCAGGTCAAGAACCCTGCTCAAGCATTTTTTTCAGATTCGACAGTCCGCCTTCGTAGACGCCGGTTACGGCATCGATAGCGGCTTGGTCATTGAGTTCCGGCGGTGGCTCATTGTTCGGGAAGCCGCGGTAGAAGGCACCCTTCCAGGTGACGATGCTGCCGCCATTGTCATCAGCTTTCACACTGAGCCAGGAGGAGTAGTTGGTTACCGGAAGCACGGACAGCTCGACCTCCTCTATGCGATAGAAGTAGGAGCGTTTTTCGGCGTCGTACTTCTTCAGTTTTTCAAGAATCTGTCCACCGTTGCCAAGGGTCAGTAGTCTTGTCGCGCCGATGGTGTTACCGCCTTCCCCTTCTGTTTTGACGACCGCAGGATGCCAGCTCATGTCATGAAAATCCTTGATTACCTGCCACACGGCTTCTGGTGTGGCCGCAATCTCTTGTTTGATCACAACCTTTTTGCGGGTGGGGCCATGGGCCTGCGCCATACCTGCAAAAATCAGCAGCATGAAGGAGAGAAGCAGAACAGTTTTTTTCATAGCGGCCTCTGTTAGGGTTCATCTCAAAGGTGTTTTTACGTCTGCCGAAGGGACCAGCCCTGGCATGTAATTTTTTGGATTTAGTTGAGCAAGATCCATGCCGCGTAATTCGGGCCGATATGGATCCGGGATATGTCATGCAGGCGATTCCAGCTGCAGAGAGCGTGGAGCCGCCTCCTGGGTGAGGTCAATAATCCTGTCCGGTGGGCTTGGAGGAGGCGGCTGTGGCGCCGATGGGATATTCTTCGACTGTTCATAGCGATACACCGGACTCGACAGAGTGTGTCAGCATTGACACTTTATGGCGCAAATAATTTCCAGCCTCTGGTGGGAATGGCGCTTAGCTTAAGGCGGCGGGGTAAGCATTGGTCGCGATGTTTGCCAGTGATTCGATGCGGCTTGCCGCACCGAAATCCAGGCGCCATCTCGCTTAAGGAACCTCTGATTAATTCTGGATCGAGGGTGTGGTGAGATGAAAAAAATACGCCGGATCAAGGCGAAAAGCGCGCGTGATAGCGGGCTTTTGCGAAGCTTTTCAACGCAGAGCCGGCGCATTTCAGCCGCCACACACCGATTCATGAATTGATCAGAGGTTCCTTATAAGTGACCATTCGCGTCTGGTGGTATGTGCCACTGGTTACGGAGCCTGAGTTTAACTCCCCCCATGGTATGGTATTTGCAAGATAGTATATTTGTATGCTGGGTTATTGTTGGCTTATCTAACTTCGAATAGGAGTTGTCTTGAGCAGATCGGATTGGAAGCAAAATAAACAGACAATCGGTATCGTTCCTCTCGCATTTTTTGTCTTTATCTGTGGATTGCTGCCCCTTCGGGGCGCCTCTGCCGACGGCATCGAAATAACCATCGCTTTACTGGGGTTGGAAGAGGAGAAGCATATTCCCCTTTCGCTGCTCGAGCCGGTCATCGAAGATACCGGTCTAACGGGCGCCGAGCAGGGAATAAGTGACAATAACACGACGGGACGCTTCACCGGTCAGTCCTTCGACCTGATTTCGATGCAGATAAAGTCTGGGGATTCGTTGAGTAGAGCCTTTACGTCACTGCACGATCAGGGCGTCAGGCTGTTCGTGCTCAATCTCCCCGCCGCCATGCTGGTGGAACTGGCCGATCTGCCGCTGGCGCAGGACAGCTTGCTGTTCAACGTGCGGGCTCCGGATGATGAACTGCGTAGCGGCAGCTGTCGTCCGAATCTGCTGCACACCGTACCCAGTCGCGCCATGCTGGCTGATGCCTTGGCTCAGTATCTGGCCTGGAAACGATGGAACAACTGGTTTCTGGTGGTGGGCCGTCATGCGGAGGATCAGGCCTATGCCGAAGCCCTCAAACGCGCCGCCAAACGGTTTGGCCACAAGATTGTCGAACAGAAGTCCTGGACCTTCAAACCAGGCGCCAGGCGCACGGACTCGGGTCACAGCAGCGAACAGCAGGCGATCAATGCGTTCACCCAGGTCGACGACTACGATATTTTGTTGGTTGCCGATGAGCTGGATGAGTTCGGTGAATATCTGAGCTACCGCACCTATCGTCCACGGCCGGTCGGGGGCACTCAGGGCGTCTCCCCTGCGGCCTGGAGCCGGGTCCACGAACAGTGGGGCGCAACTCAGTTTCAACGCCGGTTTCACGACAAGACCGGGCGCTGGATGACACAAAGGGATTATGCGGCCTGGCTGGCGGTGCGCAGTATCGGTGAGGCGGCGACACGCACTTCCACCGCAGATGCGGACAAGCTGCATGACTATCTGATCAGTCCGGCGTTCAATCTGGCGGCATTCAAAGGTCGTCCGGTCACCTATCGGGACTGGAACGGGCAGCTGCGCCAGCCTTTGTTGATCACCTCACCGAGCGTGCTTATTTCGGTCTCGCCACAGAAAGGATTTCTGCATCAATTTTCCACCCTGGATACCTTGGGCTACGATCGTCCGGAAAGCGCATGTGCCAAAAAATAACCCGGCTGAAAGAGAGTCAGGTGCTTGTACCATTGGTTTGCCGGGCATTGAATGACAAATAGGAGTAAATGAATGCGATCTTTTTCTTTATGCTGCAGAGGGTCTGTCCGCTACTTGGCGACAGTGTCGCTTATCACTGTTTCCTGGCTGGTCAGCACTGCCGCGCAGGCCTACACCGTCTATGTCTCCAGCGAGAAGGACAACACCGTTACCGTGATCGATGGAGAGAGTTACAAGGTTCTCGAGACGGTGAGTGTGGGTGAACGGCCGAGAGGTATCGCTCTGAGCAAAGATGGCAAGGCGCTGTATGTATGCACCAGCGATGCGGATCATATCGAGGTGCTGGATCTTGAAACACTTAAGGTCACCCATATCCTGCCGTCGGGTCCCGATCCGGAGTTGCTGGTGCTCGGGCCCGATGGCAGGCATCTCTACGTCGCCAATGAAGATGACAACATGGTCACTGTGATCGACACAAAAGAGCGCAAAAAACTAACCGAGATCCAGGTCGGTGTGGAGCCGGAAGGCATGGGAATCAGTCCGGATGGTGAATGGCTGGTGAACACCTCGGAAACCACCAACATGGCCCACTTCATCAACCTCAAGACACTGGAGGTCGAGGGCAATGTGCTGGTGGATCAGCGACCGCGCGTGGCCCAGTTTACCGCTGATGGCAAACAGGTGTGGGTCTCTTCCGAGATCGGCGGCACGGTAAGCGTAATCGATGCGGCAAGCCGTAACATCATCAAGAAAATCAGTTTCGATATACCCGCCATGCACAAGGAGTTGATCCAACCCGTGGGCATCAGGATCAGCAAGGATGGCAGCCGTGCTTTCGTTGCCCTCGGTCCGGCGGCCAGAGTCGCGGTCATCGACACCGCTAGCCTGGAGGTGGAGAAGTACCTGCTGGTTGGTCAGCGGGTATGGAATCTCGCTTTCTCGCCTGATGAGAAGCGTATGTTCACCACCAACGGGGTCAGCAACGACGTCTCGGTGATCGACCTGGATCGGCTGAAGGTCAGGAAATCCATCCAGGTGGGGCGCATGCCCTGGGGAGTCGTGGTTCGTCCATGAGCGCTGCCGCACTTGAGCTGACGGGGGTAAGTTTCTCCTATGCCCGGCGGCGGGTGCTGAACGATGTCAGCTTCACATTGGAACCAGGTCAATTCTGCGTCCTGCTTGGCATCAATGGGGCAGGCAAGACGACACTTTTTTCCCTGATTACGCGGCTGTTTGTGTGTCGTGGTGGCAGCATCGATATCTATGGCTTCGATCTGCGTCGCCAGACCCGCAAGGCCCTCGCTCAGCTGGGCGTGGTGTTCCAGCAACCCACCCTGGATCTCGATCTGACACTTTTGCAGAACCTGAAATACCACTCTGCGCTGCAGGGCCTGAATCCCCGTGAACAGCTTGAGCGCATGCGCTCGGGACTCGAGGAGATCGGGCTCGCAGACCGCGCGGGTGACAAGGTGCGGGAGTTGAGCGGTGGCCAGCGCCGCCGGGTGGAACTGCTCAGGGCTCTGCTCCATCAGCCCCGATTGTTGTTGGCGGATGAGCCCACGGTCGGATTGGATATACACAGTCGTCAAGCCATTCTGCAGCAGGTTCGCGAACGCTGCCGGCAGGATGGGGTCGGTGTGCTGTGGGCCACTCACCTGGTGGATGAAGTGGAGCCCGACGATCGCTTGGTGGTGTTGCACGACGGCAAGGTGCTTGCCTGTGGCAGTGCCGCCCAGGTCATGCGTGAGAGCGGGGCGGAGAGCGTGAAGGAAGCATTCAACAAGCTGACCCGGGGTGAGGAGAGATGACCCTGCTGCAGTATCTGCGCTGCCTGATGGGCATCATCGTGCGCGAGTCGTTGCGTTTTCTGAACCAGCGTGAACGTTTTTTTGGCGCCCTGGTGCGTCCCCTGGTGTGGCTCTTCATCTTCGCTGCCGGGTTTCGTTCCGTACTGGGTGTCTCCATCATTCCGCCCTATGAAACCTACATCCTCTATGAGGAGTATATTGCGCCTGGCCTGTGTGCGATGATCCTGCTCTTCAGCGGCATGCAGAGTTCCCTTTCCATGGTCTATGACCGTGAGATGGGCAGCATGCGTATGTTGATGGTGAGTCCGTTTCCCCGCTGGTATCTGTTGCTCAGCAAACTCATCGCCGGATCCCTGGTCTCCATCGCCCAGGTCTATCTGTTTCTGCTCATTGCCTGGTTCTGGGAAGTGGAGCCGCCCTTGCTGGGCTATTTGCTGGCGTTTCCCGCCCTGCTGCTGTCCAGCTTGATGCTGGGCGCATTGGGCCTGCTTCTCTCATCGGCCATCAAGCAGCTGGAAAACTTCGCCGGGGTGATGAACTTTGTTATTTTCCCCATGTTTTTCGCTTCGTCCGCGCTCTATCCGTTGTGGCGCATCAAGGACTCCAGCGTGCTGCTGTTTGAAATCTGCCGTTTCAATCCTTTTACCCATGCCGTGGAGTTGATCAGGTTCTCGCTCTATGGCCAGATCAATTGGATTGCATTGGTCGCGGTGGTCGGTTGCCTGCTGCTGTTTTTAGCGGGCGCAATCTATGGTTATGATCCGGCGCGTGGCCTGATGACCCGCAAGCAGGGTGGAGCATAGGAGTGTTTAGATCAATGTCAGTTAGACGTCTCTTCGTCACGCTTATCTGTGGCCTCGGCCTGCCACTGGTAACACACGCCGCGGATGCGGAAAGCCAGGAAACCGACTGGCCATGCGTGCAGATTCTGGTGCCGGAGGTGCCGGCGGCCGTGGTCTGGGCCGGTCCGCCCATAACGGAACTAGAGGAAAACTGGTGGGAGATCGACGATGTGAACAAACTGGTTCAGCGTCTCACCGCGCCGAATTACGATCAGGATAGAGCGGATTCGGAGATTGCCGAATTCGCCGCCAAACAAAAGCCCGCACAGAAGGATCCGATGTTGACCCTGCTGTTCGCCGGTGTCCTGGAGAGCTTGAACAATGATCGGAAAAAGATGCTCGATGGCATTAAGCGTTACGCCCGGGGACAGGCCGAACGAGCGAACAGGCTGGGTGATGATCTGGATGAGATCATCCGCCTGGAGAACGACACTTCCGCGGCAGCCAAAAGTCGTCTTGAGATGATGCAGAAGGAGATGGAGATCAAGCAACGCATGTTCGACGAACGCGAGACCTTCATCCAGCATCTCTGCACACGGCCTGCGGTGATCGAGCAAAAGCTTGGCTCTCTCGCCCGCACTATCGCCTATTACCTCGACTGATGTCGCAGCCCATACGATTAACCCGAGAACCTGATCTATTTGGTTGCCGGGTCAATAATCCGGTCACCCTGTTGAGTTGCAGATTAAGGAATCTCTGAATAAGTCGTGGTGCGACGTTTTTGTCGCCAAAAAGCACTGCTTTGCCGGAGGTGGCAGAGGACCGTGAGTCACGCTGAGCCTGAGTGAGCCTCAGCATGACTCAGGGGCGTTACTATGACCGCTTATTAAAGCGCTCGGCCGGCAACGGCATGATGGAATCATGCGTGATGTAGTACTCAAGCGCATCGATCAGCAAACCGAGCGGTTCCGCTTCGGGTGGCATTTGCGCCAGCATCTCATTGCCACGGGCTGTCAATGCAGTGGCATAGATGGTCCAGTCGCCGGTGGAAGTGCCGTCCAGGTTGTCACGAATGGCAACGTCGACCTTGACCGAGATATCTGAAGCAAATCGCGTGAACTCGATGGACCTGTTTGGCTCGAAATGGGAGACGACCCAGATTTCGTCAGGCTGAAAGAAGTCGGTCTTGATGATCAGGTTGTACTCCTGACGAAGTGACTGGGAGTAGATCAGCTCGCAGTGCCAGCCATCGATCCAGTCGTACTCCCGGGTTGGACAGAGGAGAGGGAACAGCTTGTCGGGCGTGGTTTGAAACACCCGGTGATGGGTGATCATGCGCCTCTGGTACTGAGGACCTTTATCCTTCAAATTGCGGATCATTGCATCGGACTTTTGTGTATTCATCGCTAGCTCCTTTTGCTGAGGTAGATCTCAGGCTTGTTGGGTGTAAATGCGAACACGAGGTTCATTCCTGTCTACTGCTTGGTTTTGGCGCGCCTCCTTGTTCAGTGTATAGACACTAAACACGAAAGGTAAAAAAAACCTAGCCTCCTCTCTCCAGATGTCTGGTCATCGCTGTGTCGGCGTGCGCCAGGAACGCCTTGATTACGTCGCGCTCCCCATCGGTCAGTTTCGACAGGTACCTGTCGAAGTCCCGTTGCAGGTCATCCATTCGTTGCAGGTAGTGGTGGAGCAGCTCCTTGCCCAAGGGCAGGAACTCGATGGTCAGTTCGTTTTTCATGTAGGGGTCTTTGCTTTTTACCAAGATCCCTTTCTTCTCGAGGCGCGACAATGTCTGCGAGATCGCACCTTTGGTTACGCCTAGCCGCTCCGCCATGAGCGTGCCATTCGTTGCCCTCTCGTTGTGTATGAGCAGAATTAAGTGGATCTCAGAGGGGTAGAGCGTCACCTCCTTGAACTGAAACCGGGTCCGCTTCTCGATGAAAAGAATCCGATCGATGAAGCGGAAAAGCTGCGCAACCTGGGATTTGTGTTTGAGTGCCATGATGGAGAGTATAGATACTAAATACAGAGTTGTCAAACCCAAGCTCATTGCTTTCCCATCCAGGGATTTTACGCGGGGCTTGTGAGCGAATGGGAGATGAAGTCAGCGTCTCAGGACGTTGAAAAAACGAGAAGTTATGGAACTGTTAGGGTTGAGGGCTGTGTATGCAAATTGACAGGACTCGGCCCTGTCTCCTTGGCATGGAATTCTGATTGAAGCCGAAGTGGCTATGATGATACGCGGTTGATCGTATTGATTTGTAACCATCGCTCAGGTGATGGCGATTACGGTGTATATATGACTGCCAGCCGATGTGTCGGTTGAAAATCAGGGAGTATGCATCGGCGCCGGCAGGCTCTTTTCCAGCGGCAGGCCGGCCGCTTCCCATCCCGTGGTACCGTCAGGGTACCAGTAGATACGGCTGTAACCGTAGTCGCTCGCCGCGCGCTTTGCCGCATTCCACGACATCCAGCATTCAGCCAGGCAATAGAGAATGATCGGTCTGGATAAGTCGCTTGCTGAGAGCTTCTGCAGATTTTGTCTGAAATAGTTATCGAGTTCTTCGGAGAGTACACCGTAACCCACATTGGGTAGCCAGATGGAACCGGGTATGTTGTATCTCGCCGGCGGCAGCCAGAGTAGGTTGGAGGGGGCGTCCTTGGGTTTGATGGGTGCCGGAAGCACATCGATCAGGATGGTATCCGGATCCTCAAGCAGGACACGCACCTGTGTTGTGTTGACGGTGACGCCCGAGGGGACCGTATCGGGAACCGGTGATCGGAAGTCGGATATGCGGTATCCGTCGGTAGAGAAGGAAGGTGTCTGTTTCTCCGCTGCGACGCTAGTCGGGCTATGTCCCAACAGTGCGAACACTATCAACGACACCGTTGATGTACGCACGATTCCGCTCAAGACATGTAGAGGTAGAGAGGATTTCAATGGGTAATCGGTCTGTCATTCGAGTCCAGCAGCGGGACGTCATACTGCAGCAGGATCTCCTCGATCTGAGGCGCGAGCTTTTCCAGCTCATCATTCAGTAGGTGTTTCCAGGTGGTTTCACGGCGACGTATGCCCATGGAGACGTTGTATGCCAGGGAGACGGAATCCTCTTTCGCCGGCAGGGGCGTCACGACCAGTGGCGTCTCCTGTTGGCGGGAGGCAAAGCCTGCAATGGGGCCCCACACGATTGCAACGTCGATCTCACCCTTGGCCACATCTCCAACTGCCTGGCTGGCTGGGGAGAAGAGGCGGGTATCTACCGTGCGTTGATAGGGCCGGGTCTGTTGCATCAGTCCATATTTCGTCAACAGTGTGGCCGGCGGCGTACCGGCCACGACGCCGAGTTTGAGCTGTTGCAGCGCCGGGTCCTTGAGGGAGTGAATATCCAGACCGGAGTCCCTGCGGTAAACAAGCGTGTAGACCGATCGGTAGTAGGGGTTGGTGTTCTGGAGTAATTCGTTGACGGAGGTGATGCCTATGACCAGGTCACAGAGACGAACGCGCAGGGTGTTGCGCACGAATCCGAGAGACTGGGGCCACCAGCGATAGCGCAATGTCCGATTGAGGTCATCGGCGATAAGCTGGGCAATCCTGTTCTCGTACCCTTCCATCTGCTTGTTGGAGAAGGGCAGGTGGTTGGGATCGCCGCAGACTGTCAGGAACTCTTTGTTTCTGGCTTCGTTTGTTGAGGTTGCGGCCTGTAACGGCCGCGAGACACACAGCAGGCTCAGGCAGAGGAGAAAAACGAAGAGGTTCAGTGCTGTGAAACTGATCCGTGAACCTGTTTTCGGCATCTTACTCTACCTCGGCGGTTACTGGCTTGTATGAGGGGTTCGACCTCAACTCCGTATTGTCGTTCGATGGGTTACCGGGTTCTGTGGTTGTCATCCGAAACGGTGATTCGCACTATTTCGCCGGTTTGACCTTGGGAAACCTTTTGGGCCTGGTGGGCCCGATGACGCCATCGGCGCGGGCCTTCAGATAGGCATAGATATCGGAAAGATTTTTAATCACGTCGACATTCTGTGCAAACGACGGCATGACCCGGTTGTCCAGACCGGTCCTTCCCGAGACGACCACATTGACAAAGTCGCCCCAACTCATCACTTTCAAGGAATCCATCAGGGCGGGGGCATAGGAGCTGCCTAAACCTGCCGGGCCGTGACATACATGGCAGTCCGCATGATAACGGCGGAAGCCGTTGTAGGTGCCGAAATCGACTTTACCATCCTCAAATAGATAGGGTTGGTCCGGAGAGGGGGAGAAAGTTTTGTAATCGGCGTTGGATGCAGCCGAGAAAACGGCGATGTAACCGGTTAACGCTAGGGTCGCCAATTTTAGGGGTTTATTGCCAAGTGATTGCTGCATGTGCGGCCTCATAGAAACATACGGAAGAAGATCTTGTTTAGGATGTTGCCACCCGCATCCGGGACGCGGGTGGCAACGTTGGAGGGCTGAAATATCAGCCGTTATTTATGGCAGTTCGAATACCGTCAAGGTACCGCCCAGCTGGGTGTAGTCGCTGAGGGATGCATAGGCACCCACGGCACCCAGACCCGCGGTGGGATCGGTCAGGCCCGCGGCCATGCCGATACCGGCCCAGCCACCGAGTCCAGACAGGACTGCAACGTACTGCTTGCCGTTATGCGTGTAGGTATTGATATTGCCGATGATGCCGGAAGGGGTCTTGAACTTGAAAAGCTCTTTTCCCGACTTGGCGTCGACTGCCTTGAGATATCCTTCCAGGGTGCCGTAGAAGACCACGTCACCGGCGGTGGAGAGTGCGCCACTCCATACCGAGAAAGGCTCAGGGTTGGACCAGACGATCTTGCCTTTGTCAGCGTCCCAGGCGATGAAGTTACCCAGGTGAGTGCCACCCGGTGCCGGGTACATGGAGAGGGTAGCGCCAACGTAGGGTTGACCAGCGGTATACGATACCTGGAACGGCTCGTAGTCCATGCAGACATGGTTGGTCGGGACGTAGAACAGTCCGGTACGCGGTGAGTAGCTGGAGGGCTGCTGATCTTTCGAGCCCAGAGCCGCGGGGCAGATACCGGTGGAGTTGACGTCTTCACCGTTCTGATGCGTGGAGTACTTAGATACGACCTGAGGACGGCCGGTCTTCATATCCACATGCGTGGCCCAGTTGACCGCCGGGTCGTATTTCTCTGCGGTCAGCAACTCGCCGTTTGTGCGATCAAGGGTATAACCAAAGCCGTTGCGGTCGAAGTGAACCAGGGCCTTGCGCATCTTGCCCTTGATCTCTTTGTCGACCAGGACCATCTCATTGATGCCGTCATAATCCCACTCATCATGCGGGGTCATCTGATAAACCCACTTGGCCATGCCGGTGTCGGCATCGCGTGCCCAGATGGTCATGGACCAACGGTTATCGCCAGGGCGCTGTACCGGATTCCAGGTGCTGGGATTACCGGAACCGTAGTAGATCAGGTTCAGATCCGGATCATAAGAGTACCAACCCCAGGTGGCGCCGCCACCGATCTTCCACTGGTCACCTTCCCAGGTGGCGATACCCGAGTCCTTACCGACCGGCTTGCCGAGGTGGGTGGTTTTCTTGCCATCCATCAGGGTGTCGCTGTCGGGACCCATGGAGTAACCGCGCCATACTCTGCTGCCGTCCTTGAGACTGTAGGCGGTCATATGGCCGCGTACGCCGAACTCACCACCGGAGATACCGATATAGACCTTGTCCTTTGCCACCATCGGAGCCGCCGTGGAGGTGGCGCCTTTGGATGGATCGCCATTCTTCACAGACCAGACTTTCTTGCCGGTTTTAGCATCCAGGGCAACCAGTGTGGTGTCCGCTTGTGAAAGGATTATCTTGCCATCACCATAGGCCAGGCCGCGGTTGACGGTATCGCAACACATCACAGGGATGACGCTGGTATCCTGCCTCGGCTCGTACTTCCAGATGATCCTGCCGTTATCGTTCAGGTCCAGGGCAAAGACTTTGTTCGGAAACGGGCTGTGCACATACATCACATCGCCGATGACCAGAGGCCCGCCCTCATGGCCACGCAGAACGCCTGTTGAAAAGGTCCAGGCCACCTTCAGATCTTTGACATTCTTTGTGTTGATCTGATCCAGCTTACTGTAGCGGGTGCTTGAATAGTTGCCGTTCGGCATCACCCAGTTGTTTGCATTCTTCTGCATCTTCAAAAGCTCTGGGCTCGCCGACACTCCACCTGCAGCAGTAAGCATGGCAGAGGCAGCGAAGCATATCGCCAGAACTTTGCGTTTTGCTTTTACCATAATGTTATCCTCAGTTTTATTCGTTAATGGGACTGCCTCAACAAGAAAAACGCTCGATTCAAAAAACCGGTTGATTAGGCCGGAAACAAATCGAAACTCTTCGGATTAGCTTCATCCTTCGCTATCAAAAAACTCCACTCAAATTGGTACATAAAAACTCGATCCAGTCGCACGATTACAGGCAGTCTTCATGAGCGACATTGACTAATAGAGCAACTTGTGTGCCAAGCAAATCGGATCGAGCTGAGTGCGCCTGTTGTGTCGATGACAGATGGTTAGGAAGAGGACGATTTGTGGTGATTGGCTGCAAACGGCCGCGAGTCCTGTGTTTGCAATGGTTTACAGTCTCTGGATTGGTAAAAACTTAGTAATTGTGGTTTGAAATAATGACTGAGGTTGCAGTTGAAACATTTGGTTTTTTCTCAGTAATGCAGCTAACTTACTGTTTTATTTCCAAGTTCGAATAGGGCGGGTAGGTATTGTGGTTTTTATCGTTAACACTATGTACCGGCTTGCGGATGCGCCCAGCGTTTTGGACACTATTTCATATAGTATCAATGAGTTAGTATTTGCCACTTATGGATCAGGGGATGATCGAAGGAGATTACAGCCTGTCGGCATGGTTTGAATCTCTGCGGGATCCCGACATCCCGGCGAGAATCTGCTTGATAAAGTGCCCTGTGCGGGAAAGTGATGTGATTCATTTTTTCAGTGTGGGCTCGGCTTGTGTGTCACCACTGAGACACTTTTTTCAACCGACCTGGTCACACATTCGATAGCTAAGCAAGAAAAGACATAATGAAATCATGGATATTTATCGACAGGCTCTGTAGGCGAAGTCACTGATGGAATCTCTCTATCCTCCCTGTGAGCCCTATGCCGAACATCGCATAGGCGTCGATGAACCCCACGAGCTCTTCGTGGAAGAGTGCGGTAACCCCCAGGGTGTCCCGGTGGTGTTTCTGCATGGTGGTCCGGGCTCGGGCTGTGCGCCCCACCATCGGCGCTATTTCGATCCCGGATTTTATCGTATCGTGCTTTTCGATCAGCGCGGCTCGGGAAGATCCGTGCCGCAGGGTGAGACGGCGGGAAATCGCACCGAGGATCTATTGTCGGACATGGAGACGATCCGTCGCTATCTCCAGATTGAGCAATGGATGCTGTTTGGTGGATCCTGGGGTGCGACCCTGGCGCTCATCTATGGCCTGACTCATCCGGACAGACTGCTGGGCGTTATTTTGCGGGGGACGTTTCTCGCGCGTGAATCGGATCTGGACTGGTTTTTTGTCGAGCTGAGGCGCCTTTTTCCGCAAGCCTGGGAGAGGCTCTCGCAAGCAATGCCGGATTGCAGAGAATCCCACCGACTGATCGACTGGTATCGCCATGCGCTCCATGGCGAAGATCGCGCCCTGGCACTGAGCGCGGCACGCAGCTGGTCCGAGTGGGGCAGTCACGTGGTTGGCTGGCACAAGGCCGATGCCGTGGATGCTTCAGACAAGGAGCCCGAGACAGAGGCACAGCAGGCGCGCATGCTGGCGAAGGCCCGAATAGAGACCCACTATGCCCGTGAGCGCTATTTCATCGATGAAAATGAGATTCTCTCACGCATCGACTTGCTGCCTGCGGTTCCGGTCTCCATCGTACACGGTCGTTTCGATCTCACCTGCACCATGGAATCCGCCTGGCTGTTGCATCGGGCCATACCGGGATCACATTTTATCGAGGTACGGGAGGCGGGCCACCTGATCGACGAGCCGGCGATGGCCGCGGCGCTGATCGAAGAGACGAACCGCATGCGGGAGCTGCTGTGACTTTGTTTGCATTTCGGCCGGGCATTGATGCCAGTCATCGTGAATGAGTCGGTCTGCGTTCATTTGCGGACTAAAAAAAACCCGGCAGAAAAATTCACACTGACCCGCTTTCCTTCGCGCTAATGATTCAAAGCCGCTGACCGGCGCTGTCGCTATTGTCCACTCGCCTCAGGCCATTTGTCCGCAGTCAGCTTTTTTGAATTGCGCATGTTGCGAAACACCAGGGGCGCCGTTGCCGGCTCTTGCTGGAGATCGTTCTGGTTGACCAGCCGCACAATCTGTTCGTGATGGGGCGATTTAGCGCATACCGGGTCGGTGTTGGTTGCGTCACCAGTCAACAGGTAGGCCTGGCAACGGCAGCCGCCGAAGTCCTTCTCCTTCTCGTCACAGTTACGGCAGGGCTCCTTCATCCAACCATAGCCGCGAAACTTGTTGAAGTCGGAAGACTCGTTCCAGATCCAGTCGATGCTGTGATCACGTACGTTGGGAAAGCTGAGCCCCGGCAGTTCGCTGGCGGCATGGCATGGCAGGGCGGTGCCGTCCGGGGCGATGGTGAGGAAGACCGATCCCCAGCCGCTCATGCAGGCCTTGGGACGCTCCTCGTGATAGTCGGGCACTACGTAGAAGATGCGCATCTTGCCCTTGAGTTTCTCCTGGTACCGGTGGGCGACCTTCTCGGCCGCCTCCACCTGGGCGCGGGTCGGTAGCAACTGTTCCCGGTTGTGCAGGGCCCAGCCGTAGTATTGCGTGGTGGCCAGCTCCACATAGTCGGCCTCCAGGGCGTGGGACATCTCCAGGATCTGCTCCACCTGGTCCTCGTTGTGGCGATGCAGGACGAAGCAGAGCACCATCGGGTAGTCGTACTTCTTTACCAGCCGCGCCATCTCCATCTTGTGTTGGAATGAGTTGTTGCCGGCTATGAAGTCGTTCAGCTCTTCGCTGCTGGCCTGGAAGCTGACCTGGATATGGTCCAGCCCTGCCTCCTTGAAGGCCTTGATACGGCTCTCGTCCATACCGACACCGGAGGTCAGCAGGTTGGTGTAGTAACCCAGCTTGTTGGCTTCCGCGATGAGGATTTCCAGATCCTTGCGCACCAGTGCTTCACCGCCGGAGAAGCCGAGCTGTACCGCGCCCATGGCGCGTGCCTCGCGAAAGACCCTGATCCACTCCTCGGTGGAGAGCTCATCCTTGTAGCGGGCGATATCCAGCGGGTTGGAGCAGTAGGGACACTGCAGCGGGCATTTGTAGGTCAGCTCTGCCAATAGCCACAGCGGTTTAGGCAGGCTTGTGTCGGATCCATTGGTTGTCATAAGCGGTGTCCAGGAATTGATAGATGTCGGCTTCCAGATCTGCATCGGGAAAGGCCGCCTTCAGGTCGTCGATGATATTGATCACGCTGGCTTGCCCGTCGCACCGTTTGAGGATTTCTCCCGCAGCTGGGTTGAGCTTGACCATGCCCTCGGGATAGAGGATGACGTGACAGCCCTGGGCCTCCTCCCACTGAAAGCGGAAGCTCGGCGCGATTTGCGGAATGTCCGTGGCAGTGAAGTGGCTGCTCATGGGATCAGACCGCGATGTTGTGGTAAGGGGGTTTGTTCTCGACATAAGCCATCCACATGCAGTCGAGCATGGTCCATAGAATGTCGAGTTTGAACTGCAGTACCTCCAGCATCTTCTCCTGCTGCTCGCGGGTCTTGTAGTAGTCGAGCGTGATGGCGAGACCGTGCTGTACATCCCGTCGCGCTTCGGTCAGACGCTTGCGGAAATAGTGGTAGCCACGTTCGTCGATCCAGGGATAGCACTCCGGCCAGTTGTCGAGGCGCTTCTGATGGATGGTGGGGGCGAACAACTCCGTCAACGATGAACTCGCCGCTATCTCCCAGGGTTGCTGGCGGGCGAAGTTGACATAGGCGTCGATGGCGAACTTGACCCCCGGCAACAGATGTTTGTGGCTCAGCAACTCCTCGCGCGGCAGGCCCACCGCCTCGCCCAATAGCAACCAGGCCTCGATACCGCCTTCGTCGCCCTGGGTGCCGTCGTGGTCGATGATCCTCTGTACCCAGTGGCGGCGCACGTCGCGGTCAGGGCAGTTGGACATGATGGCCGCGTCCTTCACCGGGATCATGACCTGGTAGTAAAAACGGTTGGCAACCCAACCCTGGATCGCAGGCTTATCCAGCTTGCCGCTGTTCATCAGGAGGTGGAACTCATGATGAATGTGGTAGTACTTCTCCTTCTCGCGGAGTTTCTGTTCGAATTCCTCTTTGCTCCAGGGCGCGTCTTTGCTCCAGGGTGTGTCTGTCATGCTGCTCATGTTGGCTCCTCGGTGAAAAAACCTGAATCCTAGGATTCAGGCTAAAGTTCAATCTCCATGCCGTCGTGGGACACCTCGATACCTGCTGCGCTGAGCGCCATGCGTTCGGGTGAGTCGTCCACAAGAATGGGATTGGTGTTATTGATGTGGATTAGTATCTTTCTCGGTTTCGACAGGCCGCTCAGGATCTCGATGATGCCACCCTTGCCCGATTGGTCGAGGTGTCCCATCTCACTGCCATGCTTGTCGCTGATGCCGGCCTTTATCATCTCGTTATCCGTCCATAAAGTACCGTCCACCAGCAGGCAGTCGGCGTTTTCCATATAGGGGATGACATGGGGTTCCAATGCGCCGAGTCCCGGTGCATAGAAGAGATTTTTACCCGATTCCGTGTTCTCCACCCGCACGCCGATATTGTCGCCGGGAACCGTGTTGTGGCGGTGTGGTGAGTAGGGCGGCGCTTCGCTCTTGAGCGGGACCGCGGTGAAGCGCAGACCTTCGGCGCCCGGTATGCTGAAGCTGGACTGGTCGGTCTTCACCTCATGCCAGTTGACGCCCCGGAAGTGGCTGAGAATATTGAAAATGGGGTAACCGCTGGTCATGTCATCATGCACGGCCTGCGTGCAATAGATCTCCCAGGGCGCGATGTGTTCACGCAACAGCAGCAGGCCGGTGGTGTGGTCGATCTGTGCGTCCACCAACAGGATGGCGCGTATCGCAGTATCGCGGATGGACCGCCCCGGTTGCAGGGTCGGAAAGGATTCCAGCTGCGCCCGAATGTCGGGTGATGCATTGAATAACACCCAGTCTTCGCCGTTGGCGCTGAGGGTGATCGAGGATTGGGTGCGCGAGCTGGCTTTGATGCTGCCCGAGCGGACTCCACGGCAGTTGTCGCAGTTGCAGTTCCACTGGGGAAAGCCACCGCCGGCGCCGGAACCTAGGATACGTATACGCATGGATAGTTGAGACCCTGCTTGTTTGTGCTTTCTTATCTGTTACTGCCTGATCGCTGCCGGCTCACACAATGGGTAAACACAGTTTTTACGTGGTTAACATCCCTGTCGTAATCGTTGTTATGTTCGCGAGTTTTTGTTGTCGCTGGCTACGCCGGAACCAGTTGGTTGCAGGCGGTGGTTGTACAGGAACCACCCTGTTGGGTGGTTCCTGTGATCAGCTGTTAACGGTTGTTGATGTACAGATTGATTTCGAAGCCGTAACGAAGGTCTTGATAGCTAGGTGTAGACCATTTCATAGTCGTTTCTCCATTCTCTGGTTGTGTAAGTAACAAGTTATTTTTCGTCGTAGAAGGCACAGGTTTGTGTCTACGACGAAATAGATAATGCAACATACATGCCCATGCTCCATACATGAGATGGTAAACCGACTAATTCATGTTTTGAATCTTCGAGAGAGCGATAGAACATGAGCAGAATACAGGCCATGAAATCGGGTCTCCTGTTTCTTGAGAAGAAGGAGATGGTGCTAATAAATACTCAAGTTTTCCGTTTCAGCATGGTGGGGAGGGCGCAAAGGTATAAGCGAAGGGATGGGCTTGAGACACAAGTTGTCACTCAACCCCATAAAAAGTGTGTCATAAATGGGAAACGATACATTGGTCCGCGCAGCGTAACCCGCCCGAGCTACGATTTGCGGTCCGACCATCCCGCCTGCGTATAACTGCTTTGCTATCTCTATTCAGCCGTGTCCATTTGCGGCTTTGTAGAAGGTACGGTTTGGAAACTGCTGGCGGATCCTCTACCAGGTAAGGATCTCCCCCATGCCGCCGCAGCGCAGATCGCCCAGCCAGCGTCGTACCCGGCCGCCTCTTTCCCGTAGGCTGGGGAATCCCTCATGGCCCAGGAAACTATGGGTAAGCAGCGGCAGGAAGGCCAGTTCGTGCCAGCCGTTGTCGTTGAAGGTGGCCGGCAGGGAGGTCGGCTCCCGGGTCAGCAGTAGGGTGCCGCGACGCATGGACAGTCCGGTCTGTCTGCCGCACTGCCCGAACACGGCAATGGTGCCCGCCACCATGCGGGAGGCGCAGTAGTCGCCCGCGTTGCCGCCGATCAGAATGGTACCGCGGCGCATCAGGTCCCCCGCCCGGTCTCCGGCGTCACCCTTGACCAGAATGGTGCCGCCAC
This sequence comes from Sedimenticolaceae bacterium, assembly GCA_050294655.1. Lineage (GTDB taxonomy): Bacteria > Pseudomonadota > Gammaproteobacteria > Chromatiales > Chromatiaceae > Thiodiazotropha. The sequence continues at coordinate 20,417 of JBNKOL010000067.1, forward strand.
GCATGCCTTGGCGCTCCCCGGTAATGGCGCCGCCCAGAAAGTCGCCCGCATTGCCGTCGATGCGCAGACGGCCTCCCCGCATGGCGCAGCCCGCCGCGTGACCCGCATTACCGCCCAGCTGAATCGTACCGTCCCGCATGCCGCGTCCCAGGTAGGCGCCGGCGTTGCCCTCGATACGCACGCTTCCGCCGCTCATACCGGCGCCGATGCCGTCCAGTCGGTCGCTGTCGGACTGGATGACAATCTCGTCGCCGCCATCACCGCTGATCGAGAACAGTTCAGCCGCATCGACCTGGCGGTTGCCCAGCCAGAGGGGGATGCGTTCCAGCTCGTTGCGTCTTTTACCGGCGAGCCCCTGTGGTGTAAAGGGGCTCATGTCGATGCGTTGGGAGGGGGTCACCCGCAGTCGAAGCGTCAAGGCGCTCATGCCATCACCTCCCGCAGGTGGAATTGGAACTGGCCCAGCTTGCCCCCATAGTTGCCGGCGGAGATGCGTCGGATGCCGGCCGCCGCGCCCAACTCGCAGACAGCCGCGATGCCGGTACGGGTGGCGAGCCTGACATCGTTTTCGCTCAAGCCGTTGATGACGATCTCCATCACCGATCCGATCTCCCCATCGAGCTTCGATTTGACCAGCCCCCGCAGAGTAGGGCAGAAAGCCTGATTGGTGGAGGCCATCAGGGTCTTGTATTTCGAGCCGACCTTGGAGCCGGAACGCACGATACCGCCGGGAAAGGGCATGATCACGTTGGCTAGCCGCCCCATCGCTTCGATCGCCTTTTCACAGGCGGTCAGCGCCTGTTGCTGGGATTCGGCGAGGACCAGGAAGTTGCCGCCGCCGACCGCGGGTACCCGTGCAACGGTCTCTTGGCAGAGGAATTCTCCGTCCATCACCGGTACGCGCCAGTAGCGGGTGCCGTCGATCTGCTTGGCGATCTGGTAGCCGTCGCCGAAGAAGCGCAGATTCTTGCCCAGGGGGATCTGTTTCTCCCCCTGCATGCCGGCGAAGATGGCCGTGGTGGGGCAGGTCAGCACGCATTGACCGACCCGGTTTTCCAGCTGTTTCGCCAACGCCTTGCCCGACATGCCGAACAGCAGCACGCTGACGCCGGGGCGGCCGTCGGGTGTCTCCTGGGCCGGGATTTCGGCCTCGATGCCCGCCTCCACCCCACAGCCGATCACCGAGGTGGCGAAACCGGTCATGGTCTCGCCGGCGATGCGGGCCCAGCGCGGATTGATGGCGGTGATGATGACGCGGGTGGCGCTCATGCCGAAGGCCTCGGCGAAGGTCTCCTCGATTTCAGTACCGTTGATAATCATGCGCTGCTCCCCTTGCAGGGGTGAACGCAGACCGGACTGCCGATGCCCTCTGCCATCTCATCGTCGGAAATCTTGAAATTAGCCAGTCCGATGCTGTGATAACGCTCGAACCAGTTGCCGATCAGCTTCTCGATGCCGGGGTCGTAGTCCGGCCGCACCACCTGTGTGGCGCCTTCGACGGGTCGGGTGATGCGGCCCTCCTCGACGATGACCTCGCCCTGTTTGAAGACCAACATCGGTTTCTCGAACATCTGCTCCGGATTGTCGTGCGAGTGGTAGACGGTGATATCCGCCAGCGCGCCGGGCGCCAGATGTCCCCGGTCCGTCATGCCCAGGATCCGTGCCGGAGCGGCGCGGGTCATGATGGCGATCTCGTAGAGGGAATACTCCCGCTCCAGGCTGCTGAGGCGGCTGGCGGCGGCGGCCTCGGGATTTATCTGTGCCAGCAGATCGTTGCGCAATCCCCGGTCCATCAGCAGACGGATCAGGTGGGGATAGCTGGTGAAAGGCGCACCGTTGGGATGGTCGGTGGTGAGAAACACCCGCCAGGGGTCGTCCACCATCAGAAACAGCTCGAGGCCGATGGCCCACTGCAGGGCGTTGACGAAGTTCTGGTCCCGGTAGCGGAAGGGCACCACGCCGCAGCCGGCGTCGCATTCGATATCCATGCAGGTCCACTTGTTGGGATGGGCATGGCCGTGGTTGGCGTACTGCCTCATGGTGTCGCCGGAGACGGTGACGGTCTGGCCGAACATCACCTGGCCTACGTCGATGGAGACGTTGCGTCGACGGTTGACCGCTTCGGCAATCTCCGCCGCAGAGGAGGAGAACTTGCGGTCTCCCTCGGTGCCGTAGCTGTGAAACTGGATATGGGTCAGGTGGATCGGCAGCCCCTCCGCCGCGTCCATGGTGGCCAGGGTGGAGAGATAGTTGCCCGGCACGCCCAGGTTGCTCGAGTGGACATGCAGCGGGTGGGGTACCCCCAATTCGCTCAGGGCGCGGGTCAGGGTACGCAGGATGTCGCGCGGGCTGAGCCGGTAGTGGGAGTGCAGGTCATCCACGTCCAGCTCCCGCTGGTTGAACTTAAAGGCGCTGATGCCGCCGGGATTGACCACCTTGATGCCGATGCACTGGGAGGCGTGCAGCGTCCAGGCCACATAGTCGTTGATGGTCTGCTGCTCGGCCCCCTCGGCGATCAGTTGCAGTAACAGGTCGTCGTTGCCCAGCATGGCATAGCCGCCGGTATCGACCATCGGCGTGTCGGCCATCTCCATGTGCGCTTGGCGGGCGTTGACCGGCAACACGGCAGGCTCGAAACAGCTGGTATAGCCCATCTCCGCATAGCGGTACCCCGCTGCCAGGGTGGAGGGGGCGGCATGACCACCGCCGGAGCGGGTCAGCTCGGTGCGGCGTCTGATTTTTCCGCGCTGATCCTCCGGCAGCATGGTGCGTGCGATGTTGACCTTGCCGCCACCGATATGGGTATGCAGGTCGATGGCGCCGGCCATGACGATCTTGCCGTCCAGCGGGTAGACGTGATGGATCGTTTCGCTGGCGGACGGGGTGTCGACTATCCTGCCGTCGCGGATGTAGATGTCTCTGATTTCGCCATCGATGCCGTTGGCGGGATCGTAGACTTTGCCGCCGGTGAGTTTCATCAGCATGTGGAGGACCCTCCCGACTCGCTGGCGGAGGAGCACAGCCGCATGTAGAGCTGGGTCACGATCTGGCTTACCGCAGGCAGACCCACCTCCCTCAGCTGCCCCAGGGGCAGTGGGCAGACCGAGTCGCTGCGGTACCAGTGTCCCTTATGGTCGATACCCGGCACGCCAACGGGAATAAAAAGATCGGGCTGTGACTCGAAAACCATCCCGGCGTGGCCCAGCACAATGCTCGGGCAGTCACAGGCGGGAGGCATGGCCTGGGCCGAGAGGGAAGAGACCCAGAGCAGCAAGTCGCTCTCACCGCGTTCGAGCAGATCCTGCCAGCGGTTGAGCACCGGATCGTGTTCCGGATAGCCACGCTGCAACCGGCTGCGCATGGGATAGCCGAGCTGCCAGGTGCAGACCTGGTTGCTGGTGATGTCTGCCTGGCTGCCGGCAAGCGGGAGAACCGCGCTACGACGCTTGACATTAAGGTCTTTCACCAGCTCCGCCAGCTCTTGTATGGTCAGTTCGGCATGGGGCAGATCGAGTTCCGCGGCGCTCCAGGAGAAGACGCTGTATTTCGCTGCCTGCAGACTCTCTGCAAGTGCCGTCAGCGCGTCGCCCAAGCTGCCGCCGAGACTATCCATGCTAACCGGCCGTCCGGCGACAAGGCCGCGCAGCAGCCCGACCGCATCGGGCAGGGCTTCGAGTTCCAGTGGGATCAGGGTCGGATTCAAACGTGCTATCTCATCGGGTAAGTTGTCCCTGTTCCAGGGGCCGAGTAGCACAAGTGATCGTTCATCAGCGCCGGTGAAGAGACTCTCCCTGGGATGCACGATGCGTTCGATCAGACGCGGAAAGCGTTCGAGGTGCTGGCTGCCCACCAGCAGAATCAGATCCGCCCGGTTGCGCACCTCGGTGAAGGTGGTGGCGAACCAGCCGTTGTCCTGCACCACGCGGATGTTGCGGAACAGGGCATCGCCGTTGAGATGATCCAGGCTGGCGCCGCAGCGATCGGCCAATGTGAGGATGCTGCGCATGCCGTTGACATCTGTCGCCAGGCCGGCAAATAGAGGGGAGTGCGCGTTCTGCAAAAGTTCTGCGCCATGGGTCAGTGCCTCTTCCAGTGAGGCCTGCCTGCCATTGATCCTGGGGTGCGTGTCGGCTTGGTTGTAATCGGCGTCGAAGAGGGCGCGCGCCAGTTGGCAGCCGTTCTTCAGCGACTTTAGGCGTCCATCGTTCACTTCGATTTTCAAGTCATCGCAACTCAATCCACAGCCGGGACAGGTTACCGCACTCGTCGTCTGTTTTATTTCGTTGTCCCACATGCGCTGTTGCTGACCCTACCCTTGAGTGATGCTCGGATGCATTGATTTACCGGATGAAGCAGATAGCGTGCCACTCTATTACCCGGCAGCCGAATAGAGTATGTACAGCCGATGTATGCCGGCCGACAGCAAGGCATCAAAATGCCGTTGTAGTACGTCTACAGTAAGTTTTGATAAGGCCGTCTATAGGCAAGCACGCATCGGCCTGCCATTTAACGCTGCCGGTTAGGATCTTCAAGCATGCCCTTGCTCTGGGTTGTGATGCTGGCAAAGGGAATCGCCGTGACCTGCGAGTCACGCCTTGATCAAGGGCATGCTTGAAGCCCTGAGCGTACCCAGTTTGGTTGCCGGGTTTTAACATACCTGGTTTTCCATCGACTATCTAAACTTGGGCCTATTGGATTTGTCTTACCTGGCCCGCTACGCCTGGGTTGGCGTTTCAGGGATGGGGGCAGTGTGACCGCATGAATGGTCGGATTGCGGTGACTGCCCAGCAGTTGAAAATCGGTGGGAATAGTCCATTGGGCCGCTTGCCGATCGGGCGGTGAGTGGTTGCGGCAGACTGGTCAAAGTTGGTTGGTTTTTGCAGAAATTGCGTATATCGGCGCAATACCGGATGTGCTGCATCATGCTGTTAAAAAACGCATGCAGCGCGGGCTGCCGCGGTTTCTCTTTGCCTGCCCTATCGATGGCCTGTGATAACTGTTAACTGCTGGGGCAGAGCAAGTGACACAGTGGTTCAAGTGAGGTGCATTAAAAAGGGGAGTGCAAAAGCACAAGGCACAACGATTGGGCTGAAGATGTCAGGCATGCTAATTGCAGGACGGGAACTGATAATGAAAAAGTTAAAGGCAACCTATGACCTACCCATCCAAGTCGCTTAAAGCAGAGCCCTCTGTCGAGGTTGAGGCGCCTGCCCGGCTGCATCTGGGTTTTCTCGATCTGCACGGCGGTTTGGGTAGACGCTTTGGCAGTATCGGGCTGACCGTCGATGGCTTGTCGACACATCTCTACGCGGAGAGGTCCAGCGATATCACCGCCAGTGGTCCGGATGCGGTGCGGGCGCTCAGATATGCCAGGTCATACATGGATGCGCGGGGTATAGAGGGTGGCGTCGATCTCACACTGACGCACGCCATCCCCGATCATGTAGGGCTGGGATCGGGTACTCAACTGGCGTTGGCGGTGGGGAGCGCGATCGAGCGGCTGTATGGCAACGAGAGCAACAGCGCCAATATCGCGCGGACGCTGCATCGCGGCAACCGTTCCGGTATCGGCATAGGCGCATTCGAGCAGGGCGGTTTCATTCTCGATTGCGGACGGGGTGAGGCGGAGGGTGTACCGCCTGTCGCCGTCAGACTGCCGTTTCCCGAGAAGTGGCGCGCACTACTGCTGTTCGATAAGCGCGACCAGGGGCTGCATGGGGCCAAAGAGGTGGCGGCGTTTTCCGAACTGCCGGAGTTTCCGGAGCATGCCGCCGCGCATCTCTGCCGGCTGGTCATGATGCAGGTGTTGCCGGGTGTGCTGGAAGCGCAGTTGCAGCCGGTGACAGAGGCCATCGGAGAGATACAACGGGTGGTGGGGGACTATTTTGCCCCGGCCCAGGGAGGACGTTTCACCAGTCCGGCCATTTCCGCGGCACTGGAGTGGTCCGTCAGGCAGGGCTTTAGCGGTGTCGGTCAGAGTTCCTGGGGACCGACCGGATTCGTGATACTTGAAGATACCAGCCAGGCGTTGTGGCTGGAGCGTGCACTCAAACAACGTTTCGGCGACTCCTGCGCATTCCGCTGTCAGCAGGTGGCGGCGCGCAACAAGGGTGCGCGCGTGAACCTGCTGCATCAACCCACAAGACTAGGGCCTGTTAACACGAATCCGATAGGCTCTGTTGCCCCTGAAAAAGCGCCAATCAAGGCGCGAGGAGAGAGGTTTGGTTACTCCAAATGAACGACGAGCAACGCCGAGTGGCGCTTTTTCAGGCGCAACCCCTCCTATGGATAGGAAAGAGGGGGCTGGGGCTATGTTTGCGCCCAGCGGCGTTATCATTCGCTCATGTCGTGTGACTACACCTCGCTCATTCTGCCTTGCTGGACGCAAACATAGCCCCAGCAGAGCCTGTCGGATTAGTGTTACCAGGCCCCTAACACAGGAAAAGCGAGCTCGTTGATGGAAAAACCCTATCTGCTGCATATGCTGACCGCAGCTAAAAATCTCAGTCCCTTCGACGTGAACATGGCATACGACGCGGGGTGGACGGCCTGTACGCCTTATATAACCGTGGCGCTGGAAGAGGTGCGCGATCTGGTTCAGGACGCGATCTTCTCGCGCGGTCCCAAGGGGGTCAAACGCACCGGCATCTTCATCGGCGGACGGGACACCCATCTGGCCATGGAGATGATGCAGGCGGCGAAACAGTCCATGGTGCCGCCGTTTGAGATATCACTGTTTGCCGATCCCAGCGGCGCCTTCTCCACCGCGGCGGGGATGGTCGCCTGTGTCGAGCGGGAGCTGAAGAAAGGCGATAGCGAGGGGCTGCGCGGTAAGCGGGTGATTGTCTTCGGTGGCACGGGTCCGGTCGGTTCCACGGCGGCAATGCTGGCCCATCAGGCGGGTGCCGATGCGGTGATCGTCAGCCACGAGTCACAGGCCAAGGCGGACGCCATGGTGGAACTCTGCAACCAGCGTTATGGCTCGATCCTGTCGGGTGCCGACGGCAGTAGTGAGGCGTCGGTTATGGACCTGGCGAGCCAAGCCGATGTGGTGTTCAACGCCGCCAAGGCGGGGGTTCGGGTGCTCGACGCCAGCCATCTGCAGGCAGCCGCGAAACTCAAGGTAGCCTGCGACGTCAACGCGGTGCCACCGGAGGGAATCGAGGGGGTGGGCGTAATGGACGATGGGGTGGCGATCGCCGGCTCGCCCAGTGGCGCGGTCGGCATCGGTGCGCTGGCTGTCGGTAACGTGAAATACCAGACCCAGCATCTGCTGTTGAAGCGTATGTACGAGACCGGGAAACCCGAATATCTCGATTTCAACAGTGCGTTTGAGGTGGCGCGTGACTATGTCAGCTGATTTTACCTCACTGTTGATTCTGGCCAACAGTGGCCGGGCGATGGCCGAGTCGGCCTTTCGCGGCGGTTACCGGGTGACGGTGCTTGATGGCTTTTGCGATCAGGACACCCAGGCTGTGGCCGACTGCTGGCCCATACGGCATGGCTTCACGCAGCTGGATGAGGAGACCCTTATCGAAGAGATGGCCTCCCTGTTTCCCCAACATCCCTGCGGCGTGGTCTATGGAGCGGGACTGGAGGGGACGCCGTCGCTATTGAAGCGCCTGTCGGCACGCTACCGGTTGCTTGGCAATTCTCCGCAAGTGATTGAGATATTGCGCCATCCCGGCCACTTCTTTTCCCTGCTGAACAGACTGCGGATTCCCTATCCGGAGGTGCTCTTTACCCCGCCCTACTCGGCGCTCGGAAAGACGTGGCTGATCAAGCGCGCCGGTAGCTGTGGTGGTCAGGGAGTGGCCTATTTCGATCCGGCGCATTCCGTGCTGGATTCCGCTTGTTACTACCAGAGGTATATCGAGGGTCAGGTGATGTCCGTGCTGTTTATCGCTGACGGTGAAAGGCATCGGACTATCGGTTACAACAGGCTCGGGATGAGTTCATCCAATGCGCCTGCGCCCTTCCTTTATACCGGTGCAATCGGACAGGCTTCGCTGCGGGCTGCTCAGCGTCTACAGCTTGAGCTTATCGTCACCAAGCTGGTCACCGAGTTGTCGCTGCGGGGGGTGAATAGCATCGACTTCATTCTCAACGATGAAGGGCTCTTCGTACTCGATCTCAATCTCAGGCCGACAGCGACACTGGAGCTCTACGAACACCTGCTGACGGATGGCTGGATCAAGCACCATGTACGGGCCTGCCTTGGCGAGTTGCCGCAACTGCCGATCGTCGGCTCCAGCGTGATGCATGGGCATCAGATCGTCTATGCGCCTCGGACCATCGAGATACCCGCCACGATGGCGTGGCCGACATGGGTCAAGGACCGGCCGGCGGCTGGGACCAGGATCTCCGAGGGGCGGCCGCTGTGCAGCCTGTTTGCGCAGGGCGCCGGCACGGATGAGGTGGAGGCCGGATTGCAGCAGCGTCAGGAAGCGCTGCTACAGATGCTCGACGGAACCTGCCAGCAGATTTTACCCCACAAGGTGGCCGTATGAAGCGCCCCAGCATCAACGCCTTGACCGCACCCCTGGTTGCGTCACTGGTGGCGGACGCGGAGCGTCTGCGTCTCGGGGTCGAGCGTCTGCAAAACGGCTGTCTTGTGGTGGATGCGGGAATCCATGCGCCGGGCGGTCTGGAAGCCGGGCGGCGCATTGCGGAAATCTGCCTGGGCGGACTGGGTAGCGTCAGCCTGAGCGGCAACGGACCGGTGGCCGGCTGGCCCCTGGCGGTTCATGTGCACACCACGGATCCGGTGCTGGCCTGTCTCGGCAGCCAATATGCGGGTTGGAGCCTGTCGCACAAGGAGGAGGGTAAAAAAGGTTTCCATGCCCTGGGATCAGGGCCGGGACGCGCACTGGCTGTGAAAGAGCCCCTGTTCAAGGAGCTGGACTATCGCGATCAGTCTGATCAGGCCTGCCTGGTGCTGGAGGTTGATCGCACCCCGCCGCTGCCCCTGTGCGAAAAGATCGCCCGGGATTGCGGTGTCGAGCTTGAGGCGTTGACCCTGATTCTGACTCCCACCAGCAGTCTCGCCGGCACGGTGCAGATCGTAGCCCGGGTGCTGGAGGTGGCCATGCACAAGAGCCATGAGCTGGGGTTCGATCTGGCTATGATCCGGGACGGCATGGGCAGCGCGCCGCTGCCGCCGCCGGCGCCCGATTTTCTCAACGCCATGGGACGCACCAATGATGCCATTCTCTTCGCCGGCCAGGTGCAGCTCTTCGTCAGCGGCGAAGATGGGGCGGCGGAGAAACTCTGTAACGATCTGCCCAGCAGCGCCTCGCGGGACTACGGTCGTCCCTTCGGTGAGATATTCAAGGCCTACGACTACGACTTCTTCAAGATCGACCCCATGCTCTTCAGTCCGGCGCGGGTGATGGTCAGTGTGCTGGAGAGCGGCAACAGCTTCGCCGCCGGCGGTCTCGATATCGACCTGCTGGAAGCCTCGTTCGGGATCGGTCCATGAGCAGACGCATCGCCATCTTCACCGACGATCCGGGTTGGCACGGCGCCCGTCTGCGCGAGGCCATGGCGCAGTACGGCTGCGACAGCGAGTTCGTCTCCCTGACCCAGTGCGGTTTCCATATCGATGGAGAAGGCCACAGTCTCACGATCCCAGGCTTCGAGACCCTGCCTGACGGTGTCTTCGTACGTGGCGTTCCCGGCGGCACGCTGGAGCAGGTGGTGCTCTATCTCGACATGCTGCATGCGCTCAATCATCTTGGCGTCTGTGTCTATAACGACGGGCGCGCCATCGAACGCAGCGTGGACAAGGGCATGACCAGTTTCCTCCTGCACAGCGCCGGCATACCCACACCGCCGACCTGGGTGGTCAGCCAGGGGCGCGACCTGTCGAAGATCCTGCTGCGTGAGTTCGAGGCCGGCAACGAACTGGTACTGAAACCCCTGTTTGGTTCTCAGGGCAATGGTCTGGTGCGAATTGGTGACTATGACCAACTGCCCGAGCAGGCGCTCTACAACGGTGTCTACTATCTGCAGCGGTTCATCTCCACCGGCGCCAAGGATGCCCACGATTGGCGGGTCTTCGTCATCAACGGTCGAGCGGTTGCCGCCATGCGGCGCCGGGGAGAGGGCTGGATCAGCAACGTTGCCCAGGGCGCCCGCTGCCATCCGGCGGTGCTCGACCAGGAGTTGAGGGAGCTGGCCGAAGCCGCCGCGGAGAGTTTGGAAATGCCCTATGCCGGTGTCGATATCCTGCGTGATCAAAACGGCCGCGCCTATGTCATCGAGGTCAACAGCATTCCAGCCTGGAAGGGGCTGCAGCAGGTCTGTCCGGTCGATATCACCCGCCTGTTGGTGGAGGACTTTCTCCGCCGCTGCCGGGGCGAAGCGCTGACGGAGGTGATCTGATGTCCACTCCGCCTAACCGGAACGGCAGTCTGAACATGCGCCTGGCCGCCGCCTATCGACAAGCCTGCATGCGCGAGCTGGATGCCTTGAAACCGGGCAACGTGCACCGCTATTCCGATGGCCACCGGATGACACTGGAGGACTTCATCACCAGTGCGGATGTCAGTGCCGGTCCCCTGACAACCTCCGGTATCGGTTTGGGCGAACGCATCTTCCGCGGGGTTGAGGCGACCCGCAAAGCCGTGGGCTGCAACACCAATCTGGGCATCCTGATGCTCTGCGCGCCATTGATCCAGGCCCTGCTGGATGAACATATCGAAAGGCAAATCCCGTTGCGCGACAGACTGCATCGGGTATTGAGTCAGGCAGACGAGAGCGACACCCAGTGGTTGTTTCGAGCGATTGCGTTGGCCGCTCCGGGTGGGCTGGGCACGTCAGAACAATACGATATCCGGGATGCGGCACGGGTGCCGCTGCTCGAAGTCATGCAACATGCTTCCGAGCGCGATCAGATTGCCCGCCAATACATCACCGACTTCACGGATCTGTACGATTATGCACTGCCCTGTCTGCGTGCCTGCGAGCTGCATAGGAATTGGGTGATGACAGAACTCTATCTCAATCTGCTGGCGCGTTTTCCCGATACCCACATACGTCGCAAACACGGCTTCAACAAAGCACTCGAAGTCAGTCTCCATGCGGCGGAGCTCGCCAAGGGGCTGTCCCAGGCCGACAAGCCTGAACACTACCTGTTACGTCTGCTCCAGGCAGACACCGAATTCAAGCGTGAAGGCATCAATCCAGGTACCACGGCGGACATGACAGTCGCCACCCTGTTTATTTCATACCTGGAGTCGATGCTGCCTGCGTTTGAGCAGAAGACGGGGTTTTCCCGTGTCCGAGATTCCCGTCCGCAAGAGGCGGGAGTCCGTAGTTAACTTTCTATAACAAGTAAGGAGAAACTGAAATGCCAGTTATCAATAGAACGATGGTCGGAGAATCGCTGGTCGGCGACGGTAACGAAGTGGCCCATATCGATCTTCTGATTGGTCCTCGGGGTTCGGCGGTGGAAACAGCATTCTGCAACGGCCTGGTCAACAACAAAGACGGTTTTACCTCGTTGCTCGCGGTGGTTGCCCCTAACCTGGCCTGCAAGCCCAGCACCATGATGTTCAACAAAGTGACCATCAAGGGCGCCAAGCAGGCGGTACAGATGTTCGGCCCGGCCCAACGCGGCGTCGCCATGGCGGTGGCCGATTGCGTCGAAGACGGCACCATCCCGGCAGATGAAGCCGATGATGTCTTCATCTGTGTCGGCGTGTTTATCCACTGGGAGGCAGCGGACGATACCAAGATCCAGGATTACAACTATCAGGCTACCAAGGAGTCCATCAAACGGGCGGTCGCTGGTGAGCCATTGGCCAAGGATGTTGTGTCTCAGAAGGGTTCGGCATCTCACCCCTTCGCCGCTCACGATTGAGGCTTTCATGATGATGTCGTCACAGGGACGTGTCGGCCGCATGCATGCCCGGTAACCATTCCGGGCGTGTGACCAGGCCACCGGCAGAGGCTGGAAGAGCGCAAGTCGCCCTCTGCCAGCGGTAGCAAAAGGCTGTTGCCGCAACGTCCCTCTCCAGCTGACAGTTTCCAGTGTCAGTTATCCGTCGATCGTGGAGGTTGAATATGCAATGTCTCGAGTGCGGCAGTGAAGTTGCCAATCTGGACAACAGACATCTGCTTCGCTGTTGTTCGCTGACACTCCAGGAGTATGCCATCCGGCACCACTTGCCGCTGGATCTTCTGATTGATCGGGAGCAGGTGAATCAGCTTGACGACATAGCGGCGTATACGCCGCCCGAGGCCTGCCCATCGGAACAGGCACGCGCAATATTGAGAGGACTGAAGTGGGGAGGACTGCTCAAGCGGGAGGGAGAGTTCGCCCTGATCTCCGGCGAGATACGCCGCTTGGATCTGCTGCTTTGGGATCTTCAGTGGCTGTGGGAATACGGTTTTCAATTTCGCCAGGAGTACAGTTACGCGGACGCCACCCATCGGGTGGTGGCGGTCAATCGGCTCAAGGTGCCCGCCGCCTATCTGGCACAGAGCGCCGAGGCCCATCTGTCTCCGGTTCCACCCCCCGATTTTCTGTTGAGTCTGGCGGTCCTCATCGCCCATCTCGGCGAACTGCAGGCGGGATACCTGTTTCTGCAGTTACCGCAACGGGCAGCCGGTGAGACGGTGATGGCGGAAGCGTCCCGCCACGGTATACGTTTTAAGGAGCTCGATGCGGCCGACCATGCGGACGGATTGCTGCTGCGCAGTTTGACCCGTTCCGATACGGTACATCTGCTGGCGCTGGTGAGAGGGTCGCTGAGAGAGATACCCGGCGCCCTGGAACGTTTTGAGCAGAAGACCCCTGAGATGACGGTATCGAAGGAGCTGGTATTCGACGCCGCCCACTTCATCACCGACCATCCGGCCAAATGTTCCAACCTGCATGGCGGCAGGTATCTGTTGCATGTCAGAGTCAAGGACCGTATTGATCCGGTGACAGGCTGTGTTGTGGATTACGGATACCTGAAGCGGGTAGCGACCAAACGCGTGATCGACAGGTTCGACCATCACAATCTGAACTATGCCGCGCCGGAGCTGGCATGGCGTTCGAGCACCGAGATGCTGTGCGTTTTTATCTGGGAGCAACTGATCGAGTATCTTCCGGGGCTGGTAGAGTTGCAGCTGTTTGAGACCACCCAGTCCTGGTGTAACTATAGCGGCCCCAGCCTGGAGGCGTTTCAGCAGTCGGGCAGTGACAGACTGATGGGTCACTTCCTCGCGGAGGATCTGGGACAGTCTCAGCTGCGTGATCTGATCAGGGATAAGCCGCCTGCTTTGGAAATTATCGCCAAATCCCGGCGCTAGCCATATGCAGTTACTTATGAATTACAAAAACGACCTATTGTCGCACCATCGATAGTGCCCTGATGCAGGGCGGTCGAAAGCAGGACACCGGCAGCACCAATCGCGCGCAGCCTCTCCAGATCGCGCAGATTGCGAATGCCGCCGGCCGCATATAAACGAAGATCCGAGCGCTGACTCGATAGCTGTTGTAGTAACTTCAGGTCCGGTCCCGTTGCAGCGCCGACCCGTGACAGGGTCATGGCGATGACATCCTGGGGCCAGAGCTCCGCCATCCGGTCGAGACCGGAGGGGCCTTTGAAGCGGCCATCGATGTAGTCGAGCGAGAGTATGGGAGAGGCAAGTGAGGCATGCAAATGAGAAAACTTTTCACCACTGGAGAGAGACTCGGTACCGATTACCGGCCGGGCAAATCCACACAACCGATCCAACTCGTTGAGTCCGTTGTCCACCCAAAAAGTGATCTCGGGATGATCGTGACTGAGTGCGTCCATCAGGTCGAGATTCGAACCGTTGCCGACAATGGCGTCCAGGTCGGCGAAATAGACCGTATCGAAGGCATGCAGATCGAGCAGTGCGGAGAGTACCTCCTGCGGTCGGCTGGAACGGCACAAAGGGGTATCGGACGGTGCATAGGCGTGACGTCTGCCACGCTTCGCCGTGACGACGCGGGCATTCATCAGATCGATGACGGGTATGAGTTTCATCAGTGTGGATAATTAGCGATGCGAATCTTTGTATTTGAGTATATTACGGGCGGAGGGATGCTGGACAGCGACCTGCCGTCATCCCTCGCGGTAGAGGGTGATATGATGCTCAAGGCATTGCTTTCGGACCTGTTGGAGGTCGACGGTGTCGAGATCATCGCAACACGCGACGCCCGTCTCGGGACGCTTGACCTGCCGGTTAAATTCCATCTATTACACTGCGTCGATGACTTTCGCGAAGCTTGGCTGAATTGCTTTGCATTTGCCGATGCGGTGTGGCCGGTCGCACCGGAATTTGGTGGCATCCTCAAACATATCAGCGAGCAGGTAATCAAAGCCGGCAAGCTGCTGCTGAACAGTCCTCCTCAGGCAGTGCAGATAGCAGCAAGCAAGCTGGAGACCGCGATACGACTGAGTGAGAGTGGCGTCTCGGTGGTGCCGACCTACCGTTTCGAGGACAGCATTCCGGATCGTCCGGGCAGCTGGGTGCTCAAGCCGGATGATGGGGTCGGTTGCCAGGGTATCAAGGTCTGCCGTGACCGGGACGATCTCTGCGCTCAGTTCGCATCCCTCCCCACAGACAGTGAGTATGTGATACAACCCTTTATTCACGGCACGCCAATCAGTATCAACCTGCTTACGTACAACGGTAAGACCTTCATGTTAAGCATCAATCAGCAGCGGATCGTCAGGACGGATAGCGGTTTCCTCCTGCTGGGCTGCGTGGTGAATGGCTATTTGGAGCACAGGACCCGGTTTCACAAAATAGGCCGGGATGTGGTGAATGCAATGCCGGATCTGTGGGGTATCGTCGGCGTGGACATGATCGATACGGAGCACGGACTGCAGGTGTTGGAGGTGAATCCTAGGATCACCACCTCCTATGTCGGCCTGAAGGAGTCGACCGGTGTCAATCCCGCGGCGCTGGTGCTCGATCTGCTGGACGGCAGGCTGCCCCAGTCCAATCAGATCTTCAAGGCGCTGGTGGTGGATGTGGATCTGGGGTGCGTCGGTGCCGCGTGAATCGATAATGGGATGGGACCTCGGTGGCGCTCACATCAAGGCCGCCCGCCTCGACGGCAATGGCTGCGTCGATGCCGTCATTCAATGGCCCTGCGCGCTATGGCAGGGGCTGGACAGACTGGAAACAGGCATCGATTCGGTATTGGAGCGCATCGGTGACGACGGCAACGCATCGAGGCATGTGGTCACCATGACCGGTGAGCTGGCTGATCTGTTTGCGGATCGCGCCAGCGGCGTGAAAGCGTTGGTCGATACCATGAAGCGTCGTTTTTCCCAGCAAAGCCTGGCAATCTATGCCGGATCGGCCGGCTTTCTCGATCCGGACAATGCGCTGGATAGTGCGCTTCAGGTGGCTTCGGCCAACTGGTTGGCCACCGCGTCCTGGAGCGCCAGTCGGCTGCCTGCAGGCGTGCTGATCGATGTGGGCAGCACCACCACCGACCTGGTTCCCTTCAGTGGCAATCGGGTGTTGGCCCTTGGCGGCAGCGACCACCAGCGGCTGGTCAGGCAGGAACTGATCTATACCGGCATCGTTCGCACGCCGCTAATGGCGGTGACGCAGCGGGTGCCTTTTGCGGGAGAGTGGGTTTCTTTGATGGCTGAACACTTTGCGACCACAGCGGATATCTATCGTCTGACCGGCGATCTGCCGGTGGGGGCCGATCTGCATCCAAGCGCCGATAATGGCGACAAGAGCGATCTGGGCAGCGCGCGCAGGCTGGCGCGGATGTTGGGTCTGGATGCCGATGCCACCGACCTGGACGGCTGGCGGCGGATAGCCCGCTACCTTGCCGAACGGCAGTTGCGGCAGCTGGCGGATGCCTGCGAGCGGCTGCTTTCCAGGTCGGATATCCCGGCGGATGCCCCCCTCGTCGGCGCGGGTGTGGGCCGGTTCCTGGTGCAGCGGATCTGCCAGCGGCTGGACCGCGCCTATGTGGGATTCGACACCCTCTTTTCCTGCGCGGAGCACAAGCTCGCGACTGGCGTGGCAGAGTGCGCCCCGGCGGTGGCGGTGGCCGGACTGGCCAGGGAGCGGGCGGCATGAGTATGACCTGCCGAGTCGAGGATTTCCCCTATCGCGAGGATAGCGCCGAGCTGTTCGAGGCCATGGCTCACCATCCTTGGGCGGCATTCCTCGACAGCGGGCCGCCCACTGGCCGGCAGGGGCGCTACGATATTCTGACGGCGAATCCCACCTCGCTGCTGCTGACCCGGGGTGAGACGACCCGTATCTGTCAGGCCGGCGAAGAGCGGGTTTCGCACGCGGATCCGTTCCAGCTGTTGCGGGAGGCGTTGGGTCCTATCGAGCGGGGTCCCGAGGAGATTCCATTCTGCGGTGGTGCGATCGGCTATTTCGGCTACGACCTGGGGCGTCGCCTGGAGCATTTGCCGGCGATCGCGGAAGATGTTGAGCAGCTCCCCGAGATGGCGATCGGCATCCATGACTGGGCGCTGGTGGTGGATCATCAGGAGCAGCACAGCTGGCTGGTGGGACGCAACCCCGCCCGTCTCGAGCGCTATCGCAGGCTGATGTTGCGAGCCTCCCGGCGCTCCGCCAGAGCACGGCCCGCCCCTGCCTATCGGGTGTTGGGTGAGGTCTGTTCCAACATGAGCCATGCGGAGTATCTGGCATCGATTGAGCGAATCAAGCGCTATATCCAGGATGGCGACTGCTATCAGGTCAACTTCGCGCAGCGCTTCTCCGTTGCCGCCGAGGGGGATACCTGGCAGGCCTACAGAGCCCTGCGCCAACTCAACGGCGCGCCTTTCTCCGCCTATCTGAACACACCGCACTGTAAGGTGCTGAGTACCTCGCCGGAGCGCTTCCTGCAGGTGCGTGACGGTCGGGTGGAGACCAAGCCGATCAAGGGTACGGCACCGCGGGGCGCGGATCCGATCGAGGATCTGATGCTGGCCGAGATGCTGCAGAACAGCCGCAAGGATCAGGCGGAGAATGTCATGATCGTCGATCTGTTGCGCAACGATCTGGGCAAGGTATGCACTCCCGGCAGCGTGGAGGTACCGGAGCTGTTCAAACTGGAGAGTTATGCCCGGGTTCACCACCTTGTCAGCAAAGTGTGCGGCACGCTGTCGCCGGATCAGGATGCGCTCTCCCTGCTGCGAGCCTGCTTCCCCGGCGGATCGATCACCGGGGCGCCGAAGCTGCGCTCGATGGAGATAATCGAGGAGCTCGAACCCCACCGCCGTGGCATCTACTGCGGTTCCATCGGTTACATCGGTTTCAACGGCGACATGGACACCAACATCGCGATACGCACCATGGTGCATGCCGATGGCATTACCCGCCTCTGGGCGGGCGGCGGTATCGTGGCCGATTCCGACCCCGAGGCTGAGTACCGGGAGACCTACCACAAGGCCGCCGCTCTGCTGGATCTGCTGCAACGTATGGAGCAGATGAATAGAGAGCGATGTGGGTAGTCAAGCTGGGCGGTAGCCTGGCCTGTTCCGATCACCTGCGCGACTGGCTGCGCCTGTTGGCGAATACCCGTTCGCTGGTCATCGTCCCCGGCGGCGGTCCTTTCGCCGATCAGGTGCGACAGGCACAGCAACAGTGCGGCTTCGATGACTCGACCGCCCACCACATGGCGCTGCTCGCCATGGAGCAGTACGGCGCCATGCTATGCGGCCTGCAGCCGGGCTTGGCGAGCGCGACGTCAATTCAACAGTTGCAAGCGGTGTTGGCCCGTGGCGAGACACCGGTCTGGATGCCCACGGCCATGGTCATGGCCGAACCCGCTATCGCGCACAGCTGGGAGGTGACATCCGATTCCCTGGCCGCCTGGCTCGGCGGCCGGATTGGCGCCGAGCAGCTGTTGCTGGTGAAGTCCCTCTCCCTCGACAGCCCGAGTCGCTCCATCGAGGAGTTGACGCAGAGCGCGGTGGTCGATAACCGACTGGGTGACTATCTGCGGCGACTCGACATTCCCGCCTGGGTGATGGCCGCCTGCGATCATGCCCATTTCGACGAGCTGAGACGAGGCAGGACGGATGTCGCGACCCGCGTCATCGTTTCGCCTGCGGATTCGACGGAGTGAGGGGCGAATAACGCTTCTTGCTTACCTGACATGATCAGCCATGCGGCGTTAGCGGCGGGAATTGCGTAGTAGCCCGAATCGTTTTGCGTGTTGAGTTGCGCTTTGCGCAGGCTGTTTTATCACCCCCTCTCCCTGACCCTCTCCCGCAAAGGGAGAGGGGAGGTTCTATGCGAGAACAAGGGTAGCTTCCAGTCAGGTTATACAAACATGCCATCCGCCTACATCCGTTCCTGATCCCTGCATCCCCTCTCCCCCTGCGGGAGAGGGCCAGGGAGAGGGGGGGTATAAAACCCGAGAGCGCAGCGAACTCACCTTTCCAGGTTGACAACAACACCAGCATCTCCCTAGACTCCAAACCCTTCAAAAGTACGAACGGACGCAGTACTCATGGATGATCCATTCAAGGATGACATAGATCCCAGCACCTGGAATCTGGACGCTTTCAGCAAGCGTCTCGAGGCCGAAAGGCGAGCACGACAACCCCGAAAGCGAATCCGACACCGG
>JBNKOL010000068.1:0-8539 GCA_050294655.1 Sedimenticolaceae bacterium
CGCGGCTCGTAGCGCCGCTCCTACATAGATTGCCCTATTTTTCACTCCGTGTTCCCAGTTGTAGGGTGGGGCCTTGCCCCACCAGAAAGATAGGGGTCAATAGCGGTGGGGCAGGGCCCCACCCTACATAAACTGTCACGGCACGGTTCCAGCGCAGTTGCGGACCGCTGGGCCGCGCCAGGACTTCGCAAAACGTTCATCGCGGCTCGTCGCGCCGCTCCAACACACAGATTACACCCAATATAAGCGCCTCTGTGTTCTCTATGCCTCTGTGGCAACCAAGATGGCATAATATATCAGGCCGATATATACTAGCCCGATAGTATTATCCGATTGGTGCCCCCATGTCCATGAATGTAAAAGATCTCTGCCTCGGTACGCTCTGCCTGCAGCCGGGCACAGGCTACGACATCAAAAAGTTGTTCGAGGCGGCCTTCAGCCACTTCCACAGCGCCAGCTACGGCTCCATCTATCCCGCCCTCAAGCAGTTGCAGGAGGGGGAGTTGGTTACCTGCCGGGTGGAGCCGGGGGAGAAACACCCGGACCGGAAGCTGTTTGAGGTCACCGAGCAGGGGCGCGAGGCGTTTGTGCAGACCCTGATCGATGCTTCGCCCGCGGAGCATGTGCGCTCCGAATTCATGGTGCTGATGTTTTTCGCCCATCTGCTGCCCACCGAGGCGCTGGCGGAGAAGCTGGATGAGGTGGAGCGCACCTACGAACAGAAACTGGCCTATCTTAAAGAGATCGACGGGAACTGCCGCTACCCGGCAGGCATGCGCTATACCATTTCGCATGGCAGGGCGGTAACCCAGGCCAAGCTCGATCTGTTAAGAGAGAGGCGCGAGGAGTTACTGGCCACGCACCAGCAACTGCCAAAAGAGTGGGAACAGGAGATCGCCGCATGTACCGAATAATCACGCTGCTCTGCCTGTTTCCGGCGCTGGCCCTGGCCCAATCCCAGCCGCAGCCTATCGTCACCGCCAAACCTCTGGGTGAGCTGCTGCAGGAGGTGGTGCACAGTGCGCCGGCCCAGGCGGTGGCCCTGAACGAACCTACCCTGGCCGCCGAGATCAGCGGCGCCGTGCAGAAGATCGCCGTCAAGGTGGGCGATCAGGTAGAGCCCGGCACGCTGCTCCTGAGCCTCGACTGTCGTGACTACCAATCCCGTCTGGCGGCACAGCAGGCCACGCTCTCCCAGCGCCAGGCTGAACTTGATCTCGCCCAGACCCAACTGGCGCGCGCCAAGGAGCTGCGCGAGAAAAACAGCATCAGCGCGGAACTGCTCGACCAGCGCGACAAGGAGCGCCGGGTATCGGCCGCCATGCTGCGCAGTCAGCGTGACGCGGTGAAGCAGGCCAATAATCAGGTGCAGCGCTGCACCGTCGTCTCGCCCTTCCGCGCCGTGGTGCGCCAGCGTCTGATCTCCGAGGGCAGCTACGCCAGCCCGGGTACGCCGCTGCTGGAACTGGTGCAGCTGGACGGGGCCGAAGTGAGCGCCCAGCTTACCGAACAGGAGGTGGAGTCCATGACCGGCGGTGTCGAGCACCGCTTCCGCTACAGCGGCAAAGACTACAAGCTCCAACCCCGCACCGTGCTGCCGCTGGTGGAAGGCGCCACCCGCACCCGCACCGTACGGCTGCGTTTTACCGATGGCGATGCGGTGATCGGCGCCCATGGCCGTATGCGCTGGCGCGACAGCCGCCGACAGATCGGCGCCGATATGCTGGTGCGCCGGGGCAAAGCGCTGGGACTGTTCCTGCTGGACGGTGACAAGGCCCGTTTTCATCCCCTGCCCGAAGCGGTGGAGGGGCAACCCTGCCTGGTGGATCTGCCGGATGACACCCGAATGATCGTGGATGGCCGCGAGGTGGTGACCGATGGCGAACCGGTAAAGCTCATGGAGCAGGAATAGCCGCATGCTGCAGAAGCTACTCCACAATCATGTGCTGGCGAACCTCGCCTTCGTGCTGGTGCTGATGATCGGTTCGCTCTCCTACATGATGCTGCCGCGTCAGCAGGACCCCACCATGAACTTCAACTGGATCGTGGTCACCACCGTGCTGCCGGGCGCCTCGGCGCTGGACGTGGAGAAGAAGATCACCGATCCGCTGGAGGACGCCATTCGCGGCGTGTCGGACATCAAGTTCATCTCCTCCAACAGTCGAGAATCGGTCTCCAGCATGCTGATCCGGTTCAACGATATCGACGAGCGCACCTTCGACAAGCGGGTAGTGGACCTGCGCCGCGAGATCGAGAATGCCGAAGACGAACTGCCGGAATCCGCCAACGACTCCCTGATCGTTGAAGTCACCAGTTCCAACGCCTTCCCCTCGGCCAGCCTGGCGGTGGTGGGACACGCCGATGACGAGAACCTGCGCCTGCAGGCGCGCCACGTGGAGAAGGATCTGGAGCGCTTCCGCAAGGTGGACCGTGTGGACGTGGTGGGCGCATCCTCCCCCGAGTTGCAGGTGGTGGTAGACCCCAAGGCGCTGGAGCGTTATGACATCAGCCCGGGCCAGGTGGCCGATACGGTGCAGGCCTTCTTCCAGGATATCGCCGCGGGCACCGCGCAACTGGGCGACCAGAACTGGCTGGTGCGGCTGGTGGGCAGTGATTCCGATCCCAGCTTCCTCGGCTCCCGGCCGGTGATCGGCGCGGCGGGGGAGGTAACCCTCAACGACATCGCCAAGGTGCAGCGTGGCCGTGAGAAGGCAACCATGGTCACCGCCTACGAAGGCCGTCCGGCGGCACTGCTCGGCATCATGAAGAAGGCTGATGCCAACATGCTGGAGCTGGTGGAAGAGGTAAAGGCGTACATCGACGAACGTAACCAGTACCGCACCGAGACCGGCGTGGATCTGGTGCTGATCGACGACCAGACCATCATGACCCGCGAGTCCATCAGCATTATGCAGAACAACGCGGTCATCGGTCTGTCGCTGGTGCTGGTGGTGGTATGGCTGTTCCTCGGCTCGCGTATCGCACTGCTCACCGCCATCGGTATCCCCTTCATCCTCACCGGCACCTTCTGGGTATTGAGCGTCATAGGCGAAACCCTGAACGTCACCGTCCTGCTCGGCGTGGTAATCGTGCTCGGTATGCTGGTGGACGATGCGGTGGTGGTAGTGGAGTCCATCTACTACCGATTGCGCCAGGGTATGGACGCCATGACCGCGTCCATAGAGTCCCTGCGCGAAGTGGCCCAGCCCGTGTTCGCCGCGGTCATGACCACCATGGCCGCCTTCCTGCCCCTGATGCTGCTGCCGGGCATCCTCGGCGACTACATGATGGTGATCCCCATGGTGGTCACCATCGCGCTGGCCATCTCCCTGGTGGAGGCGTTCTGGATGCTGCCGGCCCATGTGGTGGTGGCCAAGGTCAACTTCCGCTCGCGCAAAAAGAGCCAGATCATGCGCGAGCGTCTTACTCACTGGATTCAGATCAACTATGTACGCCTGCTGATAAAAGTAATGCGGCGCACGGGCCTGACCCTGACGCTGATCGTGCTGTTGTTTCTCTCCACCTTCGGCATCATCGCCGCCGGGCTGGTGAAGATGGACTTCTTCGCCTCTGACCCGTTGCGCATCTTCTACGTCAATGTGGAGATGCCGCCGGGCACCCCGGTTAAAGACTCCCTGGCCAAGGCAGTGGAGATCGAGAACAAGGTGCGCCGTCACCTGAAAGAGGGCGAGGCGCGCGCCATGATCAGCTACGGCGGCCAGATGTTTACCGAGACCGCGCCGCGGCTGGGTGAGTTCTACGGCCAGGTGATGGTGGGTCTCAACCCGAAGACCAACGGCATGCGCAGCGTGGACGAGATCATGGACGCCATGCGCGAGGATGTGATCAACACACCCGGGCCGGTGCAGGTCTCCTTCCTGCGCATGGCGGGTGGACCGCCCACCTCCAAGCCCATCAGCGTAAAGGTGAGGGGTGATGACTATGATGAGATCCGGCGTGCCGCCGACACCCTCAAGGCGGCCCTGGCCAAAGTGAAGGGCATTAAGGATATCGAAGATGACGCCAGCCGCGGCCGTTCAGAGATGGTGCTGATGCTGGATGTGGATGCGGTCAATCGCGCCAATCTCAATCCGCTGGAGATCAGCCGTGCCCTGCAGATCCTGGTGAACGGACTGGTGGTTACCGACATCCGCGACCGTGGCGAGAAGGTTGAGGTGCGCATCATGGGGCCGGAGATGGAGCGGCAGAATATCGGCGCGCTGCTTGATTTCCGCATGCCGCTGCCGGATGGCACCCAGGTTCCGCTCTCGCAACTGGTTTCACAACAGCGCAACCCGGGGCTCGGTAACGTGCGCCACTACAACTTCCGCCGCGCCATCACCGTGGAGGCCGATATCGAAGAGGAGGTTACCGACACGGTAAAAGCAAACAAGGAACTGCTGGCGGCCTGGGAGAAGGTGCAAGACGACTATCCCAATATCGACCTCGACTTCACGGGTGAGCTGGACGACATCAACGAGGCGATCGACTCCATCGGCGTGCTGTTCCTGTTCGGCCTGGGCCTGATGTACCTGATCCTCGGCACCCAGTTCAAGAGCTACTGGCAGCCCTTCATGATCATCGCCACCATACCCATGGCCTTTACCGGCGTGGTGCTGGGGCTGCTGATTTCCCAAAACCCCATGAGCCTGTTCGGTCTCTACGGCGTAGTGGCGCTGGCCGGCATCGCGGTGAATGCGGCTATCGTGCTGATCTCCGCCGCCAATGACCGGCTCTACTCCGGCATGTCACTGCTGCACGCCACCCTCTACGCCGCGCGCCGCCGCGTAATCCCGGTGCTGATCACCTCGCTCACCACCATCGCGGGACTCTCATCCCTGGCCATGGGACTGGGCGGGAGTTCCCTGATCTGGGGGCCGGTGGCCACCTCTATTGTATGGGGGCTGATGTTCTCAACGGTGCTGACGCTGCTGACCATACCACTGCTGTACAAGGCGGCGATGAGGGGGCATCAGAGGGATCACTTGGAGAAGGTTGAAGGGGCAGGGAGCTAGGTGTTAGTTGTTTCTCTCTAAACCCCGATACTGGTGCGGGTCTTTTGTTTGCTGGCCTTTGCGTGTTAGCGAGGTTGTACGATGATGTGTATAAGCCCATCACTTTTAAGTGATGTTTCTGGAGCTACCAGATTAGGCACTTCAATATTTTTGTTTATAAAAGTATGTTTCATTGTGCGTATGGCTCTGCCTGAATAATCGTAGTTATTATCCCTGCACAGATCTACGAAGCCGCCAAGCCATTCATGCATCGGAAGACCTGGGTTTGTTTCGGCCTTACTGTGATGGGCAACCCCGCATGTGTGTCCTGCTTCTGAGCCAATCCCATAAAACACATAAAATACATTGCCATCTACAACGTGTTTGCCTATGCGTTGATTGTTCCAGACGTGATCGTTTAAGTAATTAAGATCAGATAGCATTTCCTTATTGGGGCGAACAACTATTAGGGGCATGCCGTTTGCTTTAAATCGCTTTACTTCTCCTGGGCGCAGTGAGTGTGGGTCAATCACTGTTTTTTTGGCTTTTGCTGAAGCGGGTGGAGAGAGTGATGCTAAAAAGGTGTAAATAATAAGGGCGGCACCAACAATGCATAGACTCACAACTGCTATTAAAAGCCATTTCCGTTTCATTGTTACTCCCTAACTTAGGCTGCGCTAGTGCTTGCCATTTTTCCAGTAGATCATGGCTGATTCGATGGGGACTGAGCTTTTTATCCTGACTTCAATGAATTCTGTGTCTGCTGGTATCAGTGATTCGCAAGCAACAATAAGCATGGCTGTGTCTTTACCAAAAGAATTGCCAGTGTTTGTTAATAGCAACTCATTGCCATTCCGTAGTATGAGTTTCGCATGAACGCTACCTTTGGGGAATGCCTTGTTGGCCGCGTCAAATTCCAAGGGTTCAATGTGCTTTGTTACATCAATATGTAATGCGGCGCCACCAGTGATTGCTTCTAATGCTTCATTAGGGACAATAGATATCCACTCATTCCCGATATTCACAGGTGTTGCGGTAATTAAGGTGGTCTTTAAGAAAAAGAGTAGTTTGAAGAATGTAACGATATTGTCCATTGTTGGTGCAGCCGAGAATGTTAGGTCGACTGAATATGTCGAAAGGTGTTGTGGTCTTGTAAACTGGCAACTGCATGAAAGTTTAATCCCTCCGCTCCATTTTCTGAACTAAGGGCACTTTGAATGGCTCGTATCACTATGCTTGGGTGTGCTAAGGGTATTGGCCTTTGCGTCATATTCGACCATACCAGCAGTTGTATTGAAGCAGATAATGGAATTTCCATCGCTGGGATGTACGGAATAACTCTGGATTGTGTCTTGGTGTCGTAGATCGGTCCTGATTGCTCCCTTAATGAGTTCCCGGCGAACTAACGTTCCTGTGTTTAGAACATGCATCCACAAGTCGACATGCTCCTTTCTCATATCTGAAATTGAGAAGGCAATCCAATTGTCGCTATCTCGGACACCAAGAATTTCATCCAGGTAAGGGTTCAACCCGTCTGGACTCATCTCTTCTCGGAAGAATGGCAGTGCTAAAGATTTAGCATCCTTTTCGATCCAATACTCGGTGGCCTGGTAGGTCATAGGGCTGAATTGTCGGCCGGCGGGATTGAACACCGCAATGTAGTAGTGGGGTGTAACTCGCTGCTCGAATGTCTCACCATTTTTTACGCCTCTGACCTTGGTTTTCGTTGGGCCGGTTCCAACCAATATAAACATGCTGATAAGGCGCTGTTCCTTTATGGCTTCACGAACTTCCTCATGGTAGTCCTTGCCGATAGCCTCATGATAGCGATCAAAGACGTCTATTGCCTCTGCTCGGACCCTCTCCATCTGCGTCAGGGGGATTTTTGTCTGGTATCTTAGTTCTCGGAACTCAAATGCATTTGGACCGGGACGATCAGGGGCTTCCTGGCTAGAGAGTAATGCCGTATACGGAGAAAGAGGTGCGCCGGCTTGGACGTCGTATGTGTTTCCATCGGCAGTTTCTATTGTAGTGGCGCTGGCTGTGGAAATAGCCAGAAGTGTAAGGATCGAAATGAATTGATGGATTTGCATTGGGCGGCCTTGGTGAAAATTGGGTTATTGAGAAATCGAATAAGGGTTTAGACCTCTTTAATTTACAACTGCGTAAGATTTAATCACTTCGTCCTCTTTATGTGGTTTTTCCTAAACGACTAATCAGGTTTTTGATGCCAATAGCGAGCAGCCAGTAAAAACCAGCCCAGGTAGCAATTGATAGAAGCCAGCCAAAAAGATTAGGTGTAGGAAAGCCACCGTCGATCAAGCCGCCATGTGCCAGAGTCGGTAATCCCAGTAGCTGCAAAAGATAAGGGATGGCTACTACGGTGGCGCCGAATCCTTCAAGCGGGGTGTCATTCAAGATCGGCGTCAAGGTGCTAAGGGCGAGAAGCGAGAGGTGCACACAGACGCAAAAAATCCAGAAGAGTGTAGCGAAATAGCCTGTGGATCGTTTCATGCTTTTTGGCATCTCTGGCTTGTGATAATCATGGGTGTCCCGGCTTTACTTGGTTTCTGTAATTGCATGTACCTGTGTAGTAGAGCTTTTCGATTAAGGGGGAGTTGTCTGTTAGCCCTATTTCATGCGGCGCGCATGACTCTTCAGCATGCGAGGCGCTAACAGCGAAAAGTAGTGCTATAAAAGTTCCTCTCATACTGAAACTCCATTTAAGATGAGCAAGAAGCAATGGGCTGCTCTAGCTTAGCATTCTTTGAGTCACTTCGTATTCAGGGTAGTGCAGTAGTGGCGTCAGTTATTGGGCAGCCGCGCAAGCGTGCAAAGTCACCTTTAAAGGTAGGGAGTATTCTCCGTTGTGAATCTCCGCACCAGCGAATTTGACTGATCCAATCTGCGCCAAACCATTTAATTGCAACTGCGGGAGATTGTATGTGATGGAGTTGTCCATCCCTGCCTAAATAGTAGACGGGAGTTATTCCTTCAGGATCTGGGGCGTTAATGAAAGATATTAATGTGCATCTTTGAGACATGTTTGCCTCCGACATTTGGTTGAGTGTGTGCCGTGAAAATCATAAGTTATGTCGCCTGTTTTATTATCCATGCTAAAGCCATGTGCGGGTTAAAGTCGGTTTCAAAGTGGTATTACTCCTTAGATTTCTATTTACTTTTTATTGCGGGCCACCGAATAAAGGCAAAGACATACAACGCGATAACGTTTACTAAGGGGATTAATACCAGTAATCCGTACCACCCGGAAAAGCCGGCTTTCTTGGCAACTGAGCTGCCCATTGCACCAATAATACCCGCGATAAGTAATACAACAATTGAAATCCAAATAACGCCCCATATCCCAAGTTCATTCGTTTCCATTTCTTTTAATCCTTTTGATTAAGCTTCCAGTCTGAAGCGGCTAAAAGCAATAAACAGGCAATAGGCCCGATATGTGGAATAAATACTGCTAAGCTCCACCAAGCGCCTAGTCCAGCTCTTCGAAATATCAACCAAAATGGGATGAAAAGGACCATCAAAAA
>JBNKOL010000069.1:0-22406 GCA_050294655.1 Sedimenticolaceae bacterium
GGGTCACGGTGCGACAAGCCGCACCAGGTGCTCGGCGATCGCAACGGCATCAGCGTCATGCGGGTTGAGTGACTACATTGTGAGAAATTGCAGTCGGTCGAGTCGAAACAATTCGCGGGGTAACTCGGCACCGAGTGCCGATAAGTTGAAACACAACATGGGCCTGAAGTTCCTTGAGCCAGTTATCCGGAGATGTGGATAATCTGAGATCTCGTCCAATCAGAGCCGGTTCGGTCGTCTGGTTTTTTGCGAGGCGTATCAGAAGCTCAGGCAATTCGTGGGGTGCAATACGTTCCAGTCTTTAAACATCTTGATCATTCGGCACCCATGAATAACTGACTACTTGTGTGATTTCAATGCCTTTGGACAAGCATCGATGTTATTCATATGAAGGCAGCCGGATCAGCTCTGCCTGGTGAAGCGAATAGTTGGGGGCGTACCACGATTAAGCGCTTGAGAGCCGGTGTCGAAATCGTCGACAGCTGTCATTACCGTATCTCCAACGCCGCGGTTTTGCGGAAGAACCCTCTCGGCAACGGTTCTGACCGAACTTTTTCCGGGGGCGGTGATTCGAGAGGTTGCCCCTGTGTTTATTCTAAACTTCAGCCTCTCCTTAAATGTAACCGATTTGCAGGGGGAGTCGAAATCGTCCGGTCTGTAGCTGATGCCTCTATTTGCCCCTTTCGGTCCCGCGTATGTCAACCGAAACCCCGCCCATGCGTTACACAGGAGTAAGGGATCCAAAAAGGGTCCGTAAGCCCCGATTCGGTCGCAAGCATGGGATAAGACACAAGTGATGAACAAGGTCCCATTCCACAAACACGTTGCCCTTACCCGCCTGTTCTATCGCGCCGATGCCGGTAGAATCCGTTCGGAAATGTTGAGGATATACGCACCGGGCAGCTGCGACGCAGGGACTTGACGATGGCTTGTGAGACGGTGGCGCAGACGAGGGCATTGGCTTCGGGAGGAGTGAGGCTGGAGATCAATCGGACATTGGATCGTTTTCTCTCGGGTGTGGAGCGCCGGGCGCTGCGCATGGCCAGCATCTCCACCGGCAACCAGGATGAGGCGCTCGATATCGTGCAGGAGGCGATGATGCGATTCGCCAGCCGCTACTCGGCTCGGGCAGAGACGGACTGGGGGCCGTTGTTCCATCGCATCCTGCAGAATGCCGTCACCGACTGGCACCGACGCAGCCGGGTGCGTGGACGCTGGTATCAGTTCATCGGCGTGGGCGAGACGGCCGTTGAACAAAGCGACCCGCTGAGCGGGATAGCCGATCCTCTCGTCCGCGAACCGGATGCACAGCTGCAGGATGGCGAGGCCATGCAGCAATTGGAAAGGGCTATAGGCGAGCTCCCCCTGCGTCAGCAGCAGGCCTTTATGCTGCGCCTGTGGGAGGGGCTGAACGTGGAGCAGACGGCGGCTGCCATGGGATGCTCACAGGGTAGTGTGAAGACACACTATTCACGGGCGGTGCACTGTCTGAGAGAGAAACTGGAGGGTTATTGGCCATGACCGAGAAACCGGACGAGGGGGAGTTTCTCTCCCGCGTCAAGCAGCAGCTCGATGAGAGCAGCGAGCGGATCGACGAGTTGACCCTGGCGCGGCTCGGCGCCGCAAGGCGTCGCGCGGTGGAGGCGGCTAGCCGTGACAGCCACTGGCGTCTGGGTGATGTTCTGGTCGCCGGGCGGGGCGCGCAGCTTGCCTGGCTGGCCGGCGGGCTATTGCTGCTGTTGCTGTTTTTGATCCCGAACCTGCAGACACCCCAGCAGGGGCTCCAGGCCGTGCAACTGCTCGATGACATGGAACTGCTGGGTACGACAGAGGATCTGGATTTCTACCGTGAGCTCGACTTCTATCTCTGGGTGGCGGATGAACAGGACAAGGGCTGAGGGGCTGCTGCTGTTGATGCTCCTGGGTGGTAGCCCACTGCATGCCGATGAGCCCGCAACAGCGGCGGAGGAGCAGCCCAGTATGGAACTGCTGGAGTTTCTCGGTGGCTTTGAAACACCGGAAGGTGAATGGTTCGATCCCCTGTTGCTGGTTGAGCAATCGCAGACTCAGGCGGAGACAAAGGTGACTGGTGATGATTAGACGGTGGCTATTGGCGGTGATGTTGGCAGGTTGGTTTGTCCAGGCCTGGGGCGATGCCCCCGCCTGGGCGGATCTGAGCGCTGAACAGCAGCAGACCCTGGCACCGCTCGCCGAGGAGTGGGAGAGCCTGCCGCAGGAGCGCCGGCAGCGTCTGCTGGCGGGACTGGAGCGTTGGCAGGGGATGAGCCAGGAGGAGCGTGATCGTGTCCGGCGGCGTTTCCAGCAGTGGCGGCAGCTCAAACCCCAAGAGCGGGAGCTGATACGCCAGCGATTTCAGGAGTTTCTCGCCCTCCCCCCGGAACAGCGCCAGCAGATCCTGCAGCGATACCAGCGCTATCAAAAGCTGTCGTCGGCGCAGCGTCAGGCACTGCGTAAACGCTGGCAGCAGATGACCCCACAGGAGCGACTGCGGGCCCTCAACCGCATGAAAACCCTGCGCAGGCTCACGCCGCAGCAGCGTAGCCGTCTGCTTAACCGGTTGCGACATTAGCGCCGATGGCGGCCATCGCGCGTACCTGGGCCCTGTCCCCTTTGTTGCTGGTCGTCGGCCCTGTATATGGGGAGCTATCCTGGGAGCTGCCTCCACCACTGCCCCAATCGATGCTCAGTTTCGACTATGGGGCGGACAACGCGGATGGTTGGAACCACCAGTTCAGCGCCAGCCTGGCCGGTCCCATGCAGTTGCAGTTCAATCTGGTCTACGGGGAGAGCAGCGTCGTCTCCGATACGGCGGAGTTGGAAACCGACACCCGCTCAATTGGGGTCGCCACCGATCCGCTGGCGGCATTCGGCATGGATCTCACCTACGAGACCTGGGGCAGCGATGGTGAGCTGACGATTGACACCCTGCGGCTTGGTCTTACCTTCAACGCGCAGACTTTCTCCTTCAGTTTGATGCCTCAACAGCGGGATATCCGTCTCTTCACCCGGCCCATACTCCACCACATCCTGCCTCAGGTCGATGTGGACGGTAAGGATGTTGGTTGCCGCCTGGTTTACTACGGGCTGGATGGCTGGGCGTTTGATGCCACCTATTTTCACTACGGCTACTCCAAGGATCTCTCCCGCCTGGCGGAGGATTTCCGCGCCTTGTTCATCTTTCCCCTGGAGACCCTGGAACTCGTCAGCGGGCTCAATTCACACCTCGTCTCCACCGATGTGACCCGCTATCTCCCCCATGGAGAGATAGGCTTCGAATGGGTCAGCGCCACCTCGGCGGTGGATGGGAGCAGATTGGATCTGGGCGCCCTGCATGGCGCCTACGAACTCACGCCGGCCTGGATGTTGCGCATACAGGGCGGGGTGCAGCACGTGGACTACGATGAGGACACGATTCTGTTTCTCGGCATGGGCCTGGATTACCTTTGGTAGTTCCCATGTCTCTCTCCGTTGCCCTGGCTGCTTGAGAAATATCCGCCTGCGGTCAACCGAATCCCGTTTGCCCCGTTAATCCCCATAGATCGCGAAAAGATTTCGCGTCATGGAATTCATCCAACGAGGAAACGCATCATGAAATTTGTGCAAAGTCTAAGGTCGCTGGGTCGTGGCCGCTTCTGGCTCCTGCTGGGGCTGTTCTCACTCTCTCTGCTGGCTGGCTGCGGTGGTGGCGGCACCGATCCCACCGCCGACAGCGGTGAGGTAGTGATCGGTTTGACCGATGCCGAGGGGGAGTTCCACTCCTACACGGTGGACGTACTGTCGCTTACTCTGACCAAAGCGAACGGCGCAGTGGTGGAGACCCTGCCCTTGAATACACGGCTCGATTTCGCCCAGTACACCGACATGACCGAATTCCTCACCGCCGCGACGGTACCGGAGGGGTTCTACGTCGAGGCGCAGATGCGTGTGGACTACAGCAATGCGGAGATATGGGTTGAGAACAGCGCGGGCGAGACGGTGCAGGTGCCAACTGCCAATATCCGGGATGAAGCGGGCGATCCCCTGGGCGAGATCACCCTGACGGTGAGGCTCGAGGGTCGCCAGTCCCTGTTGATCGTACCGGGGGTGCCGGCCAATCTGACCCTCGATTTCGATCTCAATACATCCAACCTGGTGGACTTGAGCGGCGGTGATCCCTTGCTTACCGTGCAGCCGGTGCTGCTGGCCGATGTGGAGATGGCGCAACCCAAGCTACATCGTCTGCGCGGGCCCCTGGCCGGCGTGGATCAGGCTCAGGATCAGTTTGACGTGATCATACGGCCCTTTCGCCACCGTTTTCTCGACGATCGGCGGTTCGGTGCCCTGACGGTCAACAGTCATGAGCAGACACTCTATGAGATCGACGGCGTGGCCTACACGGGCAGTGCCGGTCTGCAGGCGCTTGACGCCATGCCCGCATTCACCGCCACCGTAGTCTTGGGCGATCTGCGCTTCAACCCGCGACGTTTTGAGGCGCGGGAAGTCTATGCCGGTTCCAGTGTCCCCGGTGGGGAGCTTGATGTGGTGCGGGGTAATGTGGTTGCCCGCAGCGGCAACGAGCTGACGGTGCGCGGTGCGAGCCTGATTCGCAGTGATGGTTCGGTTGTCTTTCGCGATACTCTGAGCGTGCAGTTGAACGACCAGACCCGGGTCACCAAGCAGCTTTCGGACACTGCCCATACCACGGATGAGATCTCCGTCGGACAGAGGATCAGCGCTTTCGGTACCCTGGATCAATCTGCCGGCAACCTGACGGCGGAGCAGGTGCGCATGCAGCTCACCGTCCTGCGCGGCACCCGGGTAGGTGTGGTGACCATCCCCGAAATAGCGGAACCCCTGGTGGTCGATCTGCAGTCGATCGACCGTAGATCTCTCTCCCTGTTCGATTTTAGCGGTACTGGCGCCACGGCGGCGGAGGATGCCGACCCGGATTACTACGAAGTGGATACGGCGACCCTCGATCTCACCAGTGTCATGGATGGAGCCCCCCTGAAGGTCGGCGGTTTCGTCACACCCTTCGGTACGGCCCCCATGGATTTTGCGGCCCAGACGGTGGTCGACCTGACCGAGGTGCCGGCAGTGATGCGGGTCGGCTACGGCGAGGGCAGCGCCAATGCCTTCAGCGCTGTCGCCGCCGATGGCTTGAGTCTGGACCTGGGTGAGGCGGGCGGCTTCCACCATCTCAGCCGTGCGGGGGTTGCCATCGATCTGGCCGGCTTGGGCGTGGCGCCGACGATCGTGCCCCGGACCGACGATGACGGCTGCTTCTGGATCAGGGAGGGCGAGAGCCTGCAGCTGCACACCAGCTTCACCGCCTTTGCCACCGATCTGGCAGGGCGCATACAGAGTGGCGGCTTGGTGAAGGGGGTGCTGGCCACAGGCGACTATGTAGACCAGAGTGGCGTTATCACCTCGCGTATGGTCATCGTCAGCTTGTTGTGATTCGTCTTTTCTGGCCGGCAGGGAAGCCGGCCTTTGCCATTGATTTATCCTTAACTGACGGCCGGCAGTAAGGCGGTGAGGAAGGGTTGGCGCTCTCCGTTGCAGCCGGCAGGCACTGTATCGCCGGTAACAGCGATGATGTCTGCGCCTGGCATTATTTCGGTGATTGGGTGACTTGCTCGGCTTGGAACGAAGCGCGTATGCCGACTACCCGGACCTGGAGTAGGCCATTCTCAACGCCGGTTTCACAATCGTCTATCTCAGTGGTAATGAGGTGCGGGTGTTGTATACCCTGGGTGTTGCGCGTACTTCCCGCATGTGTGTCTTTCCGGTCACGGACAGATTCGATACGGTGTCCTATGATCTAGCCACTACTCGCGTCTGGGTGATCGACGCACTCGGAGATAACGCAGAGTTCGAACAAGCCATGCGGCTGTTTCTGAGTAAGTACGCATTTGTCGGCGTCGGCGCCCGGTCCGATGACTTCTGGGTCTGAAAGTTATTCTAAGCGAAAAAGGCTATCCCACAAGCAGACTGGCCAAGCCAATATCCCGAACAACAAACAGTGCCGCAAGCAGCCATACCCATGTTTGCAAATCCGCTTTTCGTAGTCGTTGGCTTGGTTCTGGTTTGTTTGACGGTAAAGAATAAAAAATGCACCCATCGCTATGGGCTGCATAATCCACCAGCGCAGGCTTAAACCGTCGATAAAGCTAAACGGCAGGAAGGCCGATGCCAAACCCAAACCAACCAGCGATGCTGATTGAAAGGTTTTTGATTTTATCAATAGTGGAAGAGGTGTTTTCCTGATTTGTTGTTTGACTTTCATTGTCAATCATAGGAGCCGCCTCCAAGTATGATTTTGGTGTTGCTGTAGGGGTGGATACCAAATACAGTCTTCAGTTTGTTGTCATTGTCGTAGGTTAATTCAATGGTATAGCCATCGATATAATGGCGTCCGTTTTTGTCGTTTTTGCTTTAGTCTGTGCTGTTTGTCCCGGATATGCCGGCAGCGGTGTCGTTGGCGAATCGTCCTTTGTCGTTGAAACACCGGCTGTTGGATGAAAAGAGTGAGTGGCCAATGAGCCATAACCCAAAGAGGCGCCAGAGGAGCGGCTTAAACAACCGGTCAGTATGTGGTCCTTGGTTCCGGGTTTGAATTTTTTACTGTGTTGTAATAGGGGCTGTATCCGCCGGTGCTCCAATGAATTTAAAGTTGATTGCCGCTATCCAGGCGTGAGCGAAACCAGAGTCGATAATGCGTCTTCATGTGATCAGTGTGGCGCAACAAGAATACTCTCTATCTGCTTGAGGAAGTCTGACTTGTTGAGAAAACGAATTGTCCTCCAACCGGCAGCCTGTGCTCGGGTGACATTGCTCTGCATATCATCGACAAACAGAATTTCATTGGGTTGGAGCGAAAGGTTTGTGGCTATGTCGTCGAACAGAGTGGGATCCCGTTTGCCCTTTCCCAGGTGATAGCTATTGAAGACATGATCAAAATATTGAAAAAAATGATCCCGTTGCTCGAGCCAGTCAAGCCAGTGAGACTGGTCGCTGAGGATGGCAGTGAGGTAGCCTTTTGCGCGTAACTCCTGCACCAACTGAATCATCCATGGACGCAGGATAAATCCCTCAAGGACCCGCTGATTGAGCTCGGCATCGCTGCCCTGTAGCCCGGCTCCGTCCCGCATGGATTGCCAGAAATCCGCCTCTGTGCCTTGCCCAAGAATAAAACCCGAGTCATAGACGGCGTACTTGGCAACCTGTAGGGTTGCATCGCCATCCAGGCCCTGCTCGCTTGAGATTGCCCTCAGCCCGTTTTGAAAGCCCTCCTCGGCGATGACTCCGCCATAGTCCAGTAATATGGCTGTAATTTTTTGATTCATTATCGCGCAACCTTAATATATCCTTTACTTGACCGTAAATCATACCTAACAGAATGTTTTATAGGCTAATAGTTTTTATTTTCGTCCTCCCGTTGCAAATTTGATAGTCGTTAATCATGAAAGTCCCGGTTAGCCAAATCCTTGTTCGATTTCTGGAAAAGTTGGGTGTCAAGACCATTTTCGGAATCCCGGGCTCTCATATCCTGCCGGTTTACGATGGCCTCTTCGACTCTTTCATCTCCTCAGTACTGGTGAAACATGAGCAGGCTGCTGCATTTATGGCTGGTGGCTACGCGCGGGTAACGGGCCAGGTCGGCGCCTGTATCACCACGGCTGGGCCCGGTGCAACAAATCTGGTTACAGGTATAGCCAGTGCCTATAGCGACAATTTACCTGTAATTGCAATCACCGGCGAAGCGCCCACCCACATCTTTGGCAAGGGCGGGTTGCAGGAGAGTTCAGGAGAGGGAGGCAGTGTTGACCAAGTGGTGCTCTTTGCCGGTATCTCCCGTTACCATAAGCTGATTGAACGTACCGATTACCTGGCGAGTGTGTTAAATCAGGCGGCCAAATATCTTCTGACCGGGACACCTGGGCCCGTGGTGCTTAGTATTCCCTACAATGTGCAGAACGAGTTGGTGGATGAGAGCCTCCTCGAGCAGGTGGCCTTCGCCCGTATCGAATATGCGCAAATAGTTTCGCATCACTTCATTGAGCGGAGTTTAGATCTGATTCGACAGGCGGAACGGCCACTGATAATCGCTGGATACGGCTGTATTCTTGCAGGTGCGCAGACAACGCTCAGCCATATCAGTGAGAGGCTCAATATTCCAGTCGCCAGTAGCCTTAAGGGGAAGGGTTCAATCGATGAGAATTCAGCCTTATCCCTGGGTAGTCTGGGTGTGACGTCGGCTGGCTACGCGATGCGATATTTAGAACAGCAAGCCGACTTGGTGCTGATACTGGGCGCAGGTTTCAATGAGCGCACAAGCTATGTCTGGGACAGTAAGCTACTGGCTGGGAAAAAGTTAATCCAGGTAGACAATGATTCGCTGCAGTTGGAGAAGGTTTTCAGGGCGGATTTGGTCGTGGAGGCAGACGTGGCTTGCTATCTGAAAATGCTGGATGCTGCCATTACGGAAGGTCAGCTTTCAGAAAAGGCGCCACCTGATATCGGCGCCTTCATCGAGAAGGCAAAAAAAGATATCACAGAAGAAGATGGCGCCATCTTTAATCATCAGTTCGATCATGTTAAAGCTCTGTATCGCTGGCTCGAACAACAGTTCCCTGATGGCATGGTGATGTTTGATGACAATATCGTTTTCGCCCAGAACTTCTATCGGGTTTCCGGTAATAGCCGCTACTATCCCAATACAGGAGTCTCCTCGCTCGGGCATGCCGTACCGGCTGCTATCGGTGCGGCCTGTGCAGTGAAAAAACCGATGTTTGCCATGCTCGGTGACGGTGGATTCCAGATGTGCGCAATGGAGATCATGACTGCGGTTAACTACAAAATTCCACTGAACATTGTGTTGTTCAACAACAGTACCATGGGGCTGATTCGGAAAAATCAGCATCAGCACTACAACGGACGATTAAAAGATTGTGATTTTATCAATCCTGACTATGCGGTTTTGGCGCGCTCTTTTGGTATTGAGTATGTGCGAGTCGAGAGCACGCGCGATATTTCAGACAAGTTGACCGCGTTGGACTATCGCCGGGACATAAAATTGATTGAGGTTCTGGTCGATCGGGATGCCTATCCGAATTATTCATCGCGGCGTTAGAGATGGATGGCGATGTTTAACATTACAAGTCTGCAGGATTGCATAGCGAACTATAAAAACAGTGTTCCAGGACTGATAGAACTTTCCGGGGAAGTTGAAAGCGAGTCAGTCGCCGACTTGATTGTCCTGTATGAGCGTTGTCTCCCGTTATTGGAGCAAGCCATGTGGGGGGGTCTATCAGACTTTGACGGTTTGCTGGACTGTTATCAGTCACTGCACCTGGAACGGGAGGCTTTGATTGAGGAAATTGGGGATGATCGACATACCTTCATTCTTAGTATTCCGGTAGCGGATCGTCCCGCACATCTAAAAACGTGTCTTGAAAGCATATACCAACAGTGTGAAAGATATGGTTATGGGGGAAAGGCGTCAGGCCGCTATCAGCTGATCAAAGTGGTTGTCGCTGAAGATAGCCGAGATCAAGAAAACATCAAACGCCATATGGAGTTGGTTGATGAGTACTGTCGAAAAGGCCTGCAAGTCATTCATTTTGGGCAGGACGAACAGTACGAACTTTTGCAAAGTCTGCCGGCATGGCAGCGTGAGCGTCTGGTTAATATTCTGACTGACCTGCCCAGGGAAAAATTCTATCTAAAGGGACAGGCGGCTAATCGCAATCTTAGCTACCTAAAGTGCATGCAGCTGAGTACAAGTGAGAGGAAAACCCTGTACTACATGGTTGACAGCGATCAATCATTTAATGTCAATCTGATGGTGAAAAGTGGCGATCGAATAGTCAATGCGCTTAGCTATTTCCATATAATCGATAGAATATTTCGCACGACGGATGCTTTGGTGGTGACTGGCAAACTGGTGGGTGATCCTCCGGTATCACCATCGGTGATGAGTGTGAATTATCTGCATGATGTCAACGCATTTTTCTCCTCCCTTGCGGCTATGGGGGGGCGTGAAAGCTGTAGTTTTCATGCGCTTCCAGAGCAGGCGCCAGGAGATGCGGCATATCATGACATGGCAAATCTCTTTGGTTATCGTAGTGAAATCGATATCTACCCCTACCGCTGCCGTCTGCAAGGCGAGCATGATCATATCGCCTGTTTGCATGATTTCAGTCACAGGTTGAATGGGTTCTTTTTTGGTGAGCACTTAACGCGAAGAACCTACTTCAGTTACCGTAACGGCTTTTTTGAAACCACCCCTGCGCGTACTGTTTATCCTGGAAACTATGTTGTTAATAGGGAGGGGCTAAAGTACATAATTCCCTTTGGTAACCTTCGCTTGCGTATGTCGGGGCCGACTGCGGGGCGACTGATATCTGCGGAAATAGATCAGCGGTTTCTGTCCATAAACATGCCGCATATGCATCAGCGTACCTCGGGCAGTGGCTTATCCAATGATTACCGCCCGGGTGTTGAGTTGGCGCAGGGGACAGGGCGGCATCGCATCGATCTGTCGAATGAGTTTGAGCGCCAGTTCTTTGGTGACCTAATGCTGTTCACTACTGAAGCTTTGGTGAAAGTGTCGGATGTTAACCTTCCATTTGCAAAGCAGACGATCCTTGAGGTTATCCAGCAAAAAGAGCGGGATCTGCTCGAGCTATATCAGTCGAAACACCAGGATATACTCAGTACATGCCAACAGCTTGACGAACTGGTGTTCAATCAGGGGCACTGGTGGCTGGACAAAGCGGATTTGGCTGAAGCATTGCAGAGAGTAAAGGACTTTATCAACAATATTCAAACAAATTTCGGTGACAAGTCGCTGGCATGGCGGCAGATTCAATCTTCGGAGTATCGCGCGGAGCGCAAACGGCAGATTGTCGAAGCGCTTATGTCCTACCGTTCTGAACGTGATGTCTGGGATCATTTGGTCAGGCAACGCCGTTGAGTATCGACTCTAAATGACTACAGAATCCGCGGAATTTTCAATTATCTCCCTGCGGCAATTCAAATAGACGGTTTGCGCCCTTTGCAGGAGCTTTCCAGGAACAGGGGGGATATTGTGAGTGATGGTTGTCCTGTCGATTGTTCCTGACTTGATGGCATTTGACGTATCACCCTTCCGGGCTACGCCGGTTTGGCTGAAGCATTGATACTTCTCACTTAAGGGAGTAGCCAGTTGCAACCATTTTGAAAGGACGGAGAGTAGTATGCTTGGTTCGGTTTTAAACAACATGGCGTCAAAATAGTAGTAGTCATGAACGGTAGTACGGCAAAAGTTGGCTAAACCCTCGAGTCTTTCGATATAGTATTCGGTTGCCTGTTTGGGATTTGCGTACAACTCCTCACTCTGTTTTTGTGTGAAGAGGTCGACGATACTGGAAATCGTAGAGATAGGTTCACGTAGAGAAACCAGGATCTTTAAAGGTGTGTTGTCAAGTGTGGTTTCGGGCGGTTTGTAGTTGTTGTGCAGTAACTTGTCAAAGATATAGCAACTGTTTTCCTTAATTGATTCGATCGCTTTGAAATCACGAATCTGTCTCTCATAGGCCGAAGCATCATCATAGCTAATATGCATCTCATAATAGCCGTTGATCGCAGGATTGGATCCCAGGATGTGTCCGGCCAAGCTGGTGTAGGCCCGCATGTGGCTAAGCAGAAATATCCTTGAAAAATTATTTGATGTCGCGTTCATTCTCACGCTAAAGGTGTCGCAGGCTGTCAATGAGAGAGATGGGGTATGGCCTCTTCCTACAGCCTGATCAGCAGGATGTTACCAGGTTAATAATTGCGATTCGTGTGTACATGGTCCCTATTTACCATGTAGCTTTTGACATTTCTAGCGGCGATAAAAATTCCAGAAAGGGCTGTAGTGGTCTGATAGGCTGAATGACGCCAGTCAGGCCCGTTGAGATGTCGAGTTCAATCACCGGTTTCCCCCTCTTGTTGCGGTGAAGAGAGAATGGCGGAGTATGTCCGGCCCCTGGCCGATGTGGTGCCTTCAGCCGTACTCTACCGGCAATCGAAATGTAGGGCGCGGCTTGCCGCACCGAAACCTGTCGCTCTTTACTGCCGGTATCGATATCCAACGGAGTCGTTTCGCCATTCGGATGAGATGCCCACTGATCATTTCAGGAAGTCCCTCAACGCTTTGCCGGTCGCCGATCGTTTCCACGTCTTGATCAGCTTCTCCGATGTACCTTCAGCAACCACCTCGCCCCCCGCATCCCCCCCCTCGGGGCCCATATCGATGCACCAGTCGGCCTCGGCGATAACATCGAGGTTGTGCTCAATGATGACGGTGGAATGTCCGGCCTCTACCAGGCGGTGCAGAACATGGATCAGTTTCTCCACATCGGCCATGTGGAGTCCGACAGTGGGTTCGTCGAGTACATATAGAGAGGGCGTAAAGGTTCTGGCATTGGGTTTGGCCTTGGAAAGTTCGGTCACCAGCTTGATACGCTGCGCCTCTCCGCCCGAGAGTGTGGGACTCTGCTGGCCGAGCGTAAGGTAACCGAGTCCCACGTCCTGCAGAAGCTGCAGGGCGTGGTGGATGTTGGGGTGGTGTTCGAAGAACGCTGCTGCTTCGTCGACGCTCATGGCAAGCACGTCACCAATGGATTCGCCACGGTACTTCACGGCCAGGGTTTCCGGGTTGAAGCGGGCGCCGTTGCAGGATTCGCACAGGGTCTTCACATCGGGCAGGAAGCTCATCTCCACACGGGTCATGCCTTGGCCCTGGCAGGCTTCGCAGCGGCCGCCCTGGGTGTTGAAGGAGAAGCGCCCGGCGCTCCAGCCGTGGATGCGCGCATCCTCGGTCTGGGCGTAGAGTTTGCGGATATCGTTCCAGAAGCCGATGTAGGTGGCGGGGCAGGAGCGGGGGGTTTTGCCGATCGGCGTCTGGTCCACCTCCAGCACGCGCTGGATCGCTTGCCAGCCATCGAGCTTGTCGCAGCCGTGGTAGTGCTCGTTGGCGATGCGGCCTTGTTTCCTGCCGCGGGCAATCAGCTGCTTCAGGCTCTTGACCATCACCTCGCGTACCAGGGTCGACTTGCCGGAACCGGAGACGCCGCTGACGCAGACCAGCCGTTGCAGTGGGATGGTGATATCTATCTGTTTGAGGTTATTGAGGCTGGCGCCTTTGATCGTCAGGGTCTGTTGCGCTTGTGTCGGACGCGGCACGAATAGCGGATGCTTCAATGGCTTGGCGAGGAACTGGCCTGTCAACGATTGCTGATTCTTCTCCAGTTGCCTGACCGTACCGGCATGGACCACGCAGCCGCCGTGTACTCCGGCGCCGGGGCCGATATCGATCACATGTTCGGCGCTGCGGATGGTCTCCTCGTCGTGCTCCACCACCACGATGGTGTTACCCTTGCCCTCGAGCTTTTTCAGTGTCTTGAGCAGCAGGCTGTTGTCGCGTGGGTGCAAGCCGATGGTCGGTTCGTCGAGGATGTAGCAGACGCCACGCAGGTTGGAACCGAGCTGCGCCGCCAGCCTGATTCGCTGCGCCTCACCGCCGGAGAGGGTGGGGGCGGCACGGTCGAGGGTAAGGTAGCCGAGGCCAACCTCTTTGAGAAACGCCAGACGCGAGATGATCTCGCTGATGACGTCGCGACCGATGGCCTGTTCGCGGGCATTGAGCTCCAATGCCTTGAAGATGGCTATCGCCTCGTCCACCGGCGTGGTGGTGTAGTCGGCAATGTTCCAGTCGTGGAAGTAGACCGCCAGTGCTTCATCGTTGAGACGCGCGCCCGCGCAGGTCGGGCAAGTTTCGGGTTCCTGTTCGGTTTCCAGCCAGACGCCTTCCTCACCGCTCTGCTCCCCGTCGAAGCCGGGCAGGGTGGTGCCGGTGCCGTAGCAGCTTGGACACCAGCCGTGTTTGGAGTTGTAGGAGAAGAGGCGCGGGTCCGGCTCCTCGAATCCGCGCCCGCAATCGGGGCATGAGCGGTGGGTGGAGAAGTGTTGCTCCTCGCCCCAATCGCCACCGCGCTTGACCAGCGCCACACGTACGGTGCCCTTGCCGTGGTCCAGCGCCAGGTCGAGCAGTTCGCGCAGTTCGGCTTCCTGTTCCGGTTTGACCACAAGCTCGCCAACCGGCAGGTCGATGTTGTGTTCCTGGTAACGGTCGAGTTGCGGCCAGTGGTCGGTAGCGAGCGGTTCGCCATCGACGCGCAGGATCGGGTGGCCCTTACGGTTGGCCCACTGGGCCAGTTCCTTGTAGATGCCCTTGCGGTTGACGACGAGCGGCGCCAGCAGCGCGACCCTCTTGCTGCGGTAGTCTTGCAGCAGGTGGGCGAGGATGGCGTCTCGTGACTGGGGCTCGATGGGTACCTGGCATTCGGGGCAGTACTGGATGCCGAGCTTGACGAACAACAGGCGCAGGAAGTGGTGGATTTCAGTCAGGGTACCGACGGTGCTCTTGTGGCCGCCGCGGCTGGTGCGCTGTTCGATGGCGACGGTGGGTGGGATACCGAACACCGCATCCACATCCGGGCGCGAGGCGGGTTGCACGAACTGGCGCGCATAGGCGTTGAGGGATTCCAGATAGCGGCGTTGTCCCTCGTTGAACAGGATATCGAAGGCAATGGTCGATTTGCCTGAACCGGAGACGCCGGTAATCACGGTGAATTTTTCTCGAGGGATCTCCAAGGAGACGTTCTTCAGATTGTGTTCGCGGGCGTGGATGATCTCGATGGCGTTTGTGCCCGTATTGCGGGTGGATTGTCGGCTTACGCTTTCGCTAACCCGACCTGACTTGGAGAGCGCTGTTTTATGGTCGCGCAGTGCCCTGCCGGTATGGCTGCGCTTGTGCGTGCTGACTTCCTCCGGTGTGCCCTCGCAGATCAGTTCACCGCCAGCGTCACCCCCTTCGGGTCCGAGGTCGATGAGCCAGTCGCTGGCGGCAATGACATCGAGGTTGTGCTCGATCACCAGTAGCGAGTGGCCTTTCAGCAGCAGACGGCGCAATGCTTTGAGCAACACGGCGATGTCGGCGAAGTGGAGTCCGGTGGTCGGCTCGTCGAGCAGAAACAGCAGTCTGTCGCCGGTCTTCTTTTTCTTGCCGGTTTTTGCAAGGTAGCCTGCCAGCTTGAGTCGTTGCGCCTCACCGCCGGAGAGGGTCGGCACCGGTTGGCCCAGGCGCAGGTAGGCGAGGCCTACCGCCTGTAGCGGTTCCAAGACTTTACGGATTTCGCGTTCGCCATTGAAGAAAGCCAGCGCCTCGGTGACGGTGAACTGCAGAACGTCGGCCACCGATTTGCCGCGCAGCTTCACTTCCAGCACCTGGTTTCTGTAGCGTTTGCCATTGCAGTCG
The DNA here is from genome assembly GCA_050294655.1 of Sedimenticolaceae bacterium. Classification (GTDB taxonomy): domain Bacteria; phylum Pseudomonadota; class Gammaproteobacteria; order Chromatiales; family Chromatiaceae; genus Thiodiazotropha. Next base: position 15,350 of record JBNKOL010000069.1, read on the forward strand.
GGGCAGCGCAGATAGACATCGGAGAGAAACTGCATCTCTACATGTTCGAAACCGGAGCCGTTGCAGGTGGGGCAGCGTCCGTTACCCGCATTGAAGCTGAAGGTGCCGGGTGTGTAACCGCGCTCCTTCGCCAGCTTGCTGCTGGCGAACTGCTTGCGGATCGCATCCCAGGCGCCGACGTAGCTCACCGGGTTGGAGCGGGAGGATTTCCCGATCGGCGCCTGGTCGAGCATGACGACGCCGTCGATCTTTTCGTGGCCTTTAATGGTCTTGTGCGCGCCGGGAATCTCCTCCGGGCTGCCTTTGAGTTTTGCGACGGCGTTGAAGAGGATCTCCTGCACCAGGGTCGACTTGCCGGAACCGGAGACGCCGGTGAGGGTGACCAGGCGATTGAGCGGGATGCGCACATCGATGTTTTTCAGGTTGTGCTCAGCGGCGCCGAGGATGGTTATGCTTTCCCCCTCTCCCGCGTGGGCAGAGGGGGGGTAACTTGCGGGCTGTTCCGCAACGGTCAGCTCACCCTTGAGGTATTTGGCGGTGAGCGACTGTTTATCGCGCAGCAGCTGTTTCGGTGTGCCGTAGAAGACCACCTCGCCACCGCGTTCGCCGGGACCGGGGCCGATGTCAAGGATGCGGTTGGCGGCGCGCATGATCTGCGGGTCGTGCTCCACCACCAGTAGTGAGTTCCCGGCATCGCGCAGGCGTGCCAGCACGCCGTTGATGCGATCGATGTCGCGGGGGTGGAGCCCGATGCTCGGCTCATCGAGCACGAAGAGCGTATTCACCAGCGAGGTGCCGAGCGCGGTGGTGAGATTAATGCGCTGCACCTCGCCGCCGGAGAGGGTGCGTGACTGGCGGTCCAGGGTGAGATAACCCAGACCGACGTCGAGCAGGTAGCCGAGGCGCGAGCGGATCTCGTCCAGCAGCAGGTCGAATTCGTTGCTGCGCTTTCTCTTTTTAGCAAAGAGTTTTTTGAAGAAGTGGTGCACCCGCTCCAAAGGCAGTTGCATCAGATCGTGAATGCTGATGCCGGGCAGTTGGCGCAAGACCTCGTCGGGCATGCCAATGCCGTCGTGGCGGAAACGCAGCGCCGGGTCGAGCACCGCGTCGGCCTCGGCTTTGCTGCCGAGGCGGAAGTCGAGGGCCTCGTTCTTCAGTCGTGCGCCGTGACAGGCGGGACAGGCGTCGTAGCTGCGATACTTGGAGAGCATGACGCGGATGTGCATCTTGTAGGCCTTGCTCTCGAGAAAGTCGAAATACTCCTGCACCCCGTACCAGCGCTTGCCGTCCCAGGCGCCATCGCCGTCGATGACCCAACGCCTGGTCTCCTCGTCCAGCGCCTTCCACGGCGTGTCGAGATCCATCTTGCGCTTGCGACCATAGCGCATCAGGTCCTCCTGACACTCCATGGAGTAGCCGCTGCGGAACGGCTTGATGGCGCCTTCGCTGAGGGAGAGGGAGTCGTCGGGAATCACCAGATTCCAGTCGATACCGATGGTGCGGCCAAAGCCACGGCAACTTTCGCAGGCGCCGAGTGCCGAGTTGAAGGAGAAGAGGTTGGGCTGGGGTTCCCGGTAGTGGATGTCGCAGTGGGCGCAGTGCAAACCGCTGGAAAATTTCCATGCTTCGCCGGCTTCCCGGTTTTCGTCCAGCGGGTAGACCAGGCACTTGCCATGGCCCTTCTCCAGGGCTGTCTCCAGCGCTTCGGTCAGGCGGTCTCGGTTCTCGGCATTGAGGCGGACCCGGTCCTGCACCACCTCGATGCGATTGCCTTGTTCGCTGTGGATGCGGGTGTAACCCTGCTGCTCCAGCACCTGTCTGATTTCATCGTTGCTGAAGTTGTGTGGCACCTTGATGGCAAAGGTGACAACCAGGCGAGGCGATGCGTCACCGACCTGCTGTATCAGTTGCCTGTAGATACCGGCCGGGGTGTCGCGCTCCACCGGACGGCCGCAGCCGTGGCAGTAGAGCTTGGCGGCGCGGGCAAACAGTAGCTTCAGGTGATCGTTCAGCTCGGTCATGGTGCCCACGGTGGAACGGGAGGTGCGCACCGGATTGGTCTGGTCGATGGCGATGCTCGGCGGGATGCCGTCGATGCGCTCCACCTGCGGCCGGTCCATGCGGTCGAGAAACTGGCGGGCGTAGGGCGAGAAGGTCTCCACGTAGCGACGCTGGCCTTCCGCGTAGACGGTGTCGAAGGCGAGCGAGGACTTGCCGGAACCGGAGACGCCGGTGACAACGATCAGTTCGCCGAGTGGCAGCGTCAGATCGAGGTTCTTGAGGTTATTCTGTTTCGCACCTTTGATACGGATCGTGTTATCGGCCATGGGGAGTTGTCGTTAGTGACGCAAACCGAACATTGTCGGGATTCAGTCGACCGGCATCAAGGGGTTTAAGCCGCGTGATACGTCTGGATTAAAAACTGAGATTGAGGATCGGGTTTCAGACGCTCGGGATGGCCATGCCGGTCGCCTCATGCGCCACCGCCCTGAGCTTATGGCCACCTTGGCCTGGGGTTGCCGGGTTAATGATTCGACACCTCGTTGCGGATCTCACGCAGAAAGGTGATGTAGTCCTTGTCGAGCGCTATATCCTTGAGTATCTCCTGCTGAAACGTGTCGAAATCACTGACGGTGTGTTTGATCTGCCCCGATTGAATATCCTGTGCCAGTGAACTTGCTCTGCGCGACATCCTGTCGTGTTGCTGGCAATGATGCTCCAGCTCCCGGTAGGCATGTTGGAGCATAAACTGCTCTTCCAGGGCAAAATGGTGTTCGATAAATCTGGCAACATCCGTGACTTTTTGGTGTAGTGCGGAGCTGTCATCAATTCCATCAGCCATTGCTCTCAATCCGCGAAGCATGCCTGTCAACTGTATGTGTTCCTGGTTGATCTCCCGGATATGGTGTTCCAATCGATGGGTGAGTGCACGATAGACCTCCTGCATGAACCTTCTTGGATCATAGGGTTTGGCGATTACCACCCCGGTCTGTTTTTTGGGGAGTTTCTGCAGTGTCTCGGTGTTGGGATTTATGGTGAATATGATCTTAGGGATATCCCGCCAGTTGGGCTTGTGGCAGATGAGTTGGAGCAGCTGGCTGGCATCTATGCGGATTGCGCCTTTGGTCGGTAGATCGATGTCTATGACAATCAGGTCCGGGGGATCGGTTTCCTGGATCAGGTTCCAGGCCTCCGCACCGCACTCAATGGCCGTGACCCGAAACTTCTCCGGCGCCAACATGACCTTGAGCAGTTGTGAATCGATCCCCGGAGGTTCGATGAGCAGGGTGGAGAAGTGTACGGAGGCCACGGTAATAGATCGGCAATTGTCATCCAGACGGCTTTCGGTCCAGCAGGAAGGTCTTCCATAGACGGATGCAACCAGTATAAACCAAGATCATTACGGCGATGTAAACGCTTTCTTCCTTCGACTTGAAAATTATTCTTGATTACCCACCATAATCAGCCATACGGCGTATTGGCCTGAATGGTTTTGCGTGTTGAGTTGCGCTTTGAGCAGGCTGTTTTTCACCCCCTCTCCCTGGCCCTCCCCCGCAAGGGGAGAGGGCCAGGGAGAGGGGGGATATAAAGCTCGTGAGCGCAGCGAATTCCTCAACGAAAACTGTTGTGAGCGAATGATCCTTTGGCTGAGTAATATGGGTAATCAGGAAATTTTTTGTGATCGTTTTGATTTTTTGTATTTCTGTCCAACCCGAATAAATTGAGAGAGACGATCCCGCTTCAGACAGTCAGGACGGTCGAGCCGGTCGTCTCCCTAGCCTCCAGCGCCCGATGGGCGTCGGCCGCCTCGGCCAGGGCGAAACGCTGGTTGACCTCGATACGGATATCGCCGGCAAGCACCCGTGCGAACAGGGCCGCGGCACTGTCGCGCATCTCGCCGGTCTCTGCGGTGTAGGTCATCAGAGTCGGGCGGGTCAGGTAGAGTGAACCGCGCGAGGTCAACTCGCCCAGCTCCACCGGCGGCACCTTGCCCGAGGCGTTGCCGAAGCTGACCATCATGCCGCGTGGCGCCAAGCAATCGAGGGAGGTTTCCCAGGTGTCCTTGCCCACACCATCGTAGACTACCTGTACACCTCGGCCACTGGTGAGCTGCTTCACTCTATCGACCACACTCTCCTCCCGATAGAGGATAGCGTGATCGCAGCCATGGGTACGCGCTATCTTCGCTTTCTCCTCGCTACCGACAGTGCCGATGACTGTAGCGCCCAACTGCTTCGCCCACTGGCAGAAGATCAGGCCGACGCCGCCCGCTGCGGCATGAAACAGTACGGTCTCTCCGGCCTGAACCGGATAGGTCCGACGCAACAGATATTCGGCTGTCATGCCCTGCAGCATCATGGCGGCGGCGTGGTCGAAGTCGATGCCGTCCGGCAGCTGGACCAGGCGACCGGCCGCCAGGTTGCGTGCCTCGGCATAGGCTCCCAGGGGCGGGGTCGCGTAAGCGACACGATCGCCGGGTGCGAAGCCGGTGACCTCGGGGCCGACCGCCTCGACGATGCCGGCGGCTTCCATGCCCAGGGTGCAGGGTAGGTCGGGTGTGGGGTAGATGCCGCTACGGTGGTAGACATCGATGTAGTTCAGACCGACCGCCCGGTGACGGATCTGCACTTCACCCGGACCCGGTGGGGGTAGTTCGATCTCCTCCCAGCGCATCCGTTCCGGGCCGCCGTATTCATGGATGCGTATGGCTTTGGTTTTCATATGGCGTCTCTTTTGCTTTTGGCTCATTCGGTGTGGCAAGCCCCACCCTGCCTGTGCTCCGGAGTGTAGGGTGGGGGCCCTGCCCCACCATCATATCGCTTAATAAGTGGCATTCGACTCTTATCCGACTCCAGGCGGGTTGACCTATCACGTAGGGTGCGGCTTGCCGCAGCGAAACCCGTGGCTCATCGACATATTATTGCGACATCCAAAGGCAACCTTTCACTTCGGCCGCTCACACTTTACCCGGTTGACAGCCACAACAGCATTTCTATCAATTAAGGGGGTAATTGAAGTTAAAGGGGCCATTTAAGTGAGTTTCGCTCTATGGTAACTTGCCTCTTTATCGCTTAACAGAGGCAAGGACATGCCCAGAAAGCCTAGATTTTTTCTACCTGACGTTCCCATTCACGTGGTCCAGCGTGGTCATGGCCGCGAGCCGGTGCTCTTTGAAGACGACGACTATTTCGCCTATCTTCGATGGTTGCAAGAGGGAGCGAAGCGTTATGGCGTTGCAATCCACGCCTACGTCCTGAAGACCAACCATATCCACATTCTGGCCAGCCCGCAGGTTAAGGCGGGAATCACGCGGATGATGCAGTATGTGGGTAGGCACTATGTTCCTTACATCAATCACACCTATGGCACCAGCGGCTCCTTGTGGGAAGGGCGCTATAAGGCCAGCCTGATCAACGACGATGAATATCTGCTGACCTGCATGCGCTATATCGAGTTGAACCCTGTTCGTGCTGAGATGGTGCGATCACCAGGGCAATACCGCTGGTCGAGTTGCCGCTGCAATGGCCAGGGTAAGGAAGGTAAATTGATAACGCCGCACTCGATATACAAAATGCTCGGAACAACCCCCACAGCTTGTCTGGACGCTTGCAAAGCGCTGTTTAAGTCGCAACTGGAGAAAGGAATGCTGGAGACGATCCGATGCGCCTGGCAGACAGGTACGCCATTGGGCAACGACTATTTCAGGCAGAAGATCGAGGCCAAGCTAAACTGCAAAGTAGGGCAGGCGCGGAGGGGAAGGCCTGTAAAGCCAAAGGGTGAGGGTCTCGATTAAAGGGCTCTGACCCCTTTGCTCACCCCTTTGCTCAAGGGCTCTGACCCCTTTGCTACCTTTGCTAGGAAACCGTTCAGTACCGAGGAGGTCGCGCTGAATCCGATTAAAGCGGAATTGACAAAAACCGCATAACCCAAGTTATTTGTTGTTCATACTTGATCTGATGCTTACATGACACATACACTCAGAGCTTACGCCAGTTTTCACTATAAGCAGATTCTGTTGCAAGCCAAATAGTCTGCTAAGCTCAAGCATAAGTAAGGAATTTAAAAAAAACGAGGCAGGATGCTCTCTTTAAGGAACTCCAGCCTGATATTAATCTTAATCAGAATTGTTACGCACGCTGTATATCACGACATTGGTGCCAGCGAGATAATTACTGGCTAGGTGAATGGAGAAGTCAGTATGTCAAAACGATTCGCTTTGATCTTATTGTTTTCGTCGCTACTGCTCCCATCAATAGCTAATGCAGCAAAAGGTGTTGTCGTCCACTGCAAATCTGTTTGTGGTTACTACATTGTTGAAACGAATATGGGATATACGCTTCTTGAATGGTATGGAGGCAAAGATCCACGTGAAGGGGACACGCTGGTCGGCGACTATGAGAGCTACGGTATGAAAGACATATACAACCTTACCGATGATTCTGAGACGAAGGTGTGGGTTGAAGAATTCTGGATGTCTAAAGACAGTGTTTTTGAGAAATATTATGACAAGTGTAACTGATTTGTCACTTAACACGTCGCTAAAAATGACGCGCAATAACCTGCGCTCCATTAGTGTACTTTTGCTCGGCGTGAAATTTCAAGAGAGATCGGGCTTGAACATGGACGCCTTAAAAAGTTATTGAAAAAATCATGGATAGAAGTAGAAAGATGGCACGCGACCCGGATGGGGTCTGCGTATATTAACTCTGACCGCCATTGCGTGAACTTTGCGAACAGGATATTCTGGCTCGTATGCCTGGTGGGGAAATTCGCATCCAGTTCAATGATGGATTTCTTGCTGCCATGACCGGTCCGGTGACAAAGATCTGTGATGGCATAATGTCGGAGGAAATGTTCAAGAGAGCTTATAACAAGCTTCATTTTATCCCTCTCTACAGTGTGGCAGGGATCGGCTATCAGTGCTCAAATTAAACTATACAAGGTAAAATTAACTCGGATTGTAAATTCCGCTCCAATTTGCCCGGTGTTTCGGGCGTTACACGCAAAAGAGAAAAAATATGATCCGAATCTACGGAATACGAAGTAAGCTCAATCG
>JBNKOL010000070.1:0-49424 GCA_050294655.1 Sedimenticolaceae bacterium
CCCGACGGCGACGTACTGGATCAGAATACAGATCGCTGGCAGATCGTTGCAGAGCTTGCTGAATCGGCAGAGTTTACAGTTCTTCATATCTCACCTCTGTACTACAGTGATCGTTGTTTCCCGGTTCAATCCGAGGCGACCTATGGATGACACTGCCTTCCCTGGAATATGGATGCGTCAATGTTGCACAGTAAAAATTACGGCCCGACGACGGCGTTCCACCAGCGGATATTCGCACATTATGGGTTGCGTTTGACAGGGCTTTTGTTTACGAAATTGCCGGGTATTTTCTAAGGAACCTCTGATTAATTCTGGATCGAGGGTGTGGTGAGATGAAATACTCCGGATCAAGGCGAAAAGCGCACGTAATAGCTGGCTATGGCGAAGTTTTTCAACGCAGAGCCGGAGCATTTCAGCCGCCACACAGCGATTCATGAACTGATCAGAGGTTCCCTAAGTGTATGCAAGGCTTAGCCTTTTACGGTGAATGCTCCCGTTATACCATGTCGCCATTTTCAGATGTATTTCGTTGCCGGGTTAATAACAGGCCCTAAGGAGTTTCAGAATGTTGATCGAAGGTCCTCTCAAAATCGGTGTATTGGATGACCCGGCTCAGCCGGGGCGTGAGTTGCATCTCGACTTCAGCACGGAGTTTCAGGCTTTGAATGAGCAGGATCAGGTCACCGTCTTTGCCCGCTATCTGGAGGAGTTGCAGCGGGATATCGGGGTGTTGCCGGAGGCGGATCCCAACCGTGCAGGTATGTTGATCGTGCAACAGATCGCCGAACAGCTTCTGCCTCATCTGGCTCAGGGTGAATTGGAGTTGAGCGACACCATCATCGTGGAGATGGGGCGTGACTACTCCAGCGATTCCCTGATGGGTCTGCTCAATTCATGAGCAACCCCCATATCCTCGAGGGTACAGGAGAGAATTTCGACCGCCTGGTGCTGGAGAACTCACGGCGCGGCCTGGTGGTGGTCGATTTCTGGGCCCCTTGGGTCGGGCCATCCCTGCGTCAGCGGGAGATACTCATCAAGCTGGCCGAGCGCCATGCCGGACGTTTCCTGCTCGTCTCCGTCAACACCGATGAGCAGAAGCCGTTGGCTGAGCGCTTCGGCGTGCGCAGTCTGCCCTCCTTCAAGCTGTTTCATCGGGGGGATCTGGTGGCGGAGTATCACGGCGTTCAGCCGGAGGCAGACTACCCACGCATCGTCGAGCGCTATATACAAAAAGAGCTGGACCCGGTCTGCCGCCAGGCGATCGCGACCTGGCAGGCGGGAGAGCCCGAAAAGGCCTTGCAGTTACTGGCCGAGGGCGCCATCGAGATGCCGGACAACCTGGCGTTACCGGCGCTGATGAGCAAGATCCTGATACGCCAGGAGCGGTATCGGGAGGCTCACGGGTTACTCACGGCGCTACCGCCGGAGGCCCAGGAAGCGGTGGAAATACGCCATCAGCTGGCCCATCTCGACTTCATCGTGACGGCCGAGGATAGCGCTCCCCGCGCAGCCCTGGAACAGGCGCTGGAGGCTACGCCAGACGATCCGGATCTGTGCTACCGGCTTGCCGCCAGTGCCTTGATTGGAGACGATACGGCGACCGCCCTGAAGCTACTGCTGGCCCTGGCCCGCACTCATCCGGTCTATCGCAATGGCATCGCCCGCAAGGGGATGCGTGCCGTGCTTGACCGACTCGATGCCGCCGACGAACAGGTGGCCCACTACCGGCGCGAGCTCTATCGGCTGGATTACTAGCGTTAGCAGGCCCTAATGATGTCAGACAATCCCCCGCAGATCGGCTTTGTCAGCCTTGGCTGTCCCAAAAACCTGGTCGATTCTGAGCGTATCCTCAGCCGCCTGCGGGCTGAAGGTTATGCCCTATCTCCAAGCTATGAGGGTGCAGACCTCGTGGTGGTCAACACCTGTGGCTTCATCGATGCGGCAGTGGAGGAGTCCCTGGATGCGATCGGCGAGGCGTTGCAGGAGAACGGGCGAGTCATCGTCACCGGCTGTCTCGGTAAGGACGAGGCGCGGATTCGCCATACCCATCCCCAGGTCCTCTCGGTCACCGGTCCCCACGCCTATGAAGAGGTGATGGCGGCGGTGCACGAGCAGCTGCCGGCGCCCCACGACCCCTTTACCAGTCTGCTGCCGCCTGAGGGAATCAAACTGACCCCCCGCCACTATGCTTACCTGAAGATCTCCGAGGGGTGCAACCACCGCTGCAGCTTCTGCATCATTCCCGATTTGCGCGGACCGCTTGTCAGCCGTCCCCTCGGCGAGGTGATGCAGGAGGCGGAGCGGCTGGTGGAGGCCGGTGTGCGGGAACTGCTGGTGGTCTCCCAGGATACCAGCGCCTATGGAGTCGATCTCAAATACCGGCCCGACTTCTGGCACGGCCGTCCGCTACCGAGCCGCATCCGCGATCTGGCGGCCGCCCTTGGCGAACTGCCCGCCTGGGTGCGCCTGCACTACGTCTATCCCTATCCCCATGTGGACGACCTAATTCCGTTGATGGCGGAGGGGAGCATTCTGCCCTATCTCGACATGCCCCTGCAGCACGGCAACCAACGGGTGCTACAGGCAATGAAGCGTCCCGCCGCCAGCGAAAAAGTGCTGCAGCGGATTGCCGGTTGGCGTCGTGAGTGTCCCGATCTGACCCTGCGCAGCACCTTCATCGTCGGTTTTCCCGGCGAAACCGAAGCGGAGTTCGAGGAATTGCTTGAATTTCTGCAGGAAGCGCAACTCGACCGGGTCGGCTGCTTCGCCTACTCGCCGGTGGCGGGTGCCCAGGCAAACGAGTTGCCGGGCGCCTTGCCCGAGGCAGTGCGGGAGGAGCGGCGGGCCCGCTTTATGCGGCTGCAGACGGCCATCAGTCGGCAGCGGCTACAGGCGAAGATCGGTAGTGAGATGATCGTGCTGGTGGACGAGGTGCGGGAGAAGCAGGTGGTTGCACGCAGTCCCGCCGACGCCCCGGAGATTGACGGTCGGGTCTTTATTCCCGGTGGCTGGGAGCTGGAGCCGGGCGATTTCATCCGCGTGCGCATCACCGGCGCCACGGCCCATGACCTGCAGGCGGAACCGCTGGAGAGCGAAGAGGAGGATGAGTAGCCGGGATTTCGGCGAGTCCAGGCGTTATTCAACCGATCGCAGGTCTGGAGTCTGGAGCCGCCAGCTTCAGGAGAAGGCGGCGCCGCTACGGCGACCCAGCTTCTTCAGAATAAGCGCCAGCGGACAGAAGCCGGTGAAGGCCGACTGCAGCAGGTTGAGACCGACAAAGGCGGTGAAGAAGAGCCAGTAGCTGTGATGAAAAATGGGGCTGCCCTGCACGCCAAGTGCTAGGCTCAAGAGAATGACAAAGCCGGCGAAGGCCAGCACAATGCGGTCGATATTCATGGATTTGTCTCTAAGTTGGTAGGTTAAGATCCAAAAAAATACTCAGGACGGGGGATATGAGATCGCTTGTTACAACACACGATCCCAAAGTGGGCGACATATTAGCACTACCTAATATATAGTCAAGGATACCATTGGATGATCTACCAACGTGAGACAGCAGCCACCCAGTCCGATCTGGTGAAACAGCTACTGGCTTGCCCCGGATGTTTCCCCCATGCCACGGATGACATCGAGCATATCGAGACCCATATCTCCCATCTGTTGCTGGTGGGCGATACTGTCTACAAGATCAAGAAACCCCTCGATCTGGGCTTTCTCGACTTCTCCACCCTGGAAAAGCGCCGTCACTGCTGCGAAGAGGAGTTGCGGCTCAATCGCAGGCTGGCGCCCGAAATCTATCTGGATCTGGTCGGGTTTCGCGGCACACCGCAGCAGCCGCGACTGGATGGTGAAGGCGTCGTCATCGAATACGCAGTGAAGATGCGCCGATTCCAACAACGGGAGTTGCTCAGCCAGACACCGCCGGACCAGGCCGAATTGAGCGAGCTGGCGCGACAGATCGCCGGTTTTCATCAGCGAATTCCCCGGGCCCCTGCCGATTCAGCCTGGGGTTCGCCGGAGGCCGTGTTGCGGCCGATGGAGGAGAACTTCCGACAGATTCGCGAGCTGAAGCACCCCCTGCTGGAGAGCGAGCGACTTGGCGGCTTGCAGAACTGGACCGAGAGCTTTCTGGCCGGCGCCAGGACCCTGCTGGAGGAGCGTCGCGAAGCGGGTAAGATCCGTGAATGCCATGGCGATCTCCACCTGGGCAATATCACCCGCTTCGAGGGGCGCCTGATGCCCTTCGACGGCATCGAATTCAACCCGGCCCTACGCTGGATCGACACCCTGAGCGATCTCGCCTTCCTGCTGATGGATCTACAGCATAGGGGGCTGACGCAAGCCGCCGCCCAGCTGCTCAATGATTACCTGGAACAGACCGGGGATTACGCGGGACTGCCTTTGCTGCCCTTCTATATGCTCTACCGGGCGATGGTCCGGGCCAAGGTCTGCGCGATTCGTTTTACTCAGCCCGCTATCGGCAAGGAGGAGGCGTCGGAGGTGCTGGATGAGTATCGGCGATATCTCAATCTCGCCGAGTCGGTGACCGCCCACCCGCCGGCGGTACTGCTGCTTACCCATGGTGTCTCGGGGTCGGGTAAGAGTTATGTCGCCGGTTGGCTGGCGGAGCAGCTGATGGCGATTCGTATCCGTTCAGATGTGGAGCGCAAGCGACTCTATCCCGGTGAGGATACGCAGGCGAGGGAGCGGCGTTACGCCGGCTCGGCGACAGAGACGACCTATGCCCATTTGCGGGGCATGGTCCGGCGGTTGCTGCGTGACGGCTTTGCGGTGATCGTCGATGCCACTTTTCTCAGGCAGGCGCAACGACAGCCGTTCTATGAATTGGCGCAAGCACTCGATACGCCGTTGCTGATCCTCGACTGCCAGGCCGCCGAGCCGGTGCTGAAAGCGCGGATTGCGCAAAGGAAGGCGGAGGGAGGTGATCCCTCGGAAGCCGATCTGGCGGTGCTGCGGTTGCAGCAATCGCAGCAAGAGCCGTTAAGTGAGCAAGAGCGTCGACAAGCCATGGTCATCGATAGCGTGGATTTTCCTTCACCGGGTCTGCTGGCGATGGTGTTGCAGCGGCTGATGGGGCAGGCCGCGGTCGTCGATTCGTGATAGCTTTTCCGCAATCCACCACACACAGAGGTTTTCCACAACATGCGTTTTCCCCAGGTGTCCATTGGTCAGCGTTTCACTTTCCAGGATAAGCGATACACCAAGACCGGCCCGTTGACTGCCAGTGAAGAGGGGACGGGTGCCCAGCGTATGATTCCGCGGGCAACGGAGGTGGAGTTGATCGATACACTGGGTAAACCGGTGAAAGAGATCAAGCAGCGCTACAGCCGTAAAGAGGTAACGGGATTGTTGCTGGGATTCAAGGCTGACCTGGTGGATAGCCTGAAGCGGATGGCGTCAGAGGACGGCAGCCTACAGCTCGATCAGGTGCTTTCCCTGATCGAGACCCAGGAGATCGATACCTGAGGGCCTGGCCAGCCATCAAGGCTGCAATCAAGGCTGCAGCAGGGCCGCCACCGCAGCAACTGCGGCGGCATTCTGACGACTGCAATCGCTGTCGCCGTCCAGGTAGCGGTTGATCTCCTGCTGCGCGGTGGCCGAGAGGGACCAGCCCAGTGGCGGCTCCTGCTCCTTGTTCCTGCCGGGACACATACGCAGGTGAAAGAAGCGGCTCGCGCCGGATTCCTCATCCAGCGCTGTCACCCACTTACGCAGACGGCTGGCGGCTTCGATACCGTGGCCGTTGCGGCTGGTGGCGTAGCTACGCAGGGTGCTGAGCAGCCCATAGGCGAAGCGCAAGGGAGGATTGTGCGCAAAATCGGCCAGGTTAGCCCGTAACGTGGGATCGCTGCTGATGAGTATCACAGTAGGCTTCAGCGGCAGTTGCCACTTGCTTTGCCACAACTGCTCGGCACTGTCGGCTATCTCCAACGCGGTCTCCGCCCCGTAGTTTTCGAACAATCCCCCATCCTGCAGACGTTGCCAATCCTGGCTATCGGTGTCCGCCGGTTTCCATCCGCCGGGCGGGCTCACAAAAGGAAAACGGGCACTGTTGTGGGCGGCGGTGGAGAGGCGCATGTCGCTGCCCAGGGTAGTCAGCAGATCCTGGTAAAGCACAACGTTGCCGACAGGGGGGGAGAGGGTCTGGGTGCGCAGGGTGGCGGCGACAATGCGTCGGCCGTTGTCGGACCAGGTCGAGTTGAGAAACAGGGCCGGCCAGGGACGTTTGTCGAGGTCCGCCGCCTCGATGAACGAGCTCGTCAGCGTCAGCCGAGCCCGAGGTACGCTGTGTTCGAAACCGGCCTCCAATCCTTGTTCGAAAACCTCTGCCCGGTCCCCCAGAAGGGGCAGCGGCAGCAGGCGCTGAACCCCATCCCTATAGAGCAGGCCGGCGGCCACGGGCCCCAGGTAGTCCTGGCCGAGGATATCCTGGATCGGCGCAGTGACACCCCTATCCCGATCGGCTGTCACGGCTCGGTAGACCGTGGCTCCCAACGAACCGCCGGAGACACCGCTGATGGCAAACAGGTGGTCATCGAAGCGCCCCTGGGTGGCATCTTGCAGGGTGCCGAGCAGGGTGCCGGTCCAGTAGGCGGCACGGATGCCGCCGCCTGCGGTGGCAACCAGAATGAAGGGATCGCAGCGGTTGGCGTTGCAGTGAGCATCGTGCCATTGGGTCAACGCCGCCTCCAGGGTCGGGCGCTGATCCGGTGCGCGGCCGCTGTCGAGTTGGCGGATGGCGTGGTTGTCATTCCACAAGCTAAACAGCGCCATCAGTGCCAGGGAGATGATGACGATGGGGATCCCTCTACGGGTGGCGTGGTAGGTGATGATGCTGGCCAGTGGCAGCATGGTGGCGCCCCATAGCATCAGCAGCAGCAGGGTGTCTAAACGCTGCCCCATACTGAGGGGGGCGAGCATGCCCCAGGTAAATAACAGGACGCCCAACGTGAAGGTGGCGGCGCAGATGATGCCGCGCACCTCCCCCAGGGCTTTATAGATGCTCATGCGAGGCGGGGGTTCGTTCAGGCAGCCGATTTGCTCGGCCCAGGCCCAGTGGGTCTGCGGTGCGTCGGCCCGCATGCGGCGGGCGATCCAGCAACCCAGGTGGCGCCGGTAGGTGACGGCAAGGAAGAAGAGGATGCCCTCCATCCCCATCAGGTAGGTGGTTGCATGCCATTCGGTGGCGAGTCCGAGATTCAGGGTCACGACAGCGAAGGCGATAACACCCAACAGCCGGGGCAGCAGCTTGCGATAGGGGGTGAGCTGCTGCCAGCTTGCGAGGGAGTAGGGAAAGTCGATGTCGAGCAAGACACGGGCCCAGAGCCATAGACTGGTGGCCCACAACAGGGTGCTGCCGAAGAGGCTGAGGTATTTCAGCCCGCCATCCTCGGCCATGCCCCGCAGCAGGTCATGACCCTGGGGTACGCTCAGCAGTACCGAGGTCAACAGCAGCAGGATGAGATTCATGCGGGTGAGGTTGAGTGCCCAACCGAGGGCGCGCAGGCGTAAAATCAAGGGGGTTCCTTGTTCCATTTTTCGTTCCATCCCCAGCGATTGTTCTTGTTGGTCAGCAGGAGAAAAAGTAAACCGCAAATCCGTACGGGGTAGTGACCGGTATGCGGGTATGCATCACGGTATGTGCATGGTGGCACACTGATGTTTTTGTTGAAATAGTTGTTTGCTAAACGTGATCGGAGTCGATGTCAGGGCTGCTTCATGCCATTTCTCCACAGCTTATATGCCCATAGCCACAAGACCATTTCCATAGCAAACGACCAATGCAGGATGAAATTCAGCCACCAGGGATCGAAACGCGCAGGTACCCCGAATAAGGAGTACGGTTTATCCACCAGAGGCATCAGCCACCAGATGTCTCCCACAATGCTATCGAGTATCAAATGCACGATAGCGGCGAGTACGAGCAACATGCTAAGCAGTGCTTCTTTCTTTCTTGATGTCAGCTTGTAGCAGAGCATGCAAAGGAGAAGGCTGCTCAGCCAAACGATGGGCAGATGACTCCAGTAAGTGTGGTGGTGATGCTTGCCGTTATCGAGCAGATGGAAGTAGAGCATATCGAAATCGGGGGCTATCGCCCCCAGCAGACAGGCCAACAGGATTTGCCTTGGAGTCGCTCCAATGTATGCGACCTTTTCGGCGAGGAGTTTTGCCAGTACATAACCTGAAGGAAGATGTCCGACTATCATGCTTGTGTTCCTCAAGGGTAGGAACACGATTGTGACAGACGAATCTGGCATTTCCCGGGCAGAAAGCTGACAACAGCCGGTCAAGGAGCTATAGCGGTTACCCCCGCGTCATTTGGCCTCTTCATCGAAGAGCCCTTCGTCCCAGTAGGGATGGTCACCAAGCTCCCGCTGCAGATACTCAACCAAAGTGCGCACACGCAGGGGCACGAAGCGTCTTGAGGGATAGACCGCATAGGCGGTGGAGACGGGCAGGCGATAGTCGCGCATGATCGGTACCAGCGCTCCTTCGCGTATGCCCCGGTAGGCGATGAAGGTGGGTGAGAGACAGATGCCGAGCCCCGCTGTGGCTGCGCCCAGCAGCAGGTCGCCGTTGTTGGCCAGCAGGCGCAACGGCAGGTTGACCGAGAACGACCGGCCGGCCTTGTCGGTCAGGCGCACTTTCTGCGGTTCCGGCAGATTGCTGTAGCAGAGCGCCGGATGGGACCGCAGCGCTTCCGGCGTGGTGGGGGTCCCCTCTCTGGCCAGGTAGTCCGGACTGGCCACCAGGACGGTTCGCACCGGCGCCAGGGGCAGTGCGATCAGGCTGGAGTCGTCCAGACGACCGATGCGCAGCGCCAGATCGACCCCCTCCTGGATCAGGTCCACATGGCCATCGTCCATATCCAGATCGAGCACCACGCCCGGATGAGTCTGCATGAAGCGGTTGATCAGCGGTGCCAGATGGAGCAGGCCGAAGGTGAGGGGGATGGCGAGCCGGATGCGACCGCTGAGGGCCTGCTGTCCGCTGGAGACCGACTGTTCCGCCTCCGCCAGATCCTCCAGCAGTTGCAGTGCACGGGGGTAGAACTCACGTCCTGCCTGGGTCAGCGAGAGCCGCCGGGTGGTTCGGTGCAGCAGACGCGCGCCCAGGTGTTGCTCCAGCTCGGAGACCCTTCTGCTGAGCACCGACTTGCCGATGCCGAGCCGTTCGGCGGCGCTACTGAACTGGCCCGCTTCCACTACCGCAACAAAGCTCTCAAGGCTATCGAGTCGATCCATTGTTTCAATTTCAGCAACAGTGTTTCCCAATTATGGCCATTTATCTTTCAAAGTGACAACCTAAACTGGTTGTTACTGGTCCGAAAGTAATTGACTGATCCACTCGGTATTTCCCCGGAGACAACCATGAACAAGGCCGCCATGACTCTGCGCAGCGTAAAACGCCTGGTTCGTGGTCAGGAGACCGCCGATGGCGCCGGTGTACGGCTGATCCGGGTTATCGGTACCCATCAATTGCTCCAGCTCGATCCCTTTCTGCTGTTGGACGATTTCCGATCGGACGATCCGGACGACTACATTGGCGGCTTCCCGCCACACCCCCATCGGGGCTTCGAGACCGTGACCTATCTGCTGGCCGGCCGGTTGGAGCACCGGGACAATGCCGGTCATACCGGTGTGCTGCAGGCGGGGGGGGTGCAATGGATGACCGCGGGACGCGGCGTGGTCCACTCCGAGATGCCGATGCAGGAGGATGGCTTGCTGGCCGGCTTCCAGCTCTGGGTCAATCTGCCGGCGGCGCAGAAGATGACACCTCCCCGCTATCAGGAGTTCGATGCCGAGTCGATTCCGCGCGAGCAGCGGGAGGAGGGGGTGGAGGTGCGGGTGATCGCGGGTGAAACCGTGTACGGTACCCGGGGCCCGGTCAGCGATCTGGCCACACCGGTCAGCTATTTCGATATCAGCCTGCCTGCGGGTGGCCGTTTTACGGAGCCGCTGCCAGCGGCGTACAACGCCTTCGTCTATCTGGTGCAGGGTGAAATCCGCTTGGGCGGAGAGACTATCCCACCATTTACCCTGGCCCAGTTGGACAGGGGCGAGGGCGTGGCGATCGAGGCCCTGGTGGCGAGCCGGTTGCTGCTGGTGGCCGGTGAGCCGCTGAACGAGCCGATCGCGCGTCGCGGTCCCTTCGTCATGAACAACGAGACGCAGTTGCGTGAGGCCTTCGACGACTACCAGGCGGGGCGCTTCTGATGCGTTGGCGAAATGACACGAGCCACTACGGTCTGGTGGCCATCAGCCTCCACTGGCTGGTGGCGTTGACGGTTGTGGGCCAGTTCGGTCTGGGTCTCTGGATGCGTTCCCTGGGTTACTACGATGCCTGGTATCGCTTGGGACCTTGGTGGCACAAGGGGATCGGCGTAATGCTGTTTGGCGTGGTGCTGTTGCGGCTTATCTGGCGCTGGTCCAATCCTCGGCCGGCTTATCTGCCGAACCACAAGCCATACGAACGTCTGGCCGCCGGCATCGCTCATGGCCTGCTCTACCTACTGCTGTTCGCCTTGATGTTGAGCGGTTATTTGATCTCCACCGCAGACGCACGGGGGCTGGATGTGTTCGACTGGTTCACCATTCCCGCCACCCTCAGCGGTATCGAGCATCAGGAGGATATCGCCGGTAAGGTCCATCTCTACCTGGCATGGAGCCTGGTGGGTCTGGCCGCCCTGCATGCCCTGGCGGCGCTCAAGCACCATTTCATCGATCGGGATCAGACCCTGAAGCGGATGTTGGGAATAGGGACCCGATAATCAATTTCAATCGATATTCAAGTGAGGAGAGAGGCAATGACCCAGGTAGCGATCGTTTATCACAGTGGCTTCGGTCACACCAAACTGCAGGCGGAGGCGGTGGAGCGCGGCGCGGCCTCCGTGGAAGGGGTTGAGACCCTGCTGCTCAGCGCGGAGGATGCGTCGGCCGATATCGATCAGCTCGATGCGGCGGACGCCATCATCTTTGGCAGCCCCACCTACATGGGGAGTATGTCGGCGGAGATGAAGAAGTTTCTCGAAGTGAGTGCGGCCAAGTGGTTCACCCAGGCCTGGAAGGACAAGGTGGCGGGCGCCTTCACCAACTCCAGCTCTTTCTCCGGCGACAAGCTCAACACCCTGGTCGGCCTGATGATCACCGCCATGCAACAGGGCATGATTTTCGTCAGTCTGGGTCTGCATCCCGCCGCCAGCGACCCCGACTCGATGAACCGTATCGAGGGACCGGGGCCGGAGGTGACGAACCGGGTCGGATCCTACATCGGTCCCATGGCGTCCAGTTTTCAGGTCAATGCCGGCGACGCCCCCAGCGCCGGCGATCTGGCGACCGCGGAGGCCTATGGCAGCCGTGTCGCCACCATTACCCGGCAGTTGGTGCGGGGACGTGCCGCCAGCTGAATGTTAATCATCAACCGATTGAGGAGAATCCAGTATGAAACGTCTAATGTTACCCCTGCTTTTCGTTACCCTGGTGGCGGCCGCTCCGCTGCAGGCGGAAGAGTACAGCATCGATACCAAGGGCCAGCACGCCTTCATCCAGTTCCGCATCAAGCACCTGGGTTACAGTTGGCTCTACGGCCGCTTCAACGATTTCGGCGGCAACTTCAGCTACGACGAAAAGAACCCGTCCGCGGCCAAGATCAAAGTGGATATCGATCCCGCCAGTATCGACAGCAATCATGCCGAACGTGACAAGCATCTGCGTAGCGAAGAGTTCCTGTATGTGGACAAGTATCCGAAGGCCGGATTCGTCTCCACCGCTTATGCGGAGAATGCCGATGGCACGGCGGTGCTGAAGGGCGATCTGACGCTGCGCGGCGTGACCAAGCCGGTCACCATTCAGGTCGAAAAGATCGGCCATGGCCCCGACCCCTGGGGCGGCTACCGCCGGGGTTTCTATGGCACCACCCAGATTTCGCTGGCCGATTTCGGCATCCCCTTCGATCTGGGTCCCGCCAGCCGCAACGTGGAGTTTGAACTCTCGGTGGAGGGTATCCGCCAGTGATTGACTTGTTTATCTGACTTCCCCTTACTTTGGCGCCTCCCAGGCGCCATTTTTTTAATTTCCTCACTCATCGATTGATACTGCATAAATGGGAATCCGGAGGTTCCATATTTAGTTGCCGGGTTAATATCAACCAAATAGGTTAGGTTCAGGTTAGTCGATGCCGGATTGCGAGTCGCCTGCCTTATTGCGGGAGCTGATCCGCCTTGTTTACCACCGTGGCAAATCGATCCGCCAGCGCCGCCAGCGTTGCTTGTTGTACCGCTTTTGCCGGTATGCTTCCCCCCTTGCCGTCAGGCAAGTCGCGTGTGGCTGTGGCGGCGCTGACCAGGGTCGTGGCATACCCCAGATCCAGTGCCGCACGGACCGTGGAGCTGATGCACATGTGGGTCATGAAGCCGATGACGATGATTTGCTTGCGTCCGGTTGCCGCAATCTTTTGCTGTAGATCGGTGCCGGCGAAGGCGTTTGGCAGCCGTTTTTCGATCACCGTTTCTCCAGCGACTGGGGTCATCGGCTCGGCGATGGAGAAGTAGCGGCCAGCGGGATCGAACAAGGGGGCGGCTCCCCTGTGTACCACATGTATCACCGGGGTTCCCGCCGTCCGGGCCCGTTTCAGCAGTCGAGAGCCTTCGGCCAATGCGCTATCGATACCGACCAAAGGCAGCGCGCCGTCCACATACTCCCGTTGCGCATCGATCACCAGCACGACACTTTCGGAGAGCGCTGCCGGTGCGGGATGGGCGCCAACCATCTCCAGCAGAGTCGAGGGTGGTGGGCTGGCGAACAACAATCCGGGAATGAGATAGGAGAGAGCGATAAGTTTTTTCATGGGTGACTGCCTTGGTGTTGGAAAGTTGGCATGATGCGACTGGAACTGTGGAGGGTGAAGTGGCAGTATTGCCAAATACAGTGCGAGATCTGCCATGCCCAACATTGCCCTTTTGGTTGAATCCGGTTCCACACCCTCCAGCGTCACCGCATCCCTGGACCTGTTCAGGGTCGCCGACCGTTTTGCCGCCGGCGACAAGTGCGATATCTCGCTCTTCTCGGCGGCGGGAGGTCCGGTCGTGCTTTCCCGATCGCTTCATCTGGAGACATCGGTGCTGCCCGAACATCTAGGGGATTTCGATGCGGTGATCCTGCCAGGTTTTTTCGCGCGGGATATGACAGAGCTCGTAGAAAAACTGGCCTCACAATGGGCGCCGGCGGTTGCGCGTCTTGGCGCGCTTGACGAATCGACCCTGGTGGCCGCCAGCTGCTACGGGACCTTCGTACTGGCCGAAAGCGGCCTGCTCGATGGTCGCAGCGCGACCACGACCTGGTGGCTGAAGAGGAATTTCGAACAACGCTATCCCAAGGTATCGCTGATCGCCGACCGGGTCCTGGTGGACGACGGTTCGCGCTTGACCGCCGGCGCCATGACCGCGCACATCGATTTGTCACTGCATCTGCTGCGTCGGCTTATGGGACATGCGTTGGCACGACAAGTGGGATCCATCATGCTCGTGGACGAGGCACGTGCATCGCAACTCCCTTTCGCGGCCCTGCAGCGCAGTTTCGCCGAACCCCTGACCGATGCGGCCATAGTATGGATGGAGGCGCACCTGTCGACAGCCTTCTCTGCAAAGGAGCTAGCCAGCGCCCTGCATGTCAGTTACCGAACCCTGCACCGCCGTTTTCATGCGGTCACCGGGATGCCGCCGCTGAGCTATCTTCAGGCGCTGCGCGTGGAGCGCGCCAAAGCGATGCTGGAACAGACGTGTAATAGCGTCGATCAGATCGCGAGTGAGGTTGGCTATTGTGATAGTTCCTCTTTTCGCCGCCTCTTTAGCCGCCTGACATCCGTCACGCCCGCGCAATATCGACGCAAGTTCCGTCGCGCGGAGAGTTAGGCAATCCGCATCTCATGCTGCTTTAACCTCTGCGGCGGCCTGTGCGATCAGCCGGCTGTCCGCGCCGGGCAGATGCGCGCCCTCGCTCAATACCCGGCGGAAGCGTCTGGCTCCCTGGCAACCGTGGAAGAGGCCCAGGATGTGGCGGGTGATGCGATTGAGGGGTATGCCTTGCGACAGCATCCTGTCGACGAAAGGGAGCAGGCGTTCGATCACCTCGTGCCGGTCGGGCACTGGAGTCTGCTCGCCAAAGAGGCACCGGTCAGCCTGTGCCAGGATCCAGGGGTTGTGATAGGCCTCGCGACCGATCATCACCCCATCCACATACTGAAGCTGTTCCTCGGCCTGCGTGAGTGAGGTGATACCGCCGTTGAGAATGATCTCCAATGCAGGGAAGTCCTGTTTGAGCCGATGTACGGTGTCGTAGGAGAGCGGCGGAATCTCCCGGTTCTCCTTGGGACTGAGTCCCTGTAGCCAGGCCTTGCGGGCATGCACGGTGAAGGTTTCGCAGCCGGCTTCGGCAAGGATGCCGACGAAGTCGCACAGGGCCTGATAGCTGTCCTGCTCATCCACGCCGATGCGGTGTTTTACCGTTACTTCGATGTCGACCGCATCCCGCATGGCCTTGATTCCATCGGCCACCAGCGCAGGCGTCAGCATCAGACAGGCGCCGATTCTGCCTGACTGCACCTTGTCGGAGGGGCAGCCCAGGTTGAGATTGATCTCGTCGTAGCCCCACTCTTCGCCCAGTTTTGCGCAGCGGGTCAGGTCGCCCGGCTCGCTGCCGCCCAACTGCAGCGCGACCGGATGTTCGCTCGCATCGAAGTCGAGAAAGCGGGAGCGATCACCATGAAGAATGGCCCCGGTGGTGACCATCTCCGTGTAGAGCAGGGTATGACGGGTGATCAAACGCAGGAAATAGCGACAGTAGCGGTCGGTCCAATCAAGCATGGGGGCGATGCTGAGTCTGCGGTCGATCATAAGCAACAAGGTGGATAGTCGGAAAGCGGGCATGCTAGCGGCTTTTTGCCGGCGATCCAAACCCGGTTGGCTGTCGTGGATGGCGGGATGGTGGTGTCGGTTATCGGTTGGAAGCAGGTACTGTGTCCGCCTCCAGCTTGCCGCTGTGGATTACCACCCTGTTTCTGCCGGACTGCTTGGCGGCATAGAGGGCCATGTCGGCGCGTTCCACCGGGGCGTTGATGTCGTCCTGCGGCATCAGTTCGGAGAGGCCGATGGAGATGGTGATGGGGTGTTTGTCGGGTAACGCATCCCACTGCTGCTGGCTGATGTAGATGCGGATACGCTGCACCAGTGATTCTGCCGCATGCAGGTAGGTTGCCGACATGACAAGGATGAACTCCTCGCCGCCGTAGCGGATCAGTTTGTCCGAATCGCGAATTATCCGTTTGATCTGTCTGACAAGCGCCTTGAGTATTTCGTCGCCGACAGTATGCCCGAAGTCGTCGTTGATCCGCTTGAAGTGGTCGATGTCGATCATGGCAAGCGAACAGGGAATCCCCTTGCGGTTGTGCAGACTGAATTGCTCCTCCAGGATGTGGTGCAACCCGCGCCGGTTGCGGATTCCGGTCAATTCATCGTGCAGTGCCTGGTCTTGAAATGAACGGCTGAGGTGATATATGCGCAGCCGTAACGCCGAGGCATAGTAGCCGAGAGCGATCGCCCGCAGCAGAATCAATGAGAAGCTCACCGAGACCAGGAGGTACTCCGTGGTAGTGGGATTCTGCAGCGTGAGTCTGGAATCGAGGTTGAGGTGGATGGTCAGGGCGATGGCGATGCTGCTGAAGAGCCAAACGAATAGGGCTTCGCTGAACTTGATGCGCATGGTGCCGAAGGCGAAGATCACGAACATGAGTCCGAGGAAGAAGGGCGAGATCTGGGGTGCCAGTGTGATCCCCAACAGCTGGACGCCAATACCGTAGCCCATCTGCCAGGTCGTCATGTGGCAATTCTTTAGCCTTTCGCTGAACCCGGTCCAATGCAAAAGGCTGAACAACGCCACATGGCCCAAACCGGCTGAACCATAATAGAGCGGCGCATCGGGGTCGATTGTCCCGGCGAAGGCAAACAGAGTGAGCAGGGTGGTGTCCAGCAGATAGAAGATACCGATTACGCCGACCATCGCGATTCGGTATAGACGACGTTTGTCTTGAACTGGGATGTGATTGAGTCCCTTTATCGCATCCGCCCAGACATCATCGAGATCGAAGGTCATAGGTGACAAGGTCCATTTCGCAAGAAAGAAACTGTGCATTTGTCAGGGCCTCAAGAGGCTGTGGGGTCACAAACGCACCTATGGCCAGTCCGCGGCCACTCCGAATAGTTAGCGGCCGGAAAGAACTAAGCTTGAGACGGAAAGTGGGTTTGAGGATGCAAGGGGTACACTAGAGCATCCCTGCCGGATTGATTCACCCGCCTTTTCCTTCAGCTTGGGCAGCGTCATGGGTGCCATGCCCTGCCATATGCAGTCGATCAGCTCGTCATAAAAGTTCTTGATTACCCACCATAATCAGCCATGCGGCGTTAGAGGCGAGAATTGCGTATTGGCCTGAATGGTTTTGCGTGTTGAGTCGTGCTTTGCGCAGGATGTCTTATCAACCCCTCTCCCTGGCCCTCTCCCATCCGTTCCTGATCTATGCATCCCCTCTCCCCTTGCGGGAGAGGGCCTTGCTGCCGCCATCACAAGGAGAGGTTCCTCAACCCCTGCAGCAGGCACATTGAAGGGTCCGGCTCCTGTTGCAGTGTCGCCTGACGGATGCCTTCTCCCGGGTGGTGTTGTAGAGGTCGCGGCTCTCCCGCTCGAGGATCGACTGCTGGCGCAGTGACTGCCGGGTAAGCGCTTGATAATACTCGGTCCGCTCGGGAATCGGGCTTTGCGACAGGTGCTGCAGATGGTGTCGCTCCGACTGTTGTAACACATAGTCTGTGAAACCCAGGCCGGACTGGTCTATCTGCGCCAACAAACGGGCCGATGGGGTCAGTTCCGGGTTGTTGATCCGTTCCCGCTGGCTGGCCAATGCCTTGGTGTAGGCGTCATTGCCGTGAGCGGCGTCCAGCAATTCTGCCGTCGTCTGCATGGCGTCGAAGAGGTTTAGCGCCCACTCACGCAGCGCAACCGGTGTGCCCGCGCGATCGAGCTTGAGAGCCGGATCGCGGCCTGCATGGGCGGTCCGGTTGAGGTTGTGTCGGTTTCTGCGTGACTGCTCCGGGTCGTGTCTTGGACTCTCGTTCAGTAGACAGAAGTGGAGGAAGAGTTCAAGAAAGCGGAGTTGCTCAAGGGTTACGCCGGCCGGTGTGAAGGGATTCACGTCGAGACTGCGCAGCTCCAGATAGCGGATGCCGCGACGCTGCAGGGCGGTCAGGGGTGACTCGTCGGTGTGTAAGACCTGTTTCGGCCGCACACTGGTGTAGTACTCGTTCTCAATCTGCAGCAGATGGGTGTTGAGTTGGCGGTGTTTGCCGCCGACCAGGGTGCCGATCGCCTCATAGGGTGGGTGGGGCGTCTCCACCGCTTTGCGCAGGGTTTCGATGTAGGCGCTCAGCGAGTTGCTGTCGATGAAGACCGAGTGGCTGGCCGGCAGGCTGTTGCTATAGCCCATATCGCTCATGCGCAGGGAGGTGGCGTAGGGGGCGTAAGCGGTCTCCCGGTCGAGGCGTTGCAGTTTTTCATCCGCACCGGCGAAGCCGATGTGAGTGGCCGGTGAGGCGCCGAAGAGATAGAGCAACAGCCAGTCGTAACGCTGAACGTTACGCAGGGTCGACATATAGCGCTCGGCCGTGAAGGTCCGGAGCGACGTCTGCTGGCCGCTGATCTGCTGCAGGGCGGGCCACAGTGCCTCGGAAAAGGAGTAGTTGAAATGGACCCCGGCGATCGTCTGCATCATGCGTCCGTAGCGATGCGCCAGACCGCGCCGATAGATCTGCTTGGCCATGCCGCTGTCCGAGCGGCCGTAACAGGCGATGGGGATCTCCCGCTCCGTATCGATGCGACAGGGCATGCTGGCGGACCAGATCAACTCATCGCCCAGCTGATGATGGACGAACGCCTGTGTCTCCGTCAGGGCGGCGATTGCCCCCTGGGCCGTCTGACAGGGCGGTGTTACCAGTTCCAGCAGGGCCTCGGAAAAGTCAGTGGTGATACTGGGATGGGTCAGCGCCGAGCCCAGTTTGAGCGGATGCCGCAAGCTGGAGATCCGACCCTCCCGGGTTACCCGCAGACCCTCTTTCTCCAGCCCGATATTGCTCCCACGGAGGGTATCTGGCGTTATGCCGGAGAGAGGGTCGAGACGAATGTCCATGCCGGTTGTCCTGTATGGTGTGGTCGTTATGACAGGCTTGAGCCCGTCTTGTTTTGTATGCGCTGGTTAAATCGGTCTGAGGATTGGAAGCGCGCATTGGCTTCCTTATCCGACTCGTAAGATCAAAAAAAATAGAACGAATGTTTACTTATTTCAATGCCGTCCTTACCTCTGGGGTGCTCTGATACGCCCTATCGATCAGTCTGCTACCAATAGTCGGATGGAATGCGGAAACCTTACACGCCTGTTTGTTCACTGGTCGAGGCAGCGTCCCGCATTGTTTTGGGTGGTAAAGGAGAGGACCTGCCGCTGAATCTATCCGCCATCGCCCCTGACAGGGCGTCCAGGCGACTGCCCGCTATGTCCGGCAGTTGCTAACTGCTGCGTGGTTTCTGCAACGGTGCGGCAAGCCGCACCTTACAGCTTCCTTTCGGTAGGAGCCTATTGAAACGAGGCAACCGTTGTTATTGAGATGGGTCCATTGCCTCCGTTACCGTTCTGGCTGACCCTGT
This sequence comes from Sedimenticolaceae bacterium, assembly GCA_050294655.1. Lineage (GTDB taxonomy): Bacteria > Pseudomonadota > Gammaproteobacteria > Chromatiales > Chromatiaceae > Thiodiazotropha. Next base: position 18,762 of record JBNKOL010000070.1, read on the forward strand.
TTTTTTCAGTCGCAACAGAGTCTCTATTGGATAACGCCGGTTGTGACGATCGAACGTGGAAAAAGGCCTGCCGCTGAACTGCCGTTCGATGTCAGCGCGCCAGTGCTGGAATTGATCGTGTAACCAGATACGCTGCTCGAGTCACCGTTTGCCACATAGACATACTGACCTGAAGGATCGACCGTGATGGCTTGTGGATTGAGTTCCGTGGAGACGGGAGTACCCGCTGTGAGTGCGCCAGTGCTTTGGTCGATGGTATAAGGCGTCACATTCTGCAAGCTTCGGATAGCGACGTAGACGAACTCACCCAATGGGTCAACGCTGATGGAAATGGGCGCGTTACCGGCTGTGAAGGGGGAACCGGCAATTTCTGAAAGTCCTCCCGTCAACGGATCAATGGAATAAGCCGAAACGCTATATCCTAAAGAGCCGTTATTGGCCACGTAGACGAAGCGTCCGCTAGGATCGACGGAAATGGAGTTGGGTGCATCCCCCGCTGGAATTGTGCCGATGGTGCTCAATGCGCCCGTGGTGGCGTCGATGCTAAAGGCCGAGATGTTGTCGGCATTGAGGTTGGCGTTATAAAGGAACCGTCCAGTAGGATCTACCGCGACGGCGCTTGGGATATCTCCCGTGGCGAAGGGGGAGCCAGTGATGAAGGAGGATAGAGCTCCTGTTGAACTGTCGATGTTATACGCCGACAGGGTATCCGAGGAGTTGGCCACATATGCGAACCGACCGGAAGGATCGATGCTGATCGAAATGGGACCGAATTCCGGACCTGTCGGATTCGTCTCGATGTTGAAGGGCGACCCGGAAATCTCAGTTAATGTTCCATTGCCGCTGTTGATGGAAAATACCGAGACATTGTCTGTCGTGTCATTGGTGGCGTAGAGATAGCTGCCTGATAGATCCGAAGTGACAGCAGAGGGTTTCCCCGCTGTCCCAACCGGGGTGCCGATTGATGTCAAACTGCCGCTGCTCGCATTGATCGCATAGGCGGAGACGCTGAAGCCGTTGTAATTTCCCACATAGGCAAATCTCGGCGTTACGGTGACCTCGGCCGTATCTGTGTAGTAGGCCACGGCGGAAGGTGCGACCCGCGAGTTCACCTCATTGACAGCCGTAAGCTGGCCGCTGCTCTGATCGATGGCGAAGAGGCTGAGCGTGTTATCGCTCCGGTTGGCTACGCTGAGGAACTGGCCGGTGGGGTCGATGGCGATCGACTCCGGCACGCGGCCGGCCGGACAGGTCTGCGCTGTGCCGCAATCCCGCTGCACCAGGGTGCCGTCACTCTGAATTTCGAACAGGGAGACATTACCTGAGACCTCCTGGCTGAGCATATAGAGCCAGTGATCGCTGTTCTCGATGGCCAGTGCATAGGGCGTCGGCGCTCCCGCCGCCAGCAGCGGGCTGCCGTTGGCCACCAGCAGGCCCGAGCCGTCGATGGTGAAGACACCGATCTCGCCGGACTGGTTGGCCACAAAGGCGTATTGCCCGTCGGATGTGATGGCGATGTCGGAGGCGGCGGTGCCGCCGGAAGCGACCGGCGAGCCGGCGACATGCGTCAGGGTGCCGTTGGTGGCATCGATCTGGTAGACGCCCACATTGTCGCTGGCGTCATAGGCGACATAGAGGAACCCCCCGTTGGGGTGAACCCGCAGTTTGACCGGTGTGTCGCCACCGTTGGCGGTCATATCAATAGGCGGTTGCGTGGCGACACTGCTCAATGCGCCTGTGGCGGTGTCCTTGGCATGGGCCGTCAGTGTGTTGCTGGCCTGATTGCCGACATAAGCGAACTGTCCATTGGGTTCGAACGCCATGGAGACGGGCGTTCCGCCGGTGCTACAGGTATCCAGATTGCCCGTGCTCTGATTGCAGTCTGCGGCGACGAGCTCACCTGAAAGGCTGTCGAGAGTGAAAAGGCTGATGTCGGTCGAGTTGGCGTTGAGCGTATAGGCGAACTGCCCGCTCGGATCGATGGTCAGGGCTGTCGGGCCATCGCCGGTCTGCACGTAGCCGTGATGGCGCAGCTGTCCCGTGGTGTTGTCGGCAAGCAGGATCGAGACAGTGTCATCGCCCGTGTTGGCCACATAGGCGTAGCGGGCCACCGGAGTTGTCGCTGGAGGCGGATTACCCCCACCCCCACTGTCGCTGCCTCCGCCGCCGCCGCAACCGGCAAGCAGCAGTGGCGCGAAGAAGAGGGAAACCGATAGGCGGGTGTCGTGACCGGCGGTCCATGTAGGTCGGATAAACTTGTTGATGTGAAGTCCCTTTGCTTTTGGAAGGAATGGAAATCTCATCGATCTACGTAGCTCCATTTTTGGAACTCGGGCATTTCGGCGCATGCCGCGGCCCGGATTCCGATACAGACAGTCAGCGGGGAAACCTGGTCTATGACGATTTGTGAAATTTTTCCCATTATAAAGCATCTGCCCGCGGTCCGGCAGTGGGGAGAAGAAAACTTGAACTACATCAAGCATTTTTCAAGCAACCCCAAAGCGCGCCGGGAGCGAGCCGTATCTGCCGCTTATTTTCTGTCAGATCCCCGCGTGCGATTTCAGGCCGGTTACACACGGCGTTGCCGGCCACAGGGCGATGGTGTTGACGCCAACACACTCTCTTGCCGTCAGGAGAGCAGCGCCACACTCTTCACCTGCGCATAGAGCTGCATTCCCTCGTGAATGCCCATGCCCATGGCGGAGCGGCGGGTGATGCGTGAGAGCAGGGTCTGTCCGTCCTCCAGTTCTAGCCGGACCAGCGTCTGTGTCTTGTTGACGTCAAGGGTGTCGATGACCCGGGCAGGCAGGATGTTGAGGATGCTGGTGTCGGCATGGGCGCGGATCGAGAGGCTGACGTCGCGGGCCTGGATACGTACCCGGGCGTGGCGCCCGACCGGCAGGTCTTCGTGGGCGACCGCGACCCGGTTGCCCTGCAGGGAGATCCAGGTCAGGCGGTAGGTGTGGTCATGGGAGCTGACGATGCCCTCCAGCAGAGCCGAGGCGTCGTCGTATCCCGACAGGGGAAGATCGAGTCGGGTCAGTAGCGGGGCGGCTTCTCCCTCGGCGATCACCCGGCCCTGCTCCAGTACCACCATGCGGTCGGCCAGACGCGCTACCTCGTTGGGGTCGTGGGAGACATAGAGCGAGGGGATGCCGAACTCGTCGTGCAGTCTCTCCAGATAGGGCAGGATGGTCTGCTTGGCGCCGTGGTCGAGGGCAGAGAGCGGTTCGTCCATCAGCAGCAGTCGGGGGCTGGTGAGCAGGGCGCGGGCGATGGCGACCCGTTGGCGTTCGCCGCCGGAGAGGCTGTGGGTCGCCCGTTTGAGCAGGGCTCCGATGCCGAGCAGTTCCACCACATCGTGAAACGGGATCTGCCGCTGCGCCTCGGCTATCCGGCGCATGCCGTATTCCAGATTGCCCACTACCGAGAGATGGGGGAAGAGACTGGCCTCCTGGAACACATATCCGAGGGGGCGGCGGTGTGTCGGCACGAAGCGATTTTCGTCTTGCCACACCTGGTCGTTGATCCGCACCAATCCCGCTGTTGTGCGTACCAGGCCGGCCACGGCCCGCAGTACACTGGTCTTGCCCGAGCCGGAGCGGCCGAACAGGGCGGTGACACCCTGGGCCGGCGCGGTGAAGGCCACGTCCAGGTCGAAATCGCCGATGCGGCTCTGCAGGCGGACCTCGATTCCGCTCATGGCTGATGACTCCGGTTGATCCGGCCGTTGACCAGATAGAGGGTCATCAGCACCAGGAAGGAGAAGGCCAGCATGCCGGCTGCCATCAGATGGGCCTGGTCATACTCCATCGTCTCCACATGGTCGTAGATCGCCACCGACAACACCTTGGTCTCTCCGGGGATGTTACCGCCGATCATCAGCACGACGCCGAACTCGCCCACGGTATGGGCGAAAGCGAGCACGGCGGCGGTGAGAAAGCCAGGTCGTGCCAGCGGGATCACCACGGTCAGAAAGCGGTCCCAGGGGGAGGCGCGCAGGGTGGCCGCCACCTCTGACGGGCGGGGGCCGAGTGCCTCGAATGCGTTCTGCAGGGGCTGTACCACGAAGGGGAGGGAGTAGAGCACCGAGGCGACAACCAGCCCCTCGAAGGTGAAGGGCAGGGTACCGAGACCCAATGCCTGGGTCAGCTGGCCGACAGGCCCCGATGGGCCGAGCAGAATCAGCAGATAGAAACCCAAGACGGTAGGCGGCAGTACCAGGGGCAGGGCGATCAGTGCGGCCAATGGCTGCTTGTACCAGGCTTTGGTGCGCGCCAGCCCCCAGGCGATGGGCGTGCCGACGAACATCAGTACCAGGGTGGTGGTGCCGGCCAGCTTGAGGGTCAGCCAGACGGGTTGCCAGTCGAATGCCATGATTTGCTCCGTGGTTGGGCGCTGTTGGCGGGGCAGTGCCCCACCCTACAGGTTGGCCAGGGTAATTGGTGGGGCAGGGCCCCACCCTACGGTTGATTCAAGTACACTCTGAAAATTGCCTTACTCTACCCCATAACCAAAGCGCTCGATCACCTCGCGGGCGGCATCGCTTTTGAGGAACTCCAGGTAGGCGGTGGCGGCCGGATTGTCCTCGCCCTTTTTCAGCAGTACCGCCGCCTGCGCGATGGGGGCGTAGTAGTCCGCCGGGATCTCCCACAGTGTACCGCTATCGCCCTTCCAGCCCTTGATCTGGGCCAGGGCTATGAAGCCAACCTCGGCGTTGCCGGTGGCGGCGAATTGGAAGGTCTGGGCGATGGAGTCCCCCTTCACCAGTTTGGGTGTGAGTGTCTCGAGAATACCGATATGCTGCATGACCTGCTCGGCCGCCAGGCCGTAGGGTGCGGTCTTGGGGTTGGCCAGGGCAATATGATCGAAGGTACCCCCTTTGAGGAACGCCTCGCCGTTCTGGAACAGATCCGGTTTGAGGCTCCAGAGCGCCAGTTTGCCCTTGGCATAGACGAAACGGCTGCCGGCAACCGCCAGCCCTGCCTTCTCCGCCATCACCGGGCGCTTAGTGTCGGCGGCCAGGAAGAGCTCGAAGGGGGCCCCATGCTCAATCTGCGAGAAGAGCTTGCCGGTGGAGCCGTAACTGATCCGGGTGGTGTGGCCGGTAGCCTGTTCGAACAGGGGGGCGATTTCGCGGGTGGCGTCGGTGAAGTTGGCGGCCACGGCAATCCTGACTTCGTCGGCGTCCGCCTGAGTGGCGAGCAGGGCGAGGCCGAGCAGGCTGGTAAGGAGGGTGGATTTGGATAATTTCATAACGATACTCTAGATTATCTGGTAAATGATTCAGTGAACGCCGAGGATGACGTGGGTGGCCTTGAACAAGGCGCAGACCGGGCTGCCTCGCTCCAGTTGCATCGCCTGGGCGCTCTCCTCGGTGATGACAGCGGTGAGGGTCTTGCCACCCTCCAGTTCGATGATTGCCTCACTACTGACCGGGCCATGGCGCAGCTCGCTGAGGGTGCCGCAGAGGCGATTGCGGGCGCTGGTGATAAAGCGATCATCGTCCGGCGCCAGCATGATGAAAGAGGACTTGATCAACGCATAGGCCTCACTACCCAGGCTCAACCCGAGTTGCTCGACACTCTCGCTGGTGATAATGGCGGAGAGCCGGTCCTTGCTGTTGATGGCAAGGGTGATTTCCGTGTTGATGGGGCCGGCACTGATCATCTCCACCTTGCCCTGGAACTGGTTTCTTGCGCTGGTTCGCATGCTGAGTCTCCTGATGTTCTGCCGAAAACGTTCGTAATCGTTCAGGTCGCGGCTGAGTCCTTCGGTGAAGCGGCGGTACTCATCAAGCAACAGCTTGAAACCGTCGATCAGGCGCTGGCCTTCGGGGGTCAGGCGGGTGCTGCCGCCATGCGCGCCACCGGGCTGTTTGGCCACCAGGGGTGACTCCCAGAGGTTGTTCATGTCGCTCACCGCATCCCAGGCGGAGCGGTAGCTGATGCCTAGCTGCCTGGCGGCGGCGGAGATGGAGCCCTGGGCGTCGATTGCCTCCAGCAGCTCGATCCGCTTAGCGGTGATATCACCGCCCTGTTCGCTATTCAGATGCAGGTCGCCGGTTACGAAAGTCGATCGCTTGTTCATCGATGTATTCCTGTCCAGTTTGCCGTTAGCCAGCTGGAATTCTCCTGGCGGCGCTCTTTTATCCACTCGATATGCAGAGTAATTGCATAACGATAGAAAAAAAGCAGACATGATCAGATTTAAGCAATCATAATGCCAAACGATAATTATGTGTTATGTCAATTGGTTGGGTGGTCAATGCGGGGCAGGTAGATGAACAAGGCACGACATTTGTCATATCTCGCACAGCGCATTGAAAGGGCATGATCGGCCGGCCGACGGATGTCGCCACGTAATCCAGCGGATTGTCCGCTGCCTTGCTATGTTTATTGTAGAGTCACATTAACACTTGCCGGGATTCCTCATTCAGGAGGCTCGTCATGCAAATTCCGCTGCAGATCACTTTTCGTCATATGGATCCATCGCCAGCCCTAGATGCCAGGATCCGGGAGCGGGCCGGCGAACTGGAGCAATACCACCCCAACCTGACCAGCTGCCACGTGGTTGTCGAGCTGGACCATCACCATCATCACCAGGGCAACCTCTATCACGTGCGGGTGGACCTCACCCTGCCCGGCTACAAGCTGGTTGCCGGTCGCGAATCGCCCAAGCACCAGGCCTACGAAGACGCCTACGTTGCCGTACGCGATGCCTTCGACTCGCTACGGCGCCAGCTGGAGGATGTGGCGCGGCGCGAACGACATGAGGTGAAGTACCACGACATTCCGCACCACGGCCGTATCAATGAGCTGGCGCCAGCCGAAAACTACGGCCGCATCACCAGCGCAGACGGACATGACCTCTATTTCCATCGCAACAGTCTGCTCGATGGTGACTTCGAGCAACTGGCGGTCGGCATGGAGGTGCGCTTCACTGAGGAGATGGGAGAACAGGGTCCGCAGGCCAGCAGCGTGCATGTGATCGGTAAACACCATGTCGTCGGCTGAATAAAAAGTTCAGACTCGAATGGTGCTTACTTAATTGGCTATTGGTGGGGCACAACCCCACCAGAATGGTGCGGAAATCACTACAAATACGATTAACTCAGTAGCATTCAGGTTAGACTCGAAAATGAATGAGTAAGCCGAAAGGAGAGGTCGCGTGTCGCGTTGGGTACGATTGGTTCTCTTGTCATTCAGCCTATTGCTCGTTGGTGGCGTTGCCAATGCAGCAGAAGAGAGTGGGTACAAGGGTTATCTGGTCGTGATTAATGGCACCATCGGTCCGGCCACCGCCGACTACATTACCAGAACGCTCGACAAGGCGGAGTCCGGAGGTGTGGAGTTGCTGATCTTGCGCATGGATACCCCCGGGGGACTCGATAGCTCCATGCGTGCCATCATCAAACGCATCATCTCGGCGCAGGTTCCTGTGGTTGCCTATGTGGCGCCGGGCGGCGCCCGCGCTGCCAGCGCGGGTACCTATATTCTCTACGCCAGTCATATCGCGGCCATGGCGCCAGCCACTAACCTGGGGGCGGCGACACCGGTCAGTCTGGGTGGTCTGCCAACCCAGCGTCCGGCTCAGCATCCGGTCAAGGGTGAGGATGAGTCCGAGCAGGCATCGACACCCGCTGATGCCAAGGAGCGAAAGGTGGTCAATGACGCAGCGGCCTATATACGAAGTCTCGCCAAGCTGCGTGGTCGCAATGCCATTTGGGGGGAGGAGGCGGTGCGCCAGGCCTCGAGTCTCTCGGCGGGGGAGGCGCTGGAGAAAGGGGTGATCGATCTCATCGCCGCCGATCTGGATACGCTGCTGGAAAAAATCGACGCTCGACAGGTCGAACTGCCGCAGGGTGCCACAACCCTGAGAACGGGTGGCCTGATCATCGAGGTGATAGAGCCGGACTGGCAGAGCAAGCTGCTCTCCGTCATCAGCAATCCCAATCTGGCCTATATTCTCATGCTGGTCGGCATCTACGGATTGATCTATGAGTTCGCCAATCCCGGAGCGATCATACCGGGAACCGTCGGGGCCATCTGTCTGTTGTTGGCGCTCTATGCCTTCCAGCTGCTGCCCATCAACTATGCGGGGGTTGCGCTGATCCTGCTGGGACTCTCCCTGATGGTGACTGAAGCCTTCGTGCCCAGCTTCGGTGCCCTCGGCATCGGCGGGGTGATCGCCTTTGTCATCGGTTCGCTGATCCTGATGGACACCGGGCAGCCGGGTTACGGAATCTCCCTGCCACTTATCGCAGCTGTCGCGGTGAGCAGCGCCTTTCTGCTCTTCTTCATCATCGGCATGGCGATCAAGTCCCGTCAAAGACCGGTCGTGAGTGGCCGCGAGGAGATGCTGGCCAGCAGTGGGCAGGTGTTGGAAGACTTCGCCCAAGAGGGACAGGTGCGGGTGCACGGCGAGGTGTGGCAGGCCCATTCGGAGCAACCCCTGCACAAGGACCAAAAGGTACGGGTCACCGGTCGAAGGGGACTGATACTGGATGTGGCGCCATTGGATAAGGAGGAAAATCTGTCATGACCATCTATGTCTATGCGATTCTGGTACTACTCGTCGTGGCCTTCCTTGCCTCGGCATTCCGCATCCTGCGAGAGTATCAGCGGGGTGTGGTGTTCATGCTGGGACGATTCTGGAAAGTCAAAGGTCCGGGTCTGATCATCATCATTCCCATCATCCAGCAGATGGTACGTGTGGATCTTCGCACGATCGTGCACGATGTGCCGTCACAGGATGTGATCTCACGCGACAACGTCTCCGTCAAGGTGAATGCCGTGGTCTACTACCGTGTGATCGATCCGGAGCGGGCGATCATTCAGGTAGAGGATTACATGATGGCCACCAGCCAGTTGTCGCAGACCACATTGCGCTCAGTATTGGGACAGCATGAGTTGGATGAGATGCTGGCGGAGAGAGATCGCCTCAATGATGACGTCAGGAAAATCCTCGATCAGCAGACGGATGCCTGGGGTATCAAGGTCACCAATGTGGAGATCAAACACGTTGATCTGGACGACAGCATGATACGCGCCATCGCTCGCCAGGCGGAGGCGGAGCGTGCCAGACGCGCCAAGGTGATTCATGCAGAAGGCGAGCAGCAGGCGGCGCAGAAACTCGCTGAAGCGGCAGAGATTCTGTCGCGACAGCCGCAGGCCATTCAGTTGAGGTATCTGGAGACCCTAACCGAAATCGCCGGGGACAAGACGCATACTCTGGTTTTCCCACTGCCGATGGATCTGCTCGAACCGTTGCTCAAGCTGAAAACCCTCGATCAGGTGTAACCGTCTGTTTGGATAAATGCTCGTACCACCGGTGAAAGCCGGTGTCCAGAAAATCCGGGCTTGGCACAATCAACCGGATTCAGGATGCCGGCTTTTGCCGGCATGACGAAAACGGATGGTATATATAAAAGCTTGTTAACGGCCCGGTAACATCCGTGCGCGCACTCTTGATAGTTAGCGTGCACCCGGCACGATGCAGGGGAGGATTTGTTGAAAAATAATTGGCGTATTCTCGCGAGAACCGCGACAGTGAAGTTGATGCCACGGAAAAGACCCGGAGGGCTTCCGGGTTACTGATGGATTCCAATCCTATCCCAGGTTATTCGGGGGATATTGTGGCTTTATTCTGCCCCCGTCCAGCTGACTGATAAAAGCGCTTCTTTGCGCTAACTCTCCTTCTTCGACGGATGAGCGGCAAAGGTACCCAGCGACATTCTCAGAGGAACGTCCATTTCCCTGAGAAAATCGAACATGTTACGTGTAGCATCTCTGCTCATGTCAATCAGCATGACGCCAGTGGATTCCCGGGAGGTGTGAACCACAAGGCCACGCATAACCTGTTCCTCGCCGTTCATCCAGACTCGTAAGACAACGACATCATTTCGATTCAGCACTGGCTGGCCATGCTGCAACTTCATGCCGCCGAGGCTGATATCCCTGGTTTGCACATGTGCGAGAAGCTGATCTCTTCTGAACACATCGACGTCTAGGGAAATTGGCATGCGAGGATAGTAACGGTGTTCCATTCTCTGCTCCTGGTGCTTTGAAAGGTAGGGTTGGTTTGGTTTTGCCCTCCATGGTGGGGTGACGTTCGATCGTCTACCGCGTCATTCGATTTTGTCTTTTTCAAGGGAAATGATTGTCAGTGATTTCAATTCTATTTCCCCTTAAACTTTGTAGACTCATCGAGGGATTGGGTTTCCAGCTAATAACTGCAAAATCGATCATCAGTCTTTTACTCATCAACTATTTTTTTCGTACAGGATGTTGTTTTTTTTTTGAACTGATGGCTAACGGTTTCAATGTAGCTCGGCTGATTCCCATTCCTTGGGATTGCACATAAGTTCAATACTTAGAGGAATAAATCAGCTTGATCGGTTGCCTCCCGCCTGTCTGTTTTAAGTATGGGCAATGGAGCAGATCCTGCCACTTTTTTTCAACATTATTTTTGCACTTCTGTGATTAGGGGAGGCTTCTTTTCTTGAGTTGCGTTTATTGCAAGAATTCAAAAATTGGGCATTTGTTACGATTGGATTTTACTTTGTAACATGAAAAGAAAATATTCATGGATTCCCGATAGACATATAGGGAAAAACCGGTAGCAATGACATTTAATTTGTGTGGAATTGGATGCGGTTTTGCTTCGTGGGACAGATATCTTCATCTATAGAGCAATCACATGCGCGCATCGAAATGATTGATCGGGTAGTGACGTATGGGATAAGGCCCGCGTTGCAAGCGGGACATATTGATGGAAATCCTGACAGGGAGAGTTACAAACGTTTCTGGGGTAATTGTTATCTGCCGAACCAACGGATCGAGCCAGGTTAATCCTTGCTACCCAATTAGGGTTATGGAACCGCTGATCAATTCAAGAATCGGTGTATGGCGTTGGGATGACCCGCGAAACAAGCCTGTTGTTTATGTCGAGGGATTGACTCATCCGCAGGGTGGTACCCAACGCCACGTTCACCTATTTAAGTTACCGGGTTATTAACGACTTGATGAAGACTTTGGCGTTGCGCCGGTAGTTGTAGAGCTCACGCTTGCGCATCGGCAGATCCTTGAGATCTGCCTGCTCGAAGCCCCGCTCGCGGAACCAATGGGCGGTTTGGGTGGTGAGGATGAAAAGCTTCTCGATCCCCTGCGCCTTGGCCAAGGCTTCCATCTGGGCGAGTAGCCGGTCGCCCCGGTCGTCGCCACGGTAGTCCGGATTCACCACCACGCAGGCTAGCTCCGCCATCGACTCCCGGGGATAGGGGTAGAGGGCGGCGCAGGCGATGACCATGCCGTCCCGCTCCATGAGGGTGAAATAGTCGATCTCGGTCTCCAGCAATTCGCGGGAGCGGCGCACCAGGATGCCTTTCTCTTCCAGGGGCTCGATCAGCTCCAGCAGTCCACCCACATCGTCGATGCGAGCGGTGCGGGTCTCCTCGTAGGGTTCGGCGGTAATCAGGGTGCCGATGCCATCCCGGGTGAAGAGCTCTTTAAGCAGGGCGCCGTCCTGCTGACGATCGATCAGATGCACCCGCTTGACGCCGCTGCGGCAGGCGCTGAGGGCCCCTTTGAGATGTTGCGTCAGGTCTTCCGGCAACTGCTTGCGCCGTGCCAGCAGGTCGTCCACCTCCCGCGGCACCATGTGCGGGATCAGCCGGTTGCGCGAGTCGGTGACCCCCTTGGCTTCGACCAGGCTGATCAGTTTGTCGGCACCCAGGGCGATGGCTACCGAAGCAGCCAGGTCGGCGGCGCTCAGGTTGAAGACCTCGCCGGTGGGTGAATAGCCAAGCGGCGGCACCAGCGCGATGGCGTCGTTCTCCAGCCGTTGTTCAATACCCGCCGCATCGACCCGCCGTACCAGGCCGGTGTGGCAGTAGTCGACACCGTCATGTACACCGATCGGCCTGGCGGTGACGAAGTTGCCGGAGGCGACACGGATACGCGCCCCGGCCATGGGGGAGTTGGCCAGACCCATTGAGAGCAGGGCCTCGATCTCCACCCGCACGGTACCGGCGGCTTCCTTGACGCAGGTGAGAGCGGCATCGTCGGTGACCCGTAGGCCGTTGATATACTGCATCTCCACGCCACGTTGGTTGAGCCGCTGTTCGATCTGTGGGCGTGCGCCGTGGACCAACACCAAACGGATGCCGACACCATGCAGCAGGGCGATATCGTGGACCAGGTTAGAGAAATGTTCGTCCGCCACCGCTTCGCCACCGAAGGCGATGACGAAGGTACGCCCGCGGTGGGCGTGGATGTAGGGGGACGACCCCCGGAACCAGTCGACGAAGTTGTCTGGTATGCTTCTCGTGCGCTTACTCATCCCTACTCTCTAACTGCTTGGTTCCAAACAGAATTGCTTGACCAGTGACTGTATCAGTTTGATCGCGGGTTGGATATGTTGCAAAGGCAGATATTCATCGGGCTGATGGGCCTGGTCAATGTTGCCCGGGCCGCAGATCACCGTCTGCAGGCCGAGGTCGTTGAGATAGGGACCTTCGGTGCCGAAAGCCACGGCGCCGGCCTCAACCCCGGTGAGTGACTCCATGGCCCGAATGATGGCCGCATCCCGTGGAGTCTCCATGGCCGGGATGCCCTCGAATACCGGCGCCAGCCGCCACTGCAGACCACTGTTGGCGAGTAGTCTGTCGAGCCGCTCCCGCAGCTCGCCGCGCAGGGTTTCAATGACCATGCCGGGCAGGGGACGTAGATCGAACTGCAACTCGCAGGCGCCACAGATGCGGTTGGGATTGTCGCCGCCGTGGATGTGCCCCAGGTTGAGGGTAGGCATATCGACCGCGAAGGCGGGATTGCGATAGCGCCGCTGCAACTCCTCGCGCCACTGAATCACCTCACCCAGCACCTGGTACATGCCGTCGAGGGCATTGACGCCCAGGGCAGGATTGCTGGAGTGGCCCGCCTTGCCGGTGAGGCGGATCGACTCCATGGAGATTCCCTTGTGCATGTGGACCGGCTTCAGGCTGGTGGGTTCGCCGATCAGCGCATGGCGACCGAGTCGCCGGTGCAGATCGCTGAGTGACTTGGCGCCGCACATGCTGCTCTCCTCGTCGGCGGTGGCGAGGATGGTGAGGGGCTGTTTCAGTCGGTCGAGGGGCAGTTCCCGGATCGCCTCGATGACGACGGCGAAGAAGCCTTTCATATCGGCAGTGCCGATGCCGTGGAGACGGCCATTCCGCTCGCTCAGGACCAATGGATCGCTGGTCCACTTCTCGGCATCGAAGGGCACGGTGTCGGTGTGGCCTGAGAGAACCAGCCCCTGATCGCCGCTGCCGGCGCTGGCGATCAGATTCGATTTGCCGGGGTGGCCCGGAATGTTGACCACCTCGGTTGTGAGGCCGAGCGATGTCAGCCAGCCCTCAAGCAGTTCGATCACCCTGGCGTTGCCCATGTCCCAGGCGGGATTAACACTGCTGACCGAGGGGGCGGCGATCAGGGCGCGGAGCATATCGAGAAAGGGCGGTGTCTTCATGTGCCGATTCTGTGATCATGCGGGGGTCTTGGCAACTGCTATTAGAGCCTATTGGGTTATTAACCAGGCAACCAAGTAGGTTGTGTTCAGGGCTTCAAGCATGCCCTTGATCAAGACGTGGCTCGCAGAGAAGGGTTTTTCCACGTCAAGAGCCACAACACCGAACAAGGGCACGCTTGAAGCCCCTTACCTGATCTATCGGCTTCCTTGTGTCTGAATCACGATGGATCCACTGCTGATCCCTCAATCACTGAGTGCTTGCAATATTGGGCCTGGTTTGCTTTGTTTAAGGCATCTAAGGGGTTTCCCAGCGTTAGGGGCCGGCTGCATGCGTCTTTTTATCAGACATCCATCGGATGTACCCATCGATTACCAGCTGGGTGGCCGCGCCGACATCAGCCGTAACCAGTTGGCCAATTTCAGTGACGGCGGCCTCTGTTTCGTTGCCAAGCAGCGGATCGAGCCGGGTTCGGAGATTCACTTTGCGATTCCCATTACCCCCCCCCACTTCCACGCCAACGGGGTTGTGGTCTGGTGCCGGGAAGAGGCGGGTGAGTTCTATGTGGGGGTCAAGTTTGCCGAGGAGCAGACTGCCTATGCGGTGCGCATGGTGGAGCAACTCTGTTATATCGAGCACTACCGCCAGAGCGTGCTGGAGAGCGAGGGACGGCACATGACGGGAGAGGAAGCGGCGCTGGAGTGGATTGAGAAATTTGCCGGTAAATTTCCCCATTGAATTGAACAAAGCGGGTTTCAGCGCATCATACCGTTTTTACGCGGGCAGAGCCGTAGCCAGGATCATTCATGTATCGACCCCGAATCACTTCCCTCCTGGTCGGCTTGCTGATGGTGCCGACACTGACCTTGGGTTCGGATATCATTACGGTCAAGCAGCTCAGTCCCGATCTGGCCCTGGAGCTGGTCAAGCGAGCGGTCGAGGCCTGTCGGGAAACGGGATATCAGGTTACCGCCGTGGTAGTGGGCAGTGACGGCGCCGAGGTGGCGCTGATGCGCGATGTCCATGCCAGCCGATTTACCATTCAGATTGCCCGTGATAAGGCCAATGCGGTGATCCTCTCCGGTATCGCCTCCGGCGCTTTTCGCGACAACCGGCGCGATATCCAGCAGGCGATGAATCATGTCGAGGGTATACTGGTGCTGCAGGGAGGGCTGCCGATCGCGGCTGGCGGCTATCAGCTGGGCGCAATTGGCGTCAGTGGCGCACCAGGTGGCGATCGGGATGAAGTATGTGCACGCAAGGCGCTGACGAGCGTGCAGGAACGACTTGAGTTTGCCGAATAGTACGGCGGGAATAGGCTATGGCGAATGAACTGAGCGAAAATGCATACACCCCTGCGGAAGAGATCGCCCATGCGGTCACCCACGGCATCGGTGCCCTGCTAAGCATCGCCGGTCTTGCGGTACTGGTGGCGTTTGCATCTCTCTATGGCAATGCGTGGCATATCACCAGCAGCAGTATCTACGGTGCCACGCTGATCCTGCTCTATACCGCCTCAACGCTCTACCACGGACTTCCCTACCCGTCGGTGAAACGGGTTTTGCAACGTATCGACCATGCCGCCATCTTTCTACTTATCGCCGGCACTTATACGCCCTTCACCCTGGTCAATCTGCGGGGGGAGTGGGGTTGGATCCTGTTCGGCTTGGTTTGGGGGTTCGCTATCCTTGGTGTGGTGTTGGAGACGGCGGTCAAGCGGCGTATCAAATGGCTTTCGTTGAGTCTCTATCTGGGGCTCGGTTGGCTGGTGGTGATTGCCATTGAACCGCTACTCGATGCCGTGGCCAGCGGGGGATTGATTCTGTTGTTGGCCGGAGGTCTCTGCTACTCGCTGGGGGTGATCTTCTACGTCTGGAAACGGCTCGCTTACCACCATGCCGTGTGGCATCTGTTCGTGATGGCGGGCAGCTTGCTGCACTTCTTCTCCATCTTCTTCTACGTGCTACCGCCGGCCTCCAGCTGATACCCGCTTATTTCATCAGCACCGCCAGCGCGAAAGCGCCGATAGCGAGCAGAAAGAAGAGTGCTGACGACGCTTTCCACATCGTATAGTTGAGCGTCTGGGCATTCTTGTCGTGCAGCACGATCGACAGAATGCCCGCAATTATTAAGATCCCTCCCGCTACGTAGGCGATTACCCGCAGGTATTCGATCTTGACTCGGGTGGAACCCTGCACTCCACTGCCGATGGTCTCAAACTTGTTTGCCAGCGCAGGTTCGCAGATGAGTAGGCCGGCCAGCAGCAGCCAGGGGATGATAGGCAGGATTCGGACTAGAGTGGATTTCATACTTGATCTCTCGCCGCTGTGCTATGTCATGTTGCAGTAGGGGCGGCACCAGCAGTATCTGTCTTAGACACCAAATATAGTCAAGATAGGATTCCAGGGCAGCTATTTTTTTTCCCAAGAATCAGGACGCCGGGAGATGACGGTAGGGGAAATGGCTGTTATTGACGCGGAATGTGGAGGGTAATAGTTCAAAATATGAGACTTACTCGTAGCCATATTGGATAATCAACTGCAATAATTTCGAACAAGCCCGGCAACATCGGCCGAAAGAAAATGGCAACACATCCCGCCTTTGAGCATAGGGCAGGGAAGCGTAGCTGATAGAGAATGCGGAGAAACGATCCATGTACAGTTTTTCAACGCGATTGAAGGGCAATCTCCAGGCCATCGAAGAGCGCTTGGTCGACGCCATGAAGTCGGAGGGATTCGGTATTCTTACGGAGATCGACGTACAGGCGACCATGAAGGCGAAGCTCGGTATCGATCACCGTCCCTATAAAATAATGGGCGCCTGCAATCCCGCGTTGGCGCACAGGGCGATAGATGCCGAACCCGATATCGGCCTGTTGCTACCCTGTAACGTGGTGCTGCGCGAGGAGGAGAGCGGAGAGATCACGGTGGCCTTCATGGATCCGGTGGCGGTGCTGCAACTGGTCGATCGTCCGGAAGTGACGGAGCTGGCCAATGAAGTGAAGCAGCGGTTACAGCGGGTGGAGAAGGCGATTCAGGCTGATTAACCCGGCCGAGAGTTCCGGGCATACCGCGCGGCCCACTGGAACTCAGCATCAGCGAGGCGAGTTTCGACACACTTGCGCTTGACGCAGACAGGATGTTGCCCGGTGAGTTGAGCGTCGCTGCCACTACTCCACGTAGTGGCATGCGGGTAGGAAACGCTCAATCGTCGGATAATCTCGGGTCATGCAGGTCCATTCCGAAATACTTCCATTCTTCATCAGGGGGAGGTAGAAAAGGACGCCGCCATCGACGCCTGAGCGGGCGTCGAGCTCAATGCGGATGGCGCCGCCTTGTGCGTAAGTCAAATGGCGAATAGCTGTGCCCTGCAGTTCCTCATCGGTGGGTAAGACGTTGTGGAGGGCGCTTCCCATCGCCAGACCCAGCTGCCCTTTCTCATCGTTTCTTCGCGCCAACTGTACCGTGAAGTGATAGGCCTGGGTGATGGCGGCCTTGTGAAGGGCATCATTTCCCCACATCAGCGAGAAGAATTCATACAGTCCCACGATCAGTACCAGCAGAATCAGCAAGCGAGTGACGGGACGCATGTGTCAGAGCAGGAGGCCGAGGTCTCGCAGGGCGATATCGATGGGGATTGCGCGCTGTTTGCCATTGAAAGGGGTGGCGGTGATCCCCAGTAAATGGCCCTGTTTGTCGAACAGAGGTGTACCGAAATCCCCTTTCGGGATCTCAATGTCGTGCACCAGGTATCCGGGTGGGTCCGGGAGCTGGCTACGACCACGATATTTGCCACCATACAGGGTATCCTTGCTGACGCCGGTCAAGGCAAAGACGCTCTCGTTCGGATGCAGTTCTTCCGGGTCGCCGATGGTCATGTTGTTGCATGATGGCTGATCAAGCAACAGCAGGGTCAGTGGGTATTTTTTACTGACCTGGATGATCCTGGCATTGACTGAGCCGTGGTCAACGTAAACCCTTAGCTTTCTATCCCGCTCGACCCATTTGTTGGTTGTGTCGAGTTTCTCTCGGCTGACGGCCAGCTCCCTTTCGAGCTTGTCGACTTTGTTGATGTAGGATGCAAGTTTTCCTTTCATGCTGCGTTCATCGCAGACCTTGCAGGTGTTGATAAACTCGATCCGTTTCTCGTCAAATCGCCGTTTGGCTTCGTCGAGTTCTTCCTGTAGCAGGTCGTGCTTGACCTGCAGATTACTCAATTTGTCACTGTTTTTCGATTGCGTTCCTTTTGCGAGATCACCGCTGAAAATCACGTGACAATCATCGGTGGCGATGAATCCGATCGCCTGCGGATTTCCGCTCCTGACAAGCTTGCTCGCAAGTTCGGTCAACATGGGTTGATCCGGTGTCGGAACCCAGTTCAATTGAGTGCCCTTGCGCTCCCAGTAACCGGAGGTGGTACCGCGTTCCCAGGGATAGTATTCGAGCTCACGGGACTGGGCATTGGTCTGCTCGGGGGGGGCATCGGGTGAGGGGTCGCTTGCGAACAGGAACAGACTCAACGCCAGGACGCCGACTAGCGCACTGCCTGCCAGTATCAACGAGTTTCTTTTCCGTTGGTCCTCTCGCTCCCACCGTGCCTGTTCGAACTCACGTTGGCGCTGCTCATGTTGGGCGTATTTTTCGAAAATGATGCCGCAATGGGTGCAGCTGACACTCCGGATATTATCGTGACCGCACTTTGGGCAGATCATGCCGGCCATCCTGAGGCTTGATCAATCCTGTTGACGCCGTGCCTGAATCGTTTATGGGGTGGAATATGGTCTTCAGAGAACAGCGCCGGATCGACTTCGGCAGATCGGAAGGACCGGTGGGGAGTCGTGGGATAATCGGCGAGAGAATAGGCCGGGGGTATGTTTGCACTGCGTGGCATGACTGCGTCGTCCGTGAAAACCAGATAAAAAAATAACACAAATTGGCGGATTTTTGTCGGGATTTTGGGAATGGGGTTTCTTATTTATCAGAAGAATTTGGATAAACAGCGTTGGCTCAACGCGCTCTGTTACTGTAGAAGCGCTCTTGCACTTCCCACAACGAGTCACGCCCTGAACGCAACATACTTGCTTGCCGGGGTGTTACTTTTCTTGCTGCTGCCGGGCTTTTCACTCCGGTCCTCTCGATGCCCCGCTTGCTACTGGCGAAGCATGCGGACCTTGAAGCGGCGGCCCTTGATGTTGTCCTCGGTGAGTACCCGCAGTGCCCGCTTGCGCACACTGCGGTCGATGGCGACATAGGCCACATGGTCGAAGATGTCGATCTTTCCCACCTTTGCCGCGGTCACCGCCGTGTCGGCAGTCAGGGCGCCGAGGATATCGCCGGGCCGCAGTTTCTCCTTGCGTCCGCCATCGATGCAGAGGGTGACCATCGGCGCACTGAGACTGAAGCCCTCGGGGAGCGTCATGCTGGGTGGCCGCTCCAGTGACACCTTGCACTCCAGGTAGTTCTCGATGGCGGTGACGCGGCCCGTTTCCGAGGGGATGAACAGACTCAGCGCCAGGCCCTTGCCGCCGGCACGGCCGGTGCGACCGATGCGATGCACATAGATCTCCGGATCCCGTGGCAACTCGTAGTTGATCACCGCCGCCAGCTCTTTGATATCGAGCCCGCGGGCGGCCACATCGGTGGCCACCAGTACCGGCACACTGCGATTGGCGAAGCGTACCAGCACCAGATCGCGCTCTTTCTGTTCCAGGTCGCCATGCAATGCCAGTGCCTGAATACCACGCTGCTGCAACAGGTCGGCCACCTCCTGGCACTGCTGTCGGGTCTGGCAGAAGACCACCGTCGATGCCGGCTTGAACTGTGCCAGCAACGCCGCCAGGGTCTGGCTGCGCCGCCCCTTGTCGACTTCGTAGAAGAGCTGTCGGATCTTGAGGTCGCCGTGGTGCGTATCGACGCTCACCTCCTCGGGTGACTGTTGAAAGGCGCTGCTCAGTTCGCGGATGGTCTCCGGGTAGGTGGCGGAGAACAACAGGGTCTGGCGACGGGGCGGGGTGGCGGCGAGGATCTGCGTCATGTCGTCGTGAAAGCCCATATCGAGCATGCGATCGGCCTCGTCGAGCACCACCTTGCGCACCTGGTCGAGCTTGAGGGTGTCTTTCGCCAGGTGCTTGAGAATGCGGCCCGGTGTGCCCACCACGACATGCGCCCCCTGCTCGAGGGAGCTTACTTGCGGGCCGAAGGGCGCTCCGCCGCAGAGTGTGATGATCTTGGTGTTGGCGTTGGCGCGCGCCAGTCGCCGCAACTCCTTGGCCACCTGGTCGGCCAGTTCCCGCGTCGGGCAGAGCACCAGCCCCTGAACGGCGAAACGGGTCAGCTCCAGGCCATTGAGCAAGCCAAGGCCGAAAGCCACCGTCTTGCCGCTGCCGGTCTTGGCCCGGGCGATCAGATCGCGGCCCGCGAGCAGATGGGGCAGGCTTTCGGCCTGGACCGGCGTCATCCGCAGATAGCCGAGGGTTTCGAGATTGGCCAGCAAGGCAGGGTCGAGTTTCAGGCGGGAGAATTGAGTGGTCACACGGTGTCTTCTGGTGGTGATCGTGGCTTGCCGCGCAAGCCACTGATTAGTGTCAACAGGTAGGGAACCTCTGAACAAGTCATGGACCGACAGCTTGCCGCCAAAATGCACCGCTTCGGCGTTGCGAATCTTCGCAATAGCGGGCTATTACGTGCGATCCGCGCCTTGAATCGGTACATTTTGATCAACAATCTGTTCGGCCCAGACTTGTTCAGAGGTTCCCTAAGTCGAAGCTTTGGTTTGCAGACCTGTTCGTCGGCGACGAACTTTAACACATTGCCGTTTATGCAGTAGCGCTTATGGGTGGGAGCCGAGCCATTTCCAGAAGTGGAACGGGTCGCCATTGTGGCCGCTGTAGCGCGTTAGCTCCCGGCCGTTTTCGAACAGCACGATGGTGGGGTGGCGAAGAGCGCTTGTCCAGGTTCCACCCCTCGGGTGGCTGAGGATTGAGCGTGTTAACGACCTCGACCTCGGACTGCCAGTGAAGGAGTGCATATCATCGCTGAGTTAAGTCTGTTTCCACTCTGTTAACTACTGACTGGCGTTGGACTCAAGTTTAGGCCTGGGAGGTGGACAGAAACCACGCGCAATGATCACGCAAACATCACGACTCCTGGGGTGATGGCTCACGCGTCGGATAAGGGTCTGGTTCAGGCGGGGTGTTGCAGGGAGTGGGAGGGTTGCGGTTGGTTGCCGGCGGGAGATTGTCCTGGATGAATTGGAGCAGTCTTCCGGCGTGTTGTTGGAACAGCTCCACTGAATCGTGCTGTGCTCCTTCGATGGGGAGAATGCGTATCGGCCGCTCAGCGCTGGTATTCGCTTCAATCAGATGCATATCGCTGATCGGCACGACCCGGTCCTTGGTGCCGTGAGCGAGCAGCACCGGGCAGTGGACGTGGGGGATGCGGTTCATCGGTGCGATGTCATCGAAACGGTAGCCAATGATCCATTGGATATAGTTCAGGATCAACGGTCGCAGGTAGCGCGGCAACCAAGGGCGATCCAGATGACGGTTCATGACCAGGTTCGGGTGAGCAAATCCCGATAGTCCGATCACCAGATCGATGTCGTCTCTGTGGGAGGCGGCCAGAATTGCCGCGGCGGCCCCGATCGAGTGGCCGAGCACGATGACGCGCTGGCCAGGACTCCTTTGCCCAAGCCAGTCCAGTACGCTGCCGAGATCCTCTGCGAAGCGGGGTAGAGAGGAGAAACTGTCAGCATCGCTTTTACCGTGATTACGGGCGTCATAGAGCACTACATCCATGCCGGCCAGATGGAAGGGTTGAGCCAGGGGCAGCATCATCTCGGCATTGGCGCCCCAGCCATGGACCACGATCAGAGTACAACAACTCTCTTCAGCGGTGATCAACCAGGAGAAGAGTCGTTTGCCTTTTACGCCGTCAAGAAAGTGCTGGGTAAATGGCAAGCCATGTTGCTCAGGGGATGTGCGTTCCACCACTCTGGGTGCGCGGTAGACCCAGTGCAGTACCAGTGGCAAAAGCAGGCTTAAGCCGAAGAGGCTGAACATGATCGTGAGGAGCGGATGCATGACGATAGGATTGCGATGTGAACAACTTGCTCGCAGGGTATGAATGGGTTTCTGAACGAATTTGAGTGAGCCGAGCGAAGTTATAGCAGGGGGTGTTGGTTCGGGGCAAGGAGGATTGTTCCCCGCTGTCGCCGGGGATCAGAGTTTTAACGCTTTCTGGTCGGGTGGCACTGCTCCAAGCGCCTGTTCACAGGCGCTCAGCTGGTGCCATTTCAATACGCACTGGTGCCGATTGTATCGCTCCTATCACCTGCCTTGGCAGTCAAGCCGTCTTCCTCTCCCCCAGGGAGGTGAACAAGGCAATGGCGTCGTCTGTCTTCTGCAACATTTCCGGAAGCCTGGGTTGTAAGGCGTCAGCACTCAAACCCGTTGCAGCCCAGGCATCAGGTGATATCGCCCAAAGCATCTCATCCAATGATAACCCGGCCAGTTGTCCGCGGGCTGTGGCCAGCGCGATATGCACGATGGCGACATCGTGTTCGTGGTCTGTGGCCATTTGGGGTTGATGATGGTATCTCGATATTGACTGGAAACTGTCAGGTAGTCTCCAGGCCTTGAAAAGCTCGGCACCTACTTCGGTGTGGCTGAATCCGAGGATCTCCTTTTCGGTATCGGCCAGGATCCATTCGTCGCCGCCGGTGATGTAGAGAATATCCTTGGCCTTTTCCGGCAGTGTGAGATAAATGACCAGTCGCCCGAGATCGTGCAGCATGCCGGCGACAAAAAGCCGATCGGTGTGCAGGGTATTGCTCTGCTCGGAGATGGCTTGCGCCAGGACACCAGTCATGACGGCGTGGCGCCAGAAGTCATCCATGTTGACGAGTTCACGGGGGATGCCGGTGAAGGTTTTCATCACCGTGGTGGCCATCACAAGATTGCGAACCTCATTCGCGCCGGCGACGGTCACGGCTCGCTGAAGGGTGTCAATTTTGGAAGGCAGGCCGTAAAAAGAGCTGTTGACCAAGCGTAGCAGTCTTGCCGATATATCGGCATCGTGAGAGATGAGATCGGCGAGGCTGGACGAGGTGTAGTCCCCCTGTGACAGCACGTGATTGATTTTGAGACTGACCTCGGGCAGTGATACGAGGTGGTCTATACCGGCAACGAGAGATTCTGGGGAATGGTTCACTGTAAGCTCCCAAAAGTACACACTTATTAATCAGCGTACGCGCTGAAACAAGGTTGGTGGTGAGATGTAGATCCCTTTTATATGTTTCCGCTTCTTTAGGCGGATTGCGAATCGAGATCGACTGCAGGAAATGGTCCACATTATGGTTTGTGGAAATCGTATATTTTCCTCTGAGCGATTTTAGGCTGCAGTTCTGAATAGCGCAAGATGGTGGATTTGTGCGAATGGGGTTGATGTTTGCTTCTGCTTCTAACTATAAGGCTTGTGACAACCTATCGAATATAAGAACCTTTGATTAATGTCTGGATCGGGTGTGTGGTGAGACGAAATATGTCGGATCAAGGCGAAAAGCGCACGTAATAGCTGGCTATGGCAAAGCTTTGGCTAGGCAGAAGGTTTTTTGCCGGATCCGGAATATTTAAGCATCCACACACCGATTCATGATTGATCAGAGGTTCCCTGATTATCTCTCCGAGGCGCCGATGTCCGGCGCATTTCCGTTATACGATAGCGAAATGCCCTGACCGTTTGTCCAGCTGGTATCCGCGCTCACAGTGATTGTGTTATTCGTGTAGTCGACCCCCACGATGGTGAGACTCGATGAGGTACCTTCGAGCTGTACGCTATCTCCCGATTCGCCCTCGATACCGAAGCCATCATGAAAGAAGCCGGCGTCCGCAATCGGAATGACTCGGCCTGAACCGGAGCTGGTCGTTGTGGTCAGGAACATTCCGGCATCAATCATATGGCTCGATGCTTGCAGCGAGTAGACATGATTCGTGGCGTCATCGAAAAGCGGATCGAGTTCCAGATTGTTCGAGAAGAAACCGGGGTAATTGGCTTCAAACCATGCGAGAGTGTTTCCTGATCCTTGCCAAGCCCCGATTACATCATCGGGAATCGTGCCGGATGTGAGATTGTTGTGATCAAAAAAGAGCCCTTCAAGGCCGCTCCTGTACATAAGTTGAAACGGTTTGGTTCCGCTGCATTCGACGTTTTCACTCAGAATGTTATTTACGAACAAGTTGTCCGTATAGTTCGGGGAGCTTGGGTTAGAGGTCGAAATGCCGCCGCAGTGATTTTTATGGAATGTATTGTGATAGATGCGGTTGTGTGTGTTGTAGAGAGCCTCTGGGCTGTAGTATTGCATGCCGATCCCGACATTGTTGTCGTAGAATACATTGAATCTGATGATCCCGTTCTGGCCTGCATACTGGATACCGTTGCCGCCTGAGGGACTGTAGTAGGTCGAGGTCTTGGCAAAAACGTTTCCTTCAACCACATTGTGCTTTGTCGCATCGTAAATGAAAAACTCATGATCAAAGCCTACGTCATCGCAATCGTAGACTTCGCCAATCTTTTGTCTGCTATTGTGAAAGTAGTTATCACGAATAATATTATTATTGCCGCATTTTATGACCCATAAGGTATGGTTCGCATTGGTTACGGTATTTCCAGCGACCAGGTTTTTGTCGGAATTTATGAGTGCGATATTGTCCTGCGTGCTGTCATCGATGACATTATCCAATACGCGATTGTAGGTCGCCTCTTGGAAGAACAGGCCGGTCTTTGAGCTGCCGCCGGAGTCGATGGCTCCGCTGAAAGTATTGTTTCGAATCGTGTTGTGGTGCGCGTTTAGTGCGTACATCCAGCGCCTGACATTGGCGATTTCCAAGCCTTCAATGATCAGGTGGCTCCTGTTGGATATAATGATCGCAGGGGTTAATGAGGCCCCGGTGATCACGACATTCTCGCTGTTGTAGCTTCTGAAAGTGATGGGATCCGACGCGGTGCCGGAGTTCTGCGGAGCGAGTTGTTCGCCATAGGTTCCCGCGCGTATCTCGACAATATCGCCCGCAGAGGCTATGGCTGCTGCACCGGCAAGGGAGTCATAGGCCTCTTTATCGCCGCTACCGCAGCTTCTTGTCGCAGCGTCGTAATCGTTGCAGTAGTTGCCGCCTATTTGCGGATCAACAAAGATACTGCCACTTACAACGGGAGTGGTGTTTGTTACTGCAATGCTGAAGGCGCTCAGTGATGAACTGACACTGCCGTCGCTGACGCTGATAACGATATTTGGATAACTACCCACATCACCCGAATCCGGCGTGCCGGAGAGCTGCCCGCTGTTGGTGTTAAAGCTTGCCCAGGCCGGCCTGTTGGCTATGGAGTAGGAGAGGCTGTCGCCGTCGGCGTCCTGCGCGGTGGGAGTGAACGTGTAAAGACTGCCCGTGGTTACGCTTGTGCCAGGCTGACCGCTGATGCTCGGTGCTCTGTTTACATCACTCACGGTGATTGTGAACGGCGTTAACGTGGCCGTGGCGGAACCGTCGGTAACACTAATGGTGATATTCGTATACTGACCGGCGCTGTCGAAGTCCGGTGTTCCGCTGATTCTTCCGCTGGTCGTATCGAATGCAGCCCATGCGGGTTGGCCGCTGATACTGTAGCTGAGGGTATCCCCATCGGCATCGGACGTGGTGGGCGTGAAGCTGTAGGCGTCACCCTCATCCAGTGATGTGCCTGGGCTGCCGCTGATGGTTGGAGCGCGATTATTATTTGTTACGGTAATGGAAAAGGATGCAAGAGATGTGCTTACCATGCCATCACTTACACTAATCACGATATTACTGTAGGTGCCGGCATCGGCATACCCGGGTGTTCCCGATATCGCCCCACTTGAAGTATCAAAACTTGCCCAGCTCGGTAGGTTTGCAATGGTAAAAGCGAGGCTGTCGCCATCGGCATCGCTCGCTGCAGGCGTGAAACCGTAGGGACTCAGTTCGGCGATAGTGGCTGTTGGGGTTCCGGTTATCGTAGGTGCGTGATTCGTCTCGCTGACAATGATCGTGAATGCGCTGAGGGAACTGCTGTCCACGCCATCACTAACGCTGATGGAGATATTGTTGTAGGTTCCGACGTCGCTGCTTTGCGGGGTGCCGGAGAGCGTGCCTGTCGTGCTATCGAAGCTGGCCCAGGCGGGCCGTCCTGTGATGGCGAAAGCCAGGCTGTCACCATCTGAATCGCTGGCTATCGGCGCGAAGTTATAGGCTAAGCCGACAGTGGCGCCAGTACTCGGTGTGCCCAGAATGACGGGGGCGTGATTTGTCGTTCCGCCCGAATAGTTCACGCTCAGCAGTGGTGCGTTGGCCGGTTCGCCATCATAGGCGACAGCGGTACGTACGCCGGTACCGGAAATGATCAGCACCAGGTGATTTCCACTATTCCAGCCGGGACGGTTTACGATTTCCTGAATCAGAGAGCTGAGATCGCTGCTGGTCTGTGCCGCAAGACTAACGCCAACATTCTGCCATGGGTCAGGAGTCCAGGTCGTGCTGCCCAGCGTGGATGTGCGCCCTGAAACGTCGCCGTTGGTGGTGGCGAATGCAGTGGCATCATCGCTTGCTTCAGCCCAAATCACCAGGTTAGTGGTGGCACTTGTGGCCTCATCGACGGTGAAACGAAGATCGGCCGCCGTCACGGTAGCGCCCTGCGGCACATTGAGTGCGAATCGCAGTCCGATCAGTTGATCAGTGCCGTCATTGACCAGTTCCAGATCACTGCTGTCAACATACATGGTGCCATCGGCCGCCTCCTCAACATCGTCTAGGCCACTGCTGATTCTCGCGCTGACGCTCTGTGTATTGGCGGGGTTTACGACTGTGATGGAAAAGGGTGCGAGCGAGGATGAAACGTTACCATCCGATACCGTGATGGAAATGTTCCCATAGGTGCCGACATCCCCTGAGCCCGGTTGCCCTGACAAGCGGCCTGATGACGTATTGAAAGTGGCCCACCCAGGTTGATTTTGGATGCTGAAAGTCAGGTTGTCGCCATCGGGGTCGTCTGCCGTTGGGGTGAAACTATAGTTGCTGCCGATCGTGATAGTGGTGCCAGGCGTGCCGGCAATCTGCGGAGCACGATTGTTGGAAGGAGTCGGCGTGGACTCTTCTGTCCCGCCTCCGCATGCGCTTAACAGCAATGTTGAGAAGAGCAGGGTGATGAGGGAAGTTGATAGTTTCATGGCAGTTGGCCTGGACGATCTGTGTCGATTGCTCAGCTTAGCGTCCAGTCCACTCCGATTTGGACGGAGTGGTTCACGTTTTAAGAATGCGTTTCTCCAAAAATTGGCCGGGATCACGAGTAGTTAGATTGGCATCACACATTTCTTAAGGAGGTGGCGGCCTCCAATGCCCTATTCGAGAAGCCGTGCGGCTGCGTACGCACAGATCACAATGAGGATGCAGCCATGACGCATCAGGGTGGGGGTGTTGAAGCGGCTCATTCAGGAAAATTAATTGTAATTGACTGAATTATATCGATATTAAAGTGTTGAGGTGGGCGCTGTTTGCTGAATTCAATGCCTGCTCAAGATGCGTTATGACCTTATGTGAAAACATACTTGATTACCCACCATAATCAGCCATGCGGCGTTAGAGGCGGGAATTGCGTATTGGCCTGAATGGTTTTGTGTATTGAGTCGCGCTTTGCGCGGGATGCTTTTTCACCCCCTCTCCCCTTGCGGGAGAGGGGCAGGGAGAGGGGGAGATATAAAAAAACCGTGAGCGCAGCGAAAACCTCAACTAAAACTGTTGTGGGTGAGTGATCCTTTGGCTGAGTAATATGAATAATCAGGTAAACATATGATTACTGAGCTGAATTGCCCCTGGCCTCGAATTTGCGCCAAATGGTTTCGATATCGAAAAATACAATCAAATTCAAAAGCATTGTGTTCGTGAATGCTTTCAGGCGTTGAGATGAATCTATCGCAATCGGCTCTGCCGGCAATGAAAAAGGGCGCTGTGAAAAGTTATCTCCGTTTCGGTTTCAAGCAAGCTAATTGGCGAACAGTGCCCAGTGTGACAACTCCTCCTGCTAGGAGCCGCTTTGCTGCGCGAGTCGCATGCTCTCGTCTCTCATCATGATCACCTTGTCGCAGGCAGAAAGGGCCGATTCGGGGGTGTCGTACTGCTGCATGTCGAGTGCGATGGGTTGTAGCAGATAGTGACCGAGGATCTCTTGATAGTTGAGGTGGGCCTTGATATCGCCGCCGTCCCACGCCAGATCTACAGCAGGACCCAGCAGCTGATAGTCGCAGTCGCGTCTTTCCTCCGCGCTCCAGCCTTCAGGGATTGGGATGTCGGGCGCCTGTTCCGGAAACAGCAGCCGCGAAAGCATCCAAGGAGTCAGTATTACTACGATACGCCACCCGTCCGTACGTCGATAGTCATACAGATGAAATCCAAGGGCCGGGTTGGCTGACGGCTCTTGGGCGAAGTGGCGGTCATAGATCCGCCGATGGGCGACGAGCAGGGCAAGTTGGAACCGCATGTCCGGATGAAGATGCGGGGGCAACAGTTGCCACTGTCGATCAGGCATGAGCAAAGTCTCCGTTCATCGTGGTTAACACAACATATTTTGTTGCTGGGTTAATAGCAGGGTCAGCTGCCCTCCCCACAGGCGGTAGATCAGCAAGCGGCTCTGTTGGCACAGGTCGGTGATGAAACGCGGCAACCAGTGCTGCAAATGGTCTTGCCAGAGGCGGGCCTGCCAGTCGGCGGCCCTGGGGTCGTCACTATCGGCAAGGTGGGCGGCGAACTCCAGTTGGGTGCCAAGATAGTCAGCCGGCATCTCACCGATGGCGAGACCGGCGTCCTGATAGAGTTCATGCAGCTCGTCCACCACCGGCCCGAAGAGGGTCTGATGTCGATAGACCGACTCAAAGGGTGGGGCGGCGCTATTGGGTAGGCCGTTGACGAAAAGACGTGTGTACTCCCCCTGCCAGTGGGACAAGGGGGTCTTTGCGAGTTCGTCCAGGCCGGCTTGCATCCATGGCTGTTCAGCGCCCAGCGATATCAGTTGGGACAGTGATTCCTTATCCGGCATGCAGATCATGCGGCTGAGCAGGCGCAGTTTTTTGGCGTCCTTCATAGCGACGCACTGCTTACAACCGATTGGTGTAGCCTCCGCTGTACCTGAAGTAGTGGAGCAACAGATATCCACCTATTCATTCCAACATCGAGCGTGCCGGCAGTGGTTTTGAGAAACTGACGTCGAGACGAGCGTGGGATTTTCCAGCCCATGGAATGCCCTCCAGCATAATTTATTGTTTGTACCGGCCTGATGATGGCGCGGTCGTATTGTTTGTTATTGTCGTGATAAAAACTTTGGAGGTTGGAATATCAAACGTCAGGCAGGTGGGTGTCTACCGATATCTGCGGCGAAATTGATATGGATCAATGTATGCTCTTGTGAGGAAGCTGGGTGATTCAAGATTCGTCATGCCGCACACGCTATGCAGAGGGCCGCATGAGTGGTCTCGCATACAAAATGCGCTATTGAGGTTGTGACTCCAAGGCCTGATCGAGCCCCTGCAGAATGAGTCTCAAGCGCTGTAACTCAACCGTTACCTGTCGTTTTTCCTGTTCCGTCAGCGGCGCATAGCCCCGTTGATATGACCAGCCATATCCCCAGCGATAAGAGGTGGGGAAGAAAGGCGAACCACCAATACGCACCCCGGCCAGCATGAGCTTGGCAATCTCAGGCTCACCCACTTGGGTCACGCACTGCTCCAATGTCTGATCGGCGGCAAGACGCTCCTGCTTTGTGCCGCCCTTCCAGTAAGCAAGGTCGTGGCGGATGCAACACTCCATCCACAGCGACTGCTGTTGGTAAGTGCCGTCGGGGAACATACTGCAACCGTCCGTGGTGAAAGGTCTCAGGGTATCACCACAGACCGGGAGCGCCGCGACAGCGAGAAGGGTCAGTAGCAGAAGGTCGAGTCGGTATTTCATGGGACGTCCAGCCTGATGAGTCTGATGTTATTAACCCGGCACCGGTAATTCTACCTGATCAACCAAAGCCCGAGATCTTTTTCATCACCTCATATTTCATGCTGGCCTCGGCGATGATCCGCTCCACGGAGAAGGTTTCAAATTTCGGTAGCGGTCCGGCGTCATCCAGCGCATTTGCCAGCGCATTGGCGATGCTCATGCCGGAGCGGAAATCCTCGAATGAGATGAAAGGCTGCTGATGATGGAAGGCCGCTTCGGTAATCGACTCGGGAAAACGCCACAAACGCATCAGTTGATGGCCGAGTTCCTGATGGTCGATGCCGTATACCGCCTGTTCCGCTTCACAGATGGGTAGTTTGTTCGCTGTCACGCTGGCTGCCACTTCGGCGTATTTGACCGGGTCGTGAGCCAACAGCAACAGACGCCCGATATCATGCAGCAACCCGCCAGTGAACCAGTGGGCAAGCTTTTCTATCTTGTGATGATGTGCATAGGCATCTGCGATGCAGGCGGTGACCAGGTTGTGGGTCCAGAGCTGTTTCATATCGCCGTACCTGCCGGGAACCGAGAGAAACACCGCTTTGATCTCGCTGGTAGTAATGATGTGAATGATCGGTATCAGGCCGATACGGACGACCGCGTCGTGCACATTGTCGATAGGGTGCTCCGGGTAGGAGAACGCGGCGTTGGCGGCGCTCAAAGTGCGCACCGACATGGTGGCATCGGTTGCAAGCGTTTCTGCCAGATCGTTCAGCGATGTGTTGGGATCGAACATCATCTCGATGAGCCGGTTGATGGTTGGCGATGGTGTGGCGAGTGTCGCCGTCCTGACGATAGAGTGGGGTAGTGTCATACATCCGGTGTTCAAGTGGTGGGTTGGGCGTTTGGGTAAACTATGTAGGAAAATTCTGAAAAAAAGAGTTGATGATCGGATATTGATTGCTTGGGTCGCATTTTGTCCAGATCGAATGATAACGGATCTATGGGCTTTGCGCATACAGTGCTCGCGGCAATTCCAGCTGTTTGAATCGCTTGGGCTTATGGAGTGTTGAGTGGATGGCAATAGCACATCAGAGAGGAGAGAGTTTGAGTTATTAGGTTGAATGGGATTTTTGATTCCTGTACATTTCGTGAGAATGAGAAATTCGCACAA
>JBNKOL010000071.1:0-3323 GCA_050294655.1 Sedimenticolaceae bacterium
TGTTGTGATGTTCATTCGGCGTACTGTTTCTGCCATTCTGGTCACTGGAAAACTACTTCAAATACTAGTTAAGAGATCCTCATATCTCTGTTGACCACATAGGTGGTTTTCACTCTCAACACCTCAATTCAAAAGTGACTAAACTCTCCTGATTATCCCTTATCGGGTCAGTAGTGATATTGCATGATTTATAAAAAATCGCACGAGCATGCACGCTTCTGTCTCCTATAAAAATAGCCGTAGCATTTTGTTAATCTTCTCTTAAGATTTAGAAAGAGATTGCCGATACGAATAGCAACTACGCTGTGTAAAAGCACTGCGCCCATGGCTAGATGAGATTCATGAGCTATCGTATCAGAGGGAAGCTGATCTCCATGACTGAGAAACACATTTTTCCAATTGTCATCAAAATCTGTCGCAACATCGACGGTCTGTTCATGACCTATGTGGGTCCTGTAGGAAATCTACTGTGTGAGGAAGCCTTCACCCAATGGAAGCAGAGCTACAAGCCCGGTCCTCTGGAGATCCCCTACTACATCGATATGCTTGCGGTCCAAATTCCGGATGACGATCAAAAGACGAAATTCGCGAAGGAAGCGATACACCTGATTGCCAATCAGATTGGTACATGACGGAGTTGATAAAGGAGATATCAAGATGAAAATCAGTGTCAAAATCGCCAGCTTCAGCTCGATATTTCTTGTTATTGTTGTCTTTTTGATCGTCTATCTCGTCATCATGGATCTCAGGGAGAGGGGGGAGGTCGAGCGTGAAGCCTTTCGCGACGCAACCATCACCGAGGTGAAGCGAAATTTGAAGGACTTGGTGGATGTTTCCTATGAGACCATAGATCAGAACTATTCGAATCTTCAGGATAAGAGTTATTTACAAAAGTTCTATGGTAATCGACTGCGCACTACCATAGATGTCGTGGATTCCATACTGAAGCACTATCACGGAATGGTAAAAGCGGGAAAGTTGAGCGAGGGAGAAGCGCAAAAGCAGTCACTGGCGGTGATCAAGCAGATCCGCTATGACGGGGGTATCGGTTATGTTTGGGTCAACGACACATCCAAACCCTTTCCCAAAATGTTGATGCATCCCACCATCCCCGCTCTCAACGGCCAAGTGTTGGATGATCCAAAATACGATACGGCCCTGGGAACAGACAAGAATCTTTTTCAGGCATTCATGGAGGTGTGTGAGCGCAAGGGGGAAGGGTTTGTCGACTATCGCTGGCCCAAACCCAGTCCCCATGGACTGATACCGGACGTTCCAAAACTCTCCTATGTGCGGCTATTCAGACCTTGGGACTGGATTGTCGGGACCGGTATCTATATCGATGACGCAAAAAACGATATTTTGAATAAAATCACTAATGACATTAAAGCCATGCGATATGCGGATGGCGCTGGATATTTCTGGATCAATGACACTACCCGGCCCTATCCGAAGATGGTCATGCACCCTACCATGCCTAATCTAAACGGCAGTATCCTGGACGACCCGAGATACAATAACGCTCTGGGTAAAGAGCAAAACCTCTTCGAGGCATTCCTGGATGTCACCGAGGCCGACGGGGAGGGCTACGTCGATTATCTGTGGCCGAAACCCACGCCGGATGGCTTGACTCGTAAGCAGCCCAAGCTTTCTTATGTCAAACTGCACAAGCCTTTAGGTTGGATTATCGGTACCGGGGTCTATATCGATTCTGTCGATGAGACCGTGGCCCGGAAAAAAGAGCAGTTGGATACCCAGATCGATCAATTGATATTGAAAATCTCCCTATTCGCCGTACTCGCCATTTTGATCACGGTGGCGATCTCCTTCATGTTCGCCAGTACCCTGGCCAGACCGATCGAGCATCTTACCCGGATCGCAGAGAATATCAGTCTGGGCAAGGGCCTGGATAAAAAGATTGCTGAAGCCAAGCGAAAGGACGAAATTGGAACGCTCGCCAAAGCCGTTGACCGATTGAGAACCAGTGTAAAGATCATGATGGATCGGTTGAAAAAGTGATCAAAGGGTAGTGCATCCCAAAACGCACAGGCGATCACCTTGCTATCAAGCGTTTTCGTTGGGTTCGATTACTACACCATGACGCTGCAACAACTGCAGAAAGGCCTCTCCATAGGCTTCCAGCTTACGCTCGCCGACACCCGAGATCTCAGCCAGTTCAGCGCGATTCCGGGGGCGACGCCCAGCCATCTCCTGCAGGGTGGCGTCGTGGAAGATGATGTAGGCCGGCACCCCTTGCTCTTCGGCGAGTTGCCGGCGCAGGGCGCGTAAAGCCTCCCACAGCTGTTCGTCCACATTGGCAATGGGCGCGCGTTCGCTTCGCTGCTGTCGTTTGCGTGGCGTGGCCTTGCGCATCTTGCGCAGCATGAGTTGGGTTTCGCCCCGCAGCACCGGCCGGCTGGCCGGGGTCAGCTGCAGTCCGCCGTAACCTTCCAAGTCGACCGACAACAGGCCGCGTGCGATGAGTTGGCGAAACAGGGTACGCCATTCGCTGGCGTTGAGTTCATCGCCGATGCCGAAGGTGGAGACTCTGTGATGGCCGAACTGTTGGATGCGGTCGTTCTCCTTGCCCAGCAGTACATCGATCAGATAGTTGACGCCGAAGCGCTGGCCGGTGCGGTGGACGCAGGAGAGGGCCTTCTGTGCCGCCACCGTGGCGTCCCAGGTCTCCGGCGGCTGCAGGCAGGTGTCGCAGTTGCCGCAGGGCTGTTCCAGCGGGTCGGCGAAATAGCCGAGCAGGGCCTGACGGCGGCAGCTGGTGGCTTCACACAGGGCCAGCATGGCGTCGAGCTTGTGGCGTTCGATGCGTTTGTGGCTCTCTTCCGCCTCTGAAGACGCCTGCATCTGGCGCAGGGTGATCACATCCTGCAGGCCGTAGACCATCCAGGCATCCGCCGGCAGTCCGTCGCGGCCGGCGCGTCCCGTCTCCTGGTAGTAGGCCTCGATGCTCTTGGGCAGATTGAGGTGGGCGACGAAGCGCACATCGGGTTTGTCGATGCCCATGCCGAAGGCGATGGTGGCGACGACGATGACGCCTTCCTCGTTACGAAAGCGCCCCTGGTGGGCGCGCCGGTCGTCGGCGCTCATGCCGGCGTGATAGGGCAGGGCGGTGAAGCCCTGCGAGGCGAGCCAGGCGGCGGTCTCGTCCACTTTCTTGCGGCTCAGGCAATAGACGATGCCGGCGTTTTCAGCGTGATCGGCGGCGATGAATTGCCAGAGTTTCTCGCGCGCCGATGAGCCGCCCAATTCGACCAGCTTGTAGCGGATGTTGGGGCGGTCGAAGCTCGACACGTAGCGGTGTGCGT
>JBNKOL010000072.1:0-10688 GCA_050294655.1 Sedimenticolaceae bacterium
CCCGACGGCGACGTACTGGATCAGAATACAGATCGCTGGCAGATCGTTGCAGAGCTTGCTGAATCGGCAGAGTTTACAGTTCTTCATATCTCACCTCTGTACTACAGTGATCGTTGTTTCCCGGTTCAATCCGAGGCGACCCATGGATGACACTGCCTTCCCTGGAATGCGGATGCGTCAATGTTGCACAGTAAAAATTACGGCCCGACGACTGCGTTCCACCCGTGGATATTCGCACATTATGGGTTGCGTTTGACAGGGCTTTTGTTTATGAAATTGCCGGGTATTTTCTAAGGAACCTCTGATTAATTCTGGATCGAGAATGTGGTGAGATGAAATACTCTGGATCAAGGCGAAAAGCGCACGTAATAGCTGGCTATGGCGAAGCTTTTCAACGCAGAGCCGGAGCATTTCAGCTGCCACACACCGATTCATGAGTTGATCAGAGGTTCCTGAAATCAACCACTCCCGGGTGGAATTAAAGTGCTAAACTTCCCCGCCGCTAACCGTTTATGACTACCTTTTCACACTTTGGCTCTGATTGTTTGGGGATGGTTTGAGGATGTTCAAAGGAAAACACGCAACATGGCTGGCGCTGCTGCTCTTCTGCTCGCCGCTGTTGCAGGCACAGGAGGAGCTGGCTGATGTGCGCATCCTCATCGACGTCTCAGGCAGCATGAAGCAGAACGATCCGATGAACCTGCGTCGTCCGGCGCTGCGGCTGTTGGTTGGCCTGCTGCCGCCGGAGACCCGCGCCGGGGTCTGGACCTTCGGTCGCTATGTCAACATGCAGATCCCGCTCGGGCAGGTGGACTCCGCCTGGAAGGCAAAGGCGCGCAAGAGTTCCGAGTCGATCGGTTCCCCAGGTCAGTTCACCAATATCGAGGATGCCCTGAAGCGTTCAACCGAGGATTGGGAAGCCCCCACAAAAGACTATCGCCGCAGTGTCATCCTACTGACAGACGGCATGGTCGACATCTCCAAGGATAGGCGTAAGAACAGTGCATCACGCGAGCGCATACTGCAGGGCATACTGCCACGGCTGCAGTCGGCAGGTGCGCAGATCTACACCATTGCCCTGTCGAAGAATGCCGACCATGAACTGATGCGTGAACTGGCGGAGAACACCGGTGGCTGGTATGAGCAGGTTGAGAACGCGGATCAACTGCAGAAGGTGTTTCTGCGTATGTTCGAGAAGGTCGGCAAGCCCGATGCGATACCGTTGAAAGACAACAAATTCAGCATCGACGATAGCATCACGGAAGCAACCGTGCTGGTGTTCCACAAAGCGGATGCCCTGCCAACCGAGGTGGTGCCGCCTAAGGGGGAACCCTTTGACGCGAATAAGACACCGGCCAACGTCCAGTGGCATCGGGACCAGGGTTACGACATGCTGACCATCTCCGACCCCACCGCCGGTGAGTGGAAGATCCGCGCGGAGGTCGATCCCGAGAACCGGGTGATGGTGGTGACCGATCTCAAGATGCGGGCCTCCGAGCTGCCGAACCGGCTGATGCTGGGGCAGACACTGCCCATTGAGGTGAGCTTTACCGACCATGGCAAGACGATCATCAAGCCTGCCTTCCTAAAAGTGGTCGAGGTGGCGGCCACACAGAAGGATGCGGCGGGTGACCAAGAACCCAAGCCCTTGCTGGATAATGGCGGCGACGAGGATGAGGCCGCAGGCGATGGGCGTTTCTCCATGCGCTTTGGTGGCGACACCTTGAGCCGTGGTCGCGGTGAACTGGTGATCAACGCTAAAGGTCGTACCTTTGTGCGAGAGAAACGCATGACCTTCGAGGTGGTGCCGCCGGTGAACCTGCAGCTGAATCCGGACGAGACGGGACAGCGACTGCTGCTCGAAGCCTCGGCGGATGAGGAGCTGATCGACCCTGCCAGCCTGCAGGCCTCGATCTGGCTGGAAGATGCAGCGGGAGCGCGTGAAGCTGTGCCTATAGAAGGTGAGGCTGGGAGCTACCACGGCATGATCGACCTGATGGCTTTCTCCGGTCCGCGTCAGGTGCTGATCGAGGCCAGTGTCCAATCACTGACCGGTGATGAGCTCAGTTTTTTCGACAGCCCCGTTGAGGTGGAAGGTATGGGTGCGCCGCCACCAGAGCCTGTTGTTGCGCCCGAACCGGTGCCGGTTGCTGAGCCTCCGCCGCCCCCTGAGCCGGAACCGCCTGTCGAGCCTGCGTCGCCTCCTGAGCCAGCGCAGGAGACAGGGAGCTGGATTGGCGCCGCCATCTGGTTTGGCGTGATCAATATCCTACTGCTGGCGGCTGGTGGGGGACTCTTCTGGTGGCTGCGTCAACGCAGTCAGCGCAATAGGGTCCAGCTGGTCGATGAGGATGAAGCACCTGTAAATGAGTCGTCCAATACGACAGCGAGCGAGAATGAAGCGGCCGAGGAGAAGCCGGCATGATCGAGATGAGTCAACTGACTGTTCTCATTATGATCGAGGTGATCGTCGGTCTGGCGATTGCATGTGGGGTGCTCGCCTACTTAGCCACCACGCGCAAGGAGCGTATCCGCAAAGCGGCTCAGCACCTGGCGGAACGGGTGCAGAGCGATCAGCCGGCACGCACAAAGCGCCTGAAGGGATTGCTGAGCGAGCAGTATGGTTATGCCGACAATGAACTCGAGCAGATTCTGCACAACATCACCCAGGCCGAGATGCGGCTGTTTGAGAACCTCATCAACGGTTACATGAAGGACGATCAGGTCCATCTGCAGCAGATCGATGTGGATGAAGAAAATCTGGTACTGGCCTATCAGGAGCTCAAGCTGGGGCAAGCTGGCTCGCTGCGACCTGCGACAGCGGATGAAGGCAGCGGCAAAGAGGAGCTTCAGCAGCTACAGGATGAGAATAAGCGCCTCTCCGATGAGCTGCGCGTGACGATGGATACCATGGGACGGATGCTCAACGAATACTCCTCCATGTTTGCCGGTGGCCAGGACAAGCCACTGACCCGGGTGGCCCCTGTCGAGCCTGCGGAGAGTGCTCCGGAAACAGTGCCGGGAGCTGATGAGATCGAGGTGGATATTCCCGATCTACAGGCGAGCGATTTGGCGGTCGAGCCCATGCCGATGGATCCCGACGAGCAGTTGGAAAGCGATGCGGAGACGGCCAGCGCTCTCGACGAAGAAGTTTCAGAAATCATCGACGAAGTGATGGAAATGGCCGATGACATTGGTCAGGATGTGAAGGTGGAGCCGGCACCTGAAGAGCCAACCGCCGATGTCGGCGAGTCGCTGGTGGATGAGTTGGAGCAAGTGGACATTGAACTGCCGGAGACAGCTCAAGCTCAGGTTCCTGACGCGTCTGAAGCCGAAGCCGCCTCTCTGGAGGAGGAGTGGGCCAAGCTCCTGGAAAATGAGGCCGACAGCAAAGAGAAATCCGACGACAAGTCATCATGAAACACTCACTACCGACGCGCAGCTTACGCCGATATCCCAAGATCAAGGTTCAGACGAAGATTTCAGCCGGGATGGATTGCCCGCAGTCCACGCCGATCCTGTATGCCGTCTAATGAAACCCAGTATTTCCTTCCCTCAAAGTCTCTTATTTCGACAGCGCTGCTTGTGTCTGCTGCTGTTGCTGTTATTTTTCGCCCCTCTCGCCGCGGCGGACGTGAATCCTACAGTCCTGCCGTTGATGGGGCAGGCCGATTCCAATGCCGCACAGCCCTTGAGCGTCGAGGAGCGGGAGTTCCTGCGGCGCAAGGGTCGCGTGAGCATGTGCGTCGATCCCGACTGGATGCCATTGGAAAAGATCGAGGATGGGGTGCATGTGGGGATCGCTGCCGACTATATGGCGATTATGCAGCGGTTTCTTGAAGTGCCGATCGAGCTGGTTTCCTCGGACACATGGACGCAGAGCGTGGAACTGGCCAAGATGCGCAAGTGCGATATCTTCTCCCTTGCCATGCAAACGCCGGAGCGGCGTGAATACATGGCGTTCACAAAACCTTATCTGCGTTTTCCGCTGGTGCTGGTGACCCAGTACCGCGAACCGTTCGTGGCCGACATTACTTTACTTACCAACAAGAAGCTGGGGGTGGTGCGTGGCTATGCTTTTGGTGAACTACTGCGAGAAAAATATCCCCAACTCCAACTCGTCGATGTGGATTCAGTAGTGGATGGGCTCGATAGGGTCGAACACGGCAACCTGTTCGGTTTCATCGGTAACCTCGCCACGGTGGGATACGAACTGCAGATGAGCTATCCGGAACTCAAAATCGCGGGCAAGTTCGACGAGTACTGGGAGCTTGGGGTCGGCGTACGCAACGATGAGCCTCTATTGCTCTCCAGTTTCGAAAAAGCGGTGGCGTCAATCAACGACTCTCAGAGTCAGGACATCCTCAATCGCTGGATCTCGGTGAAGTACGAGGAGGCGATGGATTTCTCCACCATTTGGCAAGGGCTGGCGATTATCAGTCTGCTGGTGGTGTTTCTTCTCTATCGGCAGCGTATGTTGGAGCGTCACAACCGGGAGTTGCTGGAGCTGACCCGCACCGATGCCTTGACCGGGGTCGGTAGCCGCCACTACCTTGATCAGGAGTTGAGCCGTTTGCTGGATCATTTTCAGCGCTATAAGAGAAGCTTCAGCATCATGGTTATCGACCTGGACTATTTCAAAGAGGTCAATGACCGTTTCGGCCATCCTACCGGTGATCGCGTGTTGATCGAGTTCGTCGGTCTGGTGAGACAACATCTACGCAAAACCGATATCTTCGGTCGCTGGGGTGGCGAAGAGTTTCTGATTATTTGTCCCAACACCGACCTGAAGCAGGTGGTGGTGCTGGCGGAGCGTATCCGCAATGCCACTGCAAACCATACCTTCGAGGAGACAGGACGGCAGACAGTCAGCATCGGACTGGCTACTTGCGCGAACAAGGAGATCACAACGGCCCGGTTGGTGGCTGTTGCCGACAAGGCTCTCTACGCCGCCAAGGCGGCCGGCCGCAATCGGGTGGTAGGGGCGCCGGAACATGCCGAAACTTGAACGGCATGCTATGCCCTCTACGTCCTACTGTGTGATCATCACTTTCATCGTCTTGCCCTAGGGAAGCCGTTGCTTCTTCCCTATAAGGATGCGTTAGCTGATGTGGATCCGTTGCTCAATATTGATTGGTCAGGGTTAAGAAAATCAGCTTTTACATTGCGGTAAAAAAAAGGACGCCTGAAGGCGTCCTGATTTGTATGTGGCTTCGGTCGCATTGAATCGTTTTTTTAGTAAACCTATTTGAAGCCAGGCAACCGAAGTCGTGCAGATTACTTGATTTTAGCGGTTTTACTGTCACTTTCACCCTTGTTGTCGGCCCAGGAGAGCTCCAGCTCGTCGCCCTTGGCCGCACCGGTGAATTTGAACGAGATATAGGGATTCTTGGAGATACCACCGCTCCATTGCGCTGTCATCACCGTGTTGCCCTTGTGCTTGCAAACCACTTCCTGGATGAAGTGGGCGGGGATCAGTTTGCCGGTCTTGGAATCCTTGCGGGCGCCGGTCTCCATGGGGTGGGATATCAGCGCTTTAACCGTGGTTTCGCCACCCTTCTCACTGGCGCGGATCTTAATAGAGTTAGCCATTGTGTTTACCTCTTGATGCTTTGATGTGTGGGGTCGATCTCCGGGTCAACGGATCAACCGCCACAACCGCCGATGGTGACCTTGACCTCTTTTTTGGCGCTGTAGAGCTTGTCGCCCACTTTGACGACAGCAATTACATCGCCGGTCTTGCCCATCTTGATACGAGTGGCTGCAAAGCCGGTGGCGCCCTTGCCCAGGATAAAATTGGCAACCAGAGGTACCGGGTTATTGGAAGCGATGATGGAGATCGATTCCGCGCCGGGGATGGTGCTGGTAATGGTCACCGGCACCACGGCGCCGTTCTCGGCGATGTCCGGGGCCTTGACAGCGATCTCGGCGGACTCGGTAAGGTCCGCGCCGCCAAGCAGAGCATTGAGTGCATCAGGCAGCTCTTTGGCTTCGAAGGCAGCGTTGTTCCAGGCGGCCAGAATCTGCTGAGGCGCCAACAGGCCTGCACCGGCAGCAATACCGACCGCGCTTGCGGCGAGTGATCTCTTGAGGAAGATCCTGCGTTTCATTTCAGTGCTCATTCATTCTCTCCAAACTGAGAAGGGTGGATTCAAGGTTGAATTTTTCTTAATGAAACTGAGCCGGTTGGCCAATTCCATTCTCCTGCTATCCGGATGTTGAGATGCCGATGCTGTGCTCTGGCAACCCACATGACAGAATAGATGGAGTAGCGCGCATTAATTGGTTGGGGTCGCTGATTATCCGG
This sequence comes from Sedimenticolaceae bacterium, assembly GCA_050294655.1. Taxonomy (GTDB): domain Bacteria; phylum Pseudomonadota; class Gammaproteobacteria; order Chromatiales; family Chromatiaceae; genus Thiodiazotropha. The sequence goes on from JBNKOL010000072.1 coordinate 6,308, forward strand.
TGCCTGCTGCGCCTCGGTTGCAGATATAACAGTGACCCGAGTTAGAGCAGTAGTTTACCGAAAAAGTTGCGGCCGCCTTGCCCGATCCTCCTGGACATTGATTATTTTCTGCGCAGCAGCATTATTCCCTATTGTCTCTATTCGTCCCTGTGCTTGCACGCTTTCTCTGCCTAAACAGGTAGCTGTAAGAATACCGAAACAGTCAACGATAGCAAGTAAAAAATTCTCTATTTATTAGTAATTTGTGATTTATTAGCTGGCCACCTACACCCCTCCATTGGGTAACTGATATGGCGAGTTGGGGTTTACCTGAATGTCGTCTGGGCCTTTCCAAATAGCACCCGCATGCGATGTTATTGCGTCTTCTCCTTGTCCTGACTCTTGAGCGCTTTCTGCAGCCGTGTCAGGCGCGATTCAATGCGCGAGACTTGTTGGAAATCACTTTTATCGACCTTTCGCAGAGCGATCTCCAGTTGCTGAATGGCGGCATGCAGTTGGCCTTCGGCCACATAGGCCTCAGCCAGCATGCGATGTGATTCGGTCTGGTTGCCTGCCAGCTCCTCGGTCCTTGCTCTCAGCCGAAAAAGATGGGGATTATCGGCACGCAAGCTGGTTGCGGCGGCTGCCACCTGGCGCGCCTTGGCATAGTTACCCGCCAGTGTCAGGGATTCGATGTAAGCCACCGAGAGGGGGTAATTTGCCGGCGTCAGGGTGTAGTAGGTCTCAAGGAGGGTCAGTCCTTTCTCCGGGTGTCCGCGCAAAGCGGCCAGTTCGGCGCTGGCCAGGACATATTCAATCTGCCCTGCATTGTCCTTGAGCAACTTGTCGATGCGTTTTTGTGCCTCGATGTATTGCCGGTTGCGCATCAGGGCCAGGGCGTAACCGTACTCATGGGCTTCCTGGTTGAGGTGGCGCCCTTCGTCGAGGCCACTGGCAAAGTGTGCGACCGCATGTTCGGGCTCTTTGAACTGCCTCACGCGCAGCGCTTCGCGGGAGAGGAAGTAGCGCAGACTGCCGGGGTAGTGGCGGTAGCTGTGCTGCTCCGCTCTGCCCAGCGCATCGGCGATGCGGTTGGTAGTGACCGGGTGGGTCCGCAGCATCTCGGGGATGCCCGATTCGTAGAGGCGACTGGCGTGGGTCAGGCGTTCGAAAAAGACCGGCATGGCGCGGGGGTCGAGACCGGCGTCGGCCAGAATCTGGATACCCACGGTGTCGGCTTCCTCCTCGTTGCTGCGGGTGAAGTTGATCTGCTCCTGGATGGCATTGGCCTGCGCGCCGGTAGCCATGGCCATGCCAGCGTCAGGGGCGCCGGCCACACCGACCAGGATCGAGGCGAGGATCAGGGCGGCGGTCTTGCCACTTATCTGGTTGGCCGCATCAAAAGCCCGCAACAGGTGTTTTTGTGTGACATGCGCTATTTCATGGGCGATGACCGAAGCCAGTTCGCTCTCGCTCTGGGTGGCCAGAATCAGGCCGCTGTGGATACCGATGTAGCCCCCCGGTCCAGCGAAGGCGTTGATGTTGGGTTCTTCGAGCACAAAGAAGGTGAAGTCCAGTCCCGAGGCGTCACTCTGCTTCAACAGGCGGTTACCCAGGTCCTGTACATACTCGCTGATCAGCGGATCTTCCAGTACGTTCGCGTTCTTCTTCACGCTTAACATAAATTCCCGGCCAAGCTGCTTCTCGCTGGTGGGTGTGAGGTACTGGTCCGAGGATGAGCCAAGTTCTGGCAGTTTGATCTCCTCCGCCCGTAGACCGCCACCAAACGTCAGAATCAGGCAGGCAAAAAAGAGGGGGAAACGAATGAGAAGTCGGTACGGCATGAGTTTCATGTCTTCAGGTGATCTTTTTTTAAAGGGTTAGTTCCATTTCCGACAATTTGGCCGAAACCTTGAGAGTTGATCTTTGTCCAGTCTAACGCTTTGTTTTAATCTACGCCCTGACCCCATTCTGGGGCCAAAATGACGATGAGACCAGGAAACCGATCGCAAGGAGAACATAGAATGAAATTAAGTGCTGCAGTACTTTGCGCCAGTCTTTTACCCATTGGGGCCACCTTAGCGGATGAATCAATGGAGGCCAACATCAATGAAGGCAGGGGTATTATCAAGGCCTTCGCGGAGGATCTAAAAGGCGAATTGCAGAAAGGCATGAAACAGGGTGGAGCGGTGAATGCCATCAAAGTCTGCAATACGATGGCACCCCAGCTGCAAGAGGCCCACTCTCAAATGAGCGGTTGGCGGGTGGCGCGTACCAGTCTTAAGCTGCGCAGTCCCGAGAATACGCCCGATGCCTGGGAGAAGGCGGTCCTGAACGAATTCGAGAGCCGCAAGGCGGCCGGCGAGGACCCGATGAAGCTGGTCAAGGCCGAAGTGACCGAGGAGAACGGACGCAAGGTGTTTCGCATGATGAAGGCAATCCCCACCGCCGAGGTCTGCACCAAGTGCCATGGTGTCGAGCTTGAGGAGCCGGTGGCGGCCAAGCTGGATGAACTCTATCCGGAGGACAAGGCGCGCGGTTTTAAGGTCGGCGAACTGCGTGGCGCTTTTACCCTCAAGAAAACGTTGTGATTTTTACAACGCAAAGCGTGCAAAGAGCGCCAAGTGGGATCAAGCGATCGACTTAGGGCCTAGTTAACACGAATTCCATGGGCTCTGTTGCCCCTGAAAAAGCCCCAATCCCGGCGTGAGAAGAGAAGCTTGGTCATTCCAACTGAACCACGAGCAACGCCGAGTGGCGCTTTATCTGGGGCCCCCGCGTAGCGGGGGATGCGACCGCCGGAGGTCGGCGAAACGCCCCGCTTCGAAGTCGAACGGCTCACGCCCCGCCGAGGGTCGGATCCCCACTGCGTGGGGGGCCGGCGTTGTCATTCGCTCATGTAGCCGGGCTACACCTCGCTCATTCTGCCTTGCCGGACGCAAAATCAGCCCCGGCAGAGCCGATGGAATTCGTGTTAACAGGCCCTAGTGATCTTTGCGTTTTATTTGCATCCATTGCGTGTTGGATGTTTATCCATTGGATGAATTGGTTACGGTCTCAATTGAGTTGAATCCGCTGACCCCACGGGGTCTTCTCTTTCCCCTTCACCAACCAGATGACCGGATAGTCGGGTTCCAGTTTTGGAAAGGCTCCCTCTGCATCGGTGAAGTAGACCAGCAGATCGGGTCTCACCCCCTGAGCCTTCACCCAGTCGAAGATCGGCTCGAAGCTGGTGCCGCCGCCACCGGTGATCTTCGCCGGCAGTTCGAATTCCTCCCAGGCCTCGTAGACCCAGGGCGCCCCCTCGGCGATGGTTGAGTCGCAGGCCAGCAGGGTGACCCGCGCGCGCATCTGTCCTTTGAGGGCGTTGATCTCGGCGAGGAACTCGCCCATCTCCTGATCCTGGATCGAGCCGCTGGTATCCAGGGCCACCACCAGCTCCACCTGATTGCTGCGCAGGCTGGGCAGGATGAACTCACCTTCCCGGCGCGAGGGACGCATGTAGCTGAAGTCGTCCCGCGCCACCGCCGTCATGTAGCGGGCCAGCAGCAGGCGCCAGGGCAGCTGGGGCTGCAGCAGGTGGTCGACCATGCGCGCCATGGCGCCGTCGAGCTTGCCCACCTGCATCGCCTGCTGGGCGGCGCCGGCCAGGCGTTGCTGCCACTGGATATTGAGGGTCTCGGCTTCGTCCGGTGAGAGCGGCGGGGGCTGGCTGGCGGCGTTGCCCGAACCGCTCTGCTGCTGGTTACTCTCGTCACCCTCGTTGTCGGTCGGCTTGTCCTGGTCTTTGGGCGCCATCTCCTTTTCGGTCTTGCCGCTGCCGGTGCCTTTGGTGTTGTCCTGGTCGTAGACGTGGTTGTCGAGGGGCTGCTGATCGTCTTTCTCGTCGAGGCAGGGGTAGATCTCCTCCGCCGTCATGCCTTCGAACTGGGTCAGATAGAGCGAGCCTGGGGGTGGCTTGAGCCCGTCGGCGATGAGCAGGGGGTTGATGGCGTAGTCGCAGGCCATGTCCCAGTGCAGCTTGGTGCGGTGCTGGCGCCGGGCGAAGTGGGAGAGGGCGCAGTGCAGCGCCTCGTGGGCCAGTATGAACTGGGTTTCGTCGAGGGTCAGCTGATCGATGAATTCGGGGTTGTAGTAGAACTTGCGCGCGTCGGTGGCGGTGGACGGACACCAGTCGGGGTTGGCCGGCTGCATCGGCAGGCGCATCACCAGCGCGCCGAGGAAGGGCTTGTCGAGGATCAGCTTGGTGCGGGCCGCGGCCAGCTTGGTTTCGATCTGTTCCTGGTCCATTTATCAGGCTTGCAACTGGAGCTCATTAGGTAGGGTGGGGCCCTGCACCACCAAAGGGTGCCAATGCCGACCCTGGTTGGGGGGGCAGGACCCCACCCTACAGATCGCATCG
>JBNKOL010000073.1:0-3468 GCA_050294655.1 Sedimenticolaceae bacterium
GCAACCCCGTCCGCCAGAAGCTGAATCTGCTTGGAACGCCGCCCCATCTGCTTATAGATCTCAGCCAGTTCCAGATACTCTTGCACCTCGGCGAAACAGGAACTCTTACCCCATCGGACCGCGGCCTGGAACGCGCGCTCCGCCACCCCAAGATCACCATTGTTGAGCGCCAACAATCCGAGCCTTCGCTGTCTAGCTACGGACTGAGGCGCCAGTTTTACAGCCTGCTGCAATAACTGCTGAGCCTGCTCTGCCTGACCTTTCTCCTCCTGCACACTGGCCTGCCAGTCGTATACCTCCAGAAAGTGCTTATTCTTCTTAATCAGGTCCCAAAACCTGTCTTCCGCTTGATCCAGACGCTTTTTTAGAAAATCTATTTTCCCGAGTCCGAAATGAGCCCATGGGAAATCGCGAATTTTTAACAATTCCAGGTAGATCTTTTCCGCCTCGTCATACGATCCGATATCGATACAGAGTTCGGCCCGCAATTTTGATAGATACTGGCCGTGTTTGAGATCACCACCTGACTGTTCAGCACAATATTGGATCGCCTGCTGCTTCTCTCCTTTGGCTAACGCTTCATCAATCGGAGACAGCCGTTTTTTTCGTTGCAGCGTACACAGCAGGCGGTGCTGGAAAACGTCGCTATTGATCGGCTTGATCATATACTCGTCGGGCTGGTGTTCCAGGGCACCCAAGACCATGGGTAGATGACTTTCAGCGGTGACCATAAAAAAGGTGCTGGCGTGGCCCAGATAACCCAGATACCGGGCCTCCTCAAGCACCTGTTGTCCATCCTTCCCATCGCCCAGATTGTAGTCACAGATCACCATATCAAAGGGTGATCTCGAGAGAAGTCTCAGGGCCTGTTCACCAGAGGGAGCGGTCTCGATCTCAACCACGCCGAATTGAGTGAGCATCTGCCGTAAGCAGACTCGCATCTGTTCGAAGTCATCGACGATAAGGCAACGTCTATGCCGAAAGAGATCTTCCATGACAAACCATCCATGTGCTTTAAATTCCCTAATCTCTTCGCTTTTATTCGAGTTATTGATTACACATGTAGCAGAAAACCAGATATCTTCAAGACAAAACCAGGGTTGCTGTGGTTTTTCCCGGATTCAATCCTTCCTATAAACAGAAACCGGCCCTAAGGCCGGTTTCCTTGCCCCAAGACGGGGCCTGTTTACACCAATCGGATGGGGAAATTAATTGTTGAACTGTGAGACCAGGTCCTGTAGCTCCTTGGCCATCAGGGCCAGTTCGGAACCCGCGCTCGCCACATCGCGGGCGGTGCGGGTGGAGTTTTCAGAGAGGTCGTTGATGGAGACCACATTGCGGTTCATCTCCTCGGTTACCGTGTTCTGCTCCTCCGCGGCGGTAGCGATCTGGATGTTCATCCGATGGATAGTAGCCACCGCATCGGCAATGGAATCCAGGGCCTGTTCCGTTTCATCTGCCTGACTGACGGCGGAACCCGCTTGATCACGCCCGCGCGCCATGACACTGACCGCGTCGCTGATGCCGGACTGCAGATGCTCTATCATGTCGCGGATCTCGGTGGTGGATTCCCGGGTACGCTGCGCCAGGGTGCGCACCTCGTCGGCCACCACGGCAAAGCCACGGCCCTGCTCACCTGCGCGGGCCGCTTCGATGGCGGCATTGAGGGCCAGCAGGTTGGTCTGCTCGGCAATCCCGCTGATCACGTCCATGATGCTGCTGATCTTTTCGCTATCCCCCTTCAACTGATCCACCACCTGAGCGGTACGCTCCACCTCGTTGGCCAGATTGTGGATGGTGTTGCGAGTCTGAACCACCAGCCTTTTGCCTGCCTGGGTCTTCTCATCTGACACCTCTGCCGCACTGGCGGCCTCACCCGTATTATTCGCCACTTCCTGAACGGTGGAGACCATCTCGTTCATGGCCGTGGCCACCTGGGATGTTTCATCCTGCTGGCGTTCGATACCCTGTAGCGCCTGATTGCCGTTGGCCGACAGCTGCTCCGCGGAGGCGGCCAGAGACATCGCCGCCTCGGTGAAATGTCCAAACACCGTGTGCAGACGCGCCTGCAACAGCTTGACCGCCTGCAACAGCTGTCCCAGGTCGTCGTTATGGGGCACCTCGATATGCTGGCGCAGCTTGCCACCCGATATGCCATGCAGAACTCCCTTGATCTGGTGCATGGGGTCCACCATGGTCTTTACCAACAGCATCCAGATGACCAGCATGGCGACAATACCCGTGACACAGATAGCCAGGATGATGCTGCCATCGGCGCTCGCCCGGGCGCTCAGATCACCCTCCAGCGCCTTGAGCTGTTGATTTAAGGCCGCCGGGGCCGCGGGCGATTGCGCGGCCACCTGCTCGATTTTGGTCATATGTTCAGACAAGATGCGGGACCCGGCACTACTGCCGAGCAGACTGACCACGCTAACCGCGACCGCCAGCAGGGCGAGAAATGCCAGCGCCATGAACAGCCGCAGCTTGAGACTGATATCGAAGATGCTGTGTTTCCTGGGCAGTTTGCTGATCTGCTTATTGTTTAGCTTGCGGTAGAGTTCATCGGCAGCCATCACATCCTGCTGATTGGGGCGGTTGCGCACCGACTGATAGCCTACAATGGTGTCCCCTTCATAGACCGGGGTCACATAGGCGTCCACCCAGTAGTGATCGCCGTTCTTACACCGATTCTTGACAATACCGCGCCAGGGGTGGCCGGCCTTCACCGTATCCCACAGGTCCTGAAAGGCCTCTGGCGGCATATCGGGGTGACGGACAATATTATGGTTCTTGCCTAGCAGTTCCTCTTGTGAGAAGCCGCTGATCTCAACGAAATCATTATTGCAGTAGGTGATGATGCCCTTCAGGTCAGTGGTGGAGATAATAACCGTATCTTCCCCGTACGTTTTTTCTCGACCAGTGACCGGCTCATTGATCTTCATGGACTTACTCCGAACTCGTTATCTGTCTGGCTGTCATATTGCGACCGTTCGCCACGGCGGCGGACTGTCTGATTGCGGCTGCCGCATTGTGTTACAGCGCCACTCACTCTCATTATCGGTCTGCGAAATTATCCCTTTAATAGTAAGGCCGTTTTTGCAGGCGAAAAACCCGGCATTTTTTGTCTAATTCCTTCCCTATCCCGAACCGCTGGTCTCACTTCAACTCCAGCACGGCAGAACGACGCGTACCAAGGATAGCGGCAATCCACCTTAGAGTTCTCACCCCAACTCAGGCGACGGCCTGCCGATATAGTAGCCCTGGGCGAAGTCAATCCCGGCGCTGACCACCGCCGCCAGCACCTCCTCGTCCTCCACGAACTCGCCAATGGTCTTCATCTCCAGGTCGTGGGCCAGCATGGAGATACTCTGCACGAAGGCGAGATCACGCCGGTCGCTGGTGATATTGGCAATAAAATCACCCTCGATCTTTACATAGTCCACCGGGAACCGTTTCAGGTAGTGGAAT